>CANRLP010000010.1 GCA_947631515.1 uncultured Bacilli bacterium
ATTTAGAAATCTCGTGTCTTTTTGTAATGCCTATAATATCATAAAATTTTATTATTGACAAATCTTAGAATGTCATAAATAAAAAAATTTTTAAATAATAACAAAAAAAATCAACAAAAATGTCGATTTACTTTGTTATCATAAAATGTTCCCATTCAAAATTTCTTGATTTTAAAGGCTTTGAAAGATATTTTTGGGAACAATTTAATTTTTTGTGCACATTTTAGGAACATTTTAAATAATTTTGCTACTTTTATTAATTTTTTCTTCAAAAGAAAAATCTCACAATCCCTTTGTTTATAGGGACTTATGAGATTATTTTCCACAACAATTTTTGTATTTCTTACCACTGCCACAAGGACAAGGATCATTTCTACCTATTTTTTGAGTATTTCTTTTAGGTGTACTTTTAGCTTTTTCTTTGCCATCATTAGCATTACCTTTAATAGTTTGTTTTCTTTCTAAGTTTTGTTCTATATTAGCTTTAAGTAGGAATTCAGCAATATTTTGATCTATTTTATCAAGTAAATTTTCAAATAATTCAAAACCTTCCATAGTATAAGCTTGAAGAGGATTTACTTGACCATAACCACGTAACATAATTCCCTCTTTTAAATGTTCCATAGCACTAATATGATCTATCCATAAAGAATCGATTATACGTAAAGAAATAGCTCTTTCAAATTCATGAAAATTTGGGGCAATACTAATTTTCTTTTCATAATCACTAAGAATTCTATCTGTTAAAATTTCTTTAATTTCAGCATCTTTTTTATCAAGAATATCTTCAACATTCATTTTTTTATTTTTTAAATAATTAGTATTAATAAATTCGATAATTTCACTTTTATCATTTTCTGTTAAATAACCCTCTGGTTCTATGTGATCTTCTACTAAATTAGAAATTGTATTCTTAAAAATTTCAATAACAGAATCATGAATATTTTCATTATCTAAAATTTCATTACGTCTTTCATAAATAATAGTTCTTTGTTCATTTACAACATTATCGTAATCTAACAAACTTTTACGCATGTCAAAGTTATTTCCTTCAACCTTTTTTTGAGCAGTTTCAATACTTCTTGTAATAGCTTTAGAACGAATTGCTTGATCATCTGTCATACCAAGTGATTGAACAACTTGTTTAATTCGATCTGTACCAAACATCCGCATTAAATCATCATCAAAAGAAACAAAGAATTGACTAGTACCAACATCTCCTTGACGACCACTACGTCCACGAAGTTGGTTATCAATACGTCTTGATTCATGACGTTCTGTACCAATTACATAAAGTCCACCTAATTCAACTGTTTCTGGAGTTAACTTAATATCGGTTCCACGACCTGCCATATTGGTAGCAATTGTGATAGCATTTTTAGTACCAGCTTTGGCTATTATCTCAGCTTCACGTTCATGGTTTTTGGCATTTAAAACTTCATGTTTTAAGCCTTCTTTTGTTAATAATTTACTTAAATATTCGTTATTTTCTACAGAAATTGTACCAACTAAGATTGGTTGTCCTGTAGCATGAATTTCTTTAATACAATTTACAATTGCTTTATATTTTCCTTTAGCAGTAGCATAAACTAAGTCTGGTAAATCAACCCGTGCTATAGGTTTATTTGTAGGAATTTGAATTACATACATATTATAAATATTTCTAAATTCTTCTTCTTCGGTTTTAGCTGTTCCGGTCATACCAGATAATTTTTCATACATTCTAAATAAATTTTGGAATGTTATTGTCGCCATAGTTTTAGTTTCTACATTAATTGTAACATTTTCTTTAGCTTCAATAGCTTGGTGTAATCCATCACTATATTGTCGCCCTTGCATCAAACGTCCAGTAAATTGATCAACTATAATTACTTGACCATCATTGACAACATAATCTTTGTCTTTTTTAAATCCGTAATTAGCTTTTAACGCTTGATTAACATGATGAACTAAATTAGTATTATTTAAATCATATAAATTAGCAATATTAAAAAACTTTTCAACTTTTTTGCTTCCTTCTTCAGTTAAAGAAACACTTTTAGTCTTTTCATCTACAGTATAATCTGTATCTTCTTTTAATTTTTTGGCAACTTTATCAGCTTCAACATATAAATTATTAGAATTAGCTTGACCTCCGGAAATAATTAATGGAGTTCTGGCTTCATCTATTAAGATAGAGTCTACTTCATCGACAATACAAAAATATAAAGGTCTTTGAACACGATCTTCGCTTCGTGCTACCATATTATCACGTAAATAGTCAAAACCTATTTCGTTATTTGTAGAATATAAAACATCACAGTTATAAGCATCTTGCTTTTCTTTTGGCGATAAATCTCTTAAATTAAGTCCAACAGTTAATCCTAAAAAGCGGAAAATATTTCCCATCCATTCAGAGTCACGTTTAGCTAAGAATTCATTGACAGTTACAATATGAACTCCTTTACCAGTTAAAGCATTTAAATAAGTTGGCATTGTTTCGGTTAAAGTTTTACCTTCACCAGTTTTCATTTCAGCAATATTACCATAATGGATAGCAAGACCACCCAAAATTTGAACATAGTATGGTTTTTCACCTATAACCCGCCATGCTGCTTCTCTAACAACAGCAAAAGCAGGTACAATAATATCTTCTAGAGTACTACCACTTTCTAATTGATGTTTAAATTCCTCTGTTTTACCTTTTAATTCTTCATCAGATAATTTTTGCATTTCTTCATCTAATGCTACTATCTTATCTGCAATTCCTTCAAATCTTTTTAATTCTTTATATTCTGAATCAATTAATTTTCTTAAAAATCCCATGTTGTTTTTCACCTTCCATAAAGGATATTATAGCATAAAGTTTAATTAAAGTCTTTATTCTCAATTAAAAAATTAAAAAAATAGATACAAATTGTATCTATTTCGCATCAATAATACCAAAACGGCCATCTTTTCTTTTATAAATTACTGATATACACTCAGCATCAACATTCTTAAAGATAAAGAAATCATGACCTAAAAGTTCTGCTTGAATTAAAGCTTCTTCTTCATCCATTGGTTTCATTTCTAAGCTTTTTCTTTTAACTATTTTACTTTCTTCTTCTACTTCATTGTCTTCCCAATCTAAATTAAAATCAATTGGTTCAACATTTTTATATTTTTTTTGTAACTTAGTTTTATTTTTACGTATTTGTCTTTCTATTTTATCAATAATTAAATCTATAGCTGTATATAAATCTTCATGACTTTCTTCAGCTCTTACAGTAAACTTACTTGTCGGAATTGTTACTTCAATCGTTTGAGTTTGATTGGTTATTTTAATATTTACATGAGCCGTAATTGCACTTGGCTCGTCAAAGTATTTCTCTAAACGCATGAATTTATTTTCAATTTGGTCTTTCATTGCTTTCGTTATTGATACTTTGTCCCCACGAATATTAATTATCATATTTCACCTTCCTTAAAGAAAGTATAACATATTTTAAAAAAATAAAAAACTACTAAACAGTAGTTAATTCAGCACAACTTACATCAATAGCTTGTAAGCCTTTAGAAGTTTCAACTAATTTAAAATTAACAATATCTCCTTCTTTTAAAGTTTTGTAGCCTTCTTTCACTATTGCAGAATAGTGTACAAAAATATCTTCTAAGTTGTCACATTCAATAAATCCGTAACCTTTGTCGTTATTAAACCACTTAACTTTACCACACATAATTACACCTCTTTCCTTCTTTGATTTTACTACTTAATACTACCTATTGTTTCAATGCTGCAACAACACATACTGTCGACAAAGTTTTTAATACAGCATTGTTTTCTTTGCCTTTTTAAGAATAAATTTTTTACTACTAATTTGTCCAAGCTTTTGTCTAAAAGTACTACTTTTTTGTTTAAAATTTATTTTTTGAACCAAATTTAGACATTTTTAAGAATTTTAAAATCATTTTTCTTAAATCAAAGATTTTTTTAAAATTTTTAGAGTTTTAAATGGTATCATAGTTTTGTTGCGTTAATAAAAGAAGGGATTTGACTTTGTGAAGGAAGTATTTGTCACACATTCAATTAATTATTTAAAAAGAAACAATGCTTGTAGTGAAAAGCAAGAGAAGATTTTTAAATATACCCTCGAATCTTTGTATTCTTTTCTTACTAAAACTTTTGTAATTTTATGTTTGTCTGTATTTTTACATACTTTTAAAGTTACGTTATTAACTTTGATCTTGTATTCTTTATTGAGAGGATTTACTTTTGGTATTCATGCGACAAAAAATATTTATTGTTGGATTATTTCTTTATCAGTTTATATTTTGTTTCCTTTAATAATTACTTATTTAGATTTTCCATTAATCTTTATGTATATTTCTTATGTTTTAGGATTAATAGCAATTTTATTATGGGCTCCTGCAGATACTAAAGCAAGACCTTTAATAAATGCCCAAAAAAGAAAAGTTAATAAGCTTATTTCTATGATTATTGCAACTATTTATATTATTTTTGCTTTATTTACTAATTACTATAATTTTAAAGAAATTATTACTGTTACATTATTACTTAACTTAATTTGTATGTGTCCGATTACTTATTACATTTTTAAATTGCCTTATAGAAATTATCGTTTCTATAAGAAAAAATAACCATTGGTTTAAATGATTTTAATATAGAAGTTTAAACTAGGAAGGAGGAGTAGTACAATGGCTATGTTATTTGCAAATGCATTATCTGCTTTAGCTAAAGTAGTTAATAATGGTGTTTCTACATTTACTTATATAGGTTTTTGGGGTGAAACTGAATGCCCTGAAGAAATGCTATAATAACGCAAAAACACGCTTTAATTAGCGTGCTTTTTTATTTTTAATTCTATATAATAAAAATCATTAATAATATTTATTTTTTCTTTTATTATTTTATTTTGTCTTATTGAAAATAATCCTAATCCACTATTTCTATTTTTAGTTGAATAATATTTATTTCCTATGTTATCAATATCTATATTATTTCTAAAATTATTCCCTGTTTTTATATAAATATATTCTTTATCTTCATATAAATTTAAAACTACAGTAGGATTATCGGTTTCTAAACTAGCTTCAATAGCATTATCTAAACATATTCCGATAGATTCTGAAATACTATTAAACTCTTTTGGCTTTAAGGATAAAAATGGATCATTTTTTATTTTATTGTCAATAAGCACATTGATTTTTGTATTATATAATTTTTCAGCAACAATACCTTTTATTCCATTTGGAATTGAATATAAATTATTATTTTTTATGCTAAACGTTGTTTCTTCATCTAATAAATCATCAATTAGGGCATTAATTTTTTTATTTCCAAATGTTTTCATACCTACTAGTTTATTTTTAATATTATGTTTATATATTTTATAATCATCTAAAAATTGCCCATATCTTTCATTAAATTCCATTAATTTTTTATTTGATCTTTTTAAAAAATCTTCTTCACTTTTTAATTTTATAATAATTGAAAACAATATTATAAAAATAACAAATAACACTATAATTAATTTTATTGATTCTTTGTCCGTAAAATTGTCAATATTTAATTTTGCTAGAATAGCACATACAATTAATGATAAATATGCAATATTTAGAGTATTTATATTTTCTATTAAAAAGTTTATTAATTTTCTAGAATTTATTTTTACAATATTTATTGATATAATTAGATATTCCATTATAGCTATTATAATTGATAATAAAAATTTAAAAAATGTATACAATTTTGTATTACTATTATTAATAAAACCTATTTTTAAAAATATATTTGTTAAAATTATTTCCGTAACTATCATTATTATATATATGAAAATATAACTTGTAATTATTTGCTTCATATCATCTTTATAAAGAATTTTAAAGTTTATACAAAAAATTATAAATGTTATTACAAATTTTAACCATAAATTATTATAGCTATTATTAATCAATATTAAAAATGAAGTAATAAATATAGTCATTATAGTTTGTGTATTGAAAGAAATTTTATGATTGTTTAATTTTATATAGCATAAATTGTAAAAATATGTACTGAATATTACTCCAAAAATATGCAAAATTATATTAATTATTTCCATTTGACTCCTCAATCTCCTTTCTATATTTTTTAGATAGCATAAATACTTTTTGGCCATTATCTAGAGTAAAGAAACCTTTAACCCAGTTATAAACTTCTACTCTATCAGTATTAGCAATACAAGCACGATGAACCATTTTAAAACGATTATCAAGATAAGCTAAACAATCAGATACATTCAAATTAACTGCATAATTATTTTTATCCGTACATACAATTAACTTTCTTGAATCTTTGTCTCTATAAATATGAGTTATTGAACGATAATAAATTTGAATATCAACATTTCTACTATTATACTTAAACATTTTGTTATCAAAATTCTTTTTATAAATAACTTTTAAATCTTTTTTAAGTCTACTTTCTAAATGATGGAATTTTTCAATAAAATCAAATATTTCATAAACATTTCTATATGCTGTTTCAAACATTTTATCATGAGAAGTTATAAAAATAATCTCACTTTCCCAATCAGTTTCTCTTATATATTTTGCAATATCAATACCACTTACTTTTGTTTCTAATTCGATATCTAAAATATAAATTTTTCTTTCAACAGTGTCTTTGATTTCACTTTTTAATTCACTTGTAAATTTAGTAAAATACTGAATTTTTATTTCTTCTTTAGAAAATTCTGTATCTCTCAATATGTTCTTTAATTGCAATTGCATATCTTTGTTATCTTCAACAATTATAATTTTAATCACAAAACATCACTCCAAGTTTACTATTTGCAATTATACCATAAAAATTGCCAAAAAAATACACTAGATTTATTAGTGTATTTCAGATTTATAAACGTTTAAAACATAAATATTATAATCTTCTTGGAATGTACATTGAATTTTAAAATCTTTATTTATTTTAGCAGTTAATTTAGGAACATTTTCATTGTTTCCATAAAGAATTAGTTTCTTAGGTGAATAAATAGTATTTAATATAAAAGCTATCGCTTTGTATTCATTTTTAAATAAAGTTTTAGAAATTTGGATAGATTGGTTTTTATTTTTACTTAAATAATAAAAATCCAGATAATCTTCATTAATATTAAAAATGGCCGAATCTTTTTCTAAGGGCAAAATATCTTCTAAATAAATAAACTCGACTTTTTTAAAATAGTCCAAAAAAATTTCCTTATATTTTTCTTTTTGAACTTCATTTAAAGAAGTTGGGACGATGACTTTTAATGAGTAGCCGAAAAGTGCAATTTTTATTTTATTTGTCTTAATAAAATCATTCCATTCAAAATAAAACTTAAATGGATTTTGAATTTCATTTTTTTTAATATAGTTGCATTTTTTTTTATAAATTTGATCTTTAAATTTATCTAATAAAAATAAAGTATCATCATTTAAATAAAGAATATATCGCACTTTTGCCAAATTTATCCCTTCAATCTTTAAATTTTTTGATATTTCATTTTAGTTGATTCGCCACCTTTAATGTGTCTTATTTCTAAATGCTCATCTAGTATTTCGCGAACTGTTTCAACATATTCCGGTAATATTAATCTTAAACGTTCATTCATATCTTTGTGAACTGTACTTTTACTAACATGAAACTTCTTAGCTACATTTCTTAAAGTATCTTTAGTCGTAATAATATATTCACATTCTTTTTGAACTCGTGAGATAATTTTTTTATCCATTATTTAAACAACCCCTTGATATACTATATTTTTATCGGGGGTTGTCTATTCTTAATTCAATTCATTTAAATTCATTGTATAAAATTCTTCAGGGTTCATAACTTGACCATTATTGTTTACTTCAAATAGTAAAGAATTATTTTCGTCTGAGAATTTATTGGTGTTACTTTTACCAAGCAACTCACCTTGAGTAATTACATCATTAACCTTAACATTTACATCTTTTAAGCCATAATAAATAGTCGTTATGTTATTAGCATGAGATACATAAACAACAGTATTTAATATTTCATCTTCCTTAACATCAACTACCGTACCATCTAAAACTGATACTACATCAAATTCTTCATCACTAGCATAGATAATTCCGCTATTTTGTAAATACGTATTTTCATAATAAATTAAAGAATTTTGTTGTTCTTCAGTAGAAGCGTCTTTATCATAAAAAGTTTTATTCACCGTAACTTTATCGCTAGTAAACGGTTTAATTATTTCCGTAGTATTAGTTCCTACTACAGGAGATACAGGATCAATCAAAGCATTCATAACAAAGGTTTGATCTTCTCCATTTGATACTTCCATATTTTTGGTTAATACCATTAAGGAAATTATAATAACACTTATACTTATCATAAATATTGTTGGTTTTACATATCCTCTTAGCTTTCTATTTGACAATTTCAATCACCTTCCTATTAGTAAGTGTGACCGAAATTTTTGGTTTTATACCATTTTCTTAATAGTTATGTTTTGATAATAATAATTTAATATATCTTGATAATTTGATCCGTTTTTAGCCATAATATTAGCTCCATATTGGCTCATTCCTACACCATGCCCATACCCTTTGGTAGTAATTAATATATTTTCATTATTTTCTTGAATAGTAAAATCAGTTGATCTAAGATTTAATTTAGTACGAATATCTGTTCCTAAAAATTCTTGGTCATTAATTTTTATTTTAACAATGCGATTGCTCGGACTTTTTTCAAGTATTTCGATTTTTAAAGGTACATTCAGATTTAAATTAAGTTTTTCACAAAATTCTTTTTTGGTTATGGTAATGGTTGTACAAAAATTATTAAGGTTTTCTTCCCAAGTAGAATCAACTGATTCTAAGTAAGGTAAATCTTCTTGAAATACCATACTTGCTGATTCAGTTTTTCCATTACTCATAGAAAAATAAAATGCTTCTATAACTTCATTGTTATAAAGCATTACTTCATCTTCTGTAGCCGTAACAGCATTCAAAATTTTAGCATAATATTCATCATAATGATCTTGCCATTTATTTTTCATTTCCTCTAAAGATATATAGGACTGATCGGTAACAGTAGTTAAAATATCATAATCATTAGTAGCATGATTAATTTTATATATAGCATAACTTCGGGCTGCTACAGCTTGAGCTTTTAAGGCTTCTATTTCAAATAAAGCAGGCATTTCTGCTGCTAAGACTCCTACTAAATAATCATCTAAATTTAACTTTTTTATATCTTCATTGGAATCTTTGATTGTAATTTTAGAATAATCTTTTAAAGATGCTTGTTTATCTTCATTTTTTAATACTACAATTAGGACAATAGAAAGTAAAACTACTACACTAAGTAATATTTTATTTTTCATATTTTCTCCTTATATTATGGCACTAATTTCTAAAAAATCAAAAATAAAATTGGTTAATAAATAAGCCATTATAAAAGCTATTATCATAATAAAAATTCGACTTTCAACAACTTTATTGGTTTTAAATATATTATTAATATTTAAACTATTTAAAACATATATACAAAGCATAATGTTAAATACATATAAAAATAATTTATAGTTCATTGTATGTTCCTTGCTCGTATTTTATGATTTTATTAATTCGTTTTAAATGACGCTCTTCACTAGCTTTTTTAGTACCAATAAAGACATTTATAATTGTTAAAGCACTAGCTAAAGGCATATCAGCTCCAATGGCAATACAATTAGCACCATTATGATTTTTAGCTTTAAAAGCATCATCTTCGGATAATACTCTTGCACAACGAATACCTTTTACTTTATTAGCAGCGATACTAATACCAATTCCATTACCACAAATAAGTATACCTAAATCATTTTCATTTTTTATAACATTTTCTCCTACTTCAAAAGCAAAATCTGGATAATCATCCATTTCATTATTTTGTAAAATAGTATCTACAATAATAAATCCATCTTCTTTTAAAGAATTAATAATTTGCTTTTTTAATTCAACTCCACGATGATCAGAACCAATAAATATTTTCATTTTTTTATTTTCCTTTCTTCAACTTGTTTAAAAATTGGTAATAAACCGATATTATTATGACGATGAGGCGGTAATTGATATAAGTCATGACCAGGAAATTCGTTTCCTTCGATAAAAAAACATTGACTTTCTCCTACACAAACATCCCAACCAACATAACCGACTTCCGGAACTTCTAGAGATGCCTTCTCACATAACTCTTTTATTTCTGGCCATCTAGGTATTGTTAATCCTACAATACTTTTGTTAGTTAATGGATGTTTTTGATATAAGTTTTTCTTTTTATCTAGAGCTTGATATTCTATTTTACCAGTATCAATATTTATTGGAGCTACCAAACCTTCATGATTGAAGTTATCAACATGGTTATGATTATTACCAATACGTAAAAAAGCGACGACAACACTACCTAATAAAGTTACAACCCGAACGGTATTAATAGAATCAGGATGCAATTCACTTAATTTTGCACATTGTTTGGCATTTTCTTCTACTAAAATTTGTTTATTAAAAAATAATTCTTTATATAAAATATCTAAATCTTTATAGGTAGTATCTATAACTTCAACTCCTTTGCCACAAGAAGCATTATCGGGTTTAGCAACTATAATTTGATGTTTATGACAAAAGTCTTTAAAATCCTGTAAATTATTATTAGTTAATTCTAACCAATCTCGATTAAGATATTTATTAAATGTATGATTAAATTTTACTTTGCTGTTAAAATAAACCATATATTTTGGATTATTATATTTTTTTATAAATTCATTATTTATACCTCGAGTTATAATAGTTTTTCTTTCAAAACGATTCATTCTATACATTTCAAATAAATTATAATCGATGTATCCAGCTTGATACTTAATACCACAATTTATAATATCAAAAAATATACTTATTTTATTTTTGCCTGTCTTTTTTGAAACATCTTTAATGGTCTTAAAAAAGTTTTTAAAGTTCATATTGGCAATTCTTTGGAAAAGATATTTTATTTTTTTCATAAAGTCCTCACAAATTCATTTTATCAAAATCATTGTATAAAAGCTATGCTTTTGACATAAAAAAAACTGCTTATGCAGATTTTTTATCATTATTTAACCCATATTTACGATTAAATTTTTCAATATTTCCAGTACGTTTAGCACTTCCTTGTTTTCCTGTATAAAAAGGATGACATGCGCTACAAATTTCTACTTCAATATTTTCTTTTGTAGATCTTGTTTTAAACGAAGCACCACAAGCACATTTTATTGTAGTTTCTTTCATTTCTGGATGAATATTTGCTCTCATATTTCGCTCCTTTCGCCATACCTAATCCTAGGCATAGATTTTTCTTCGTCTTATGTATTATATCATAAGTTTTTTATTTAGCAATAGTCTTTTTAGAAGGTTTTTAAAGTTGGTATGTCATTTAAATTATTTTTTATTTTTTCAAAGATATATTCTTGACCTTTATAATTAGGATAATAATTATTTGGTTTTGTAAAATACTCACTATTTTTTCTTATGTCACTTATATCAATAAAAACTAATTTATTTTTTTGACATAATTTGGCTAATTCGGTATTTATTTTTAAAATTTTATCTTTATTAATTTGTTTGGAAGAATATAAGCTAATTACAAATATTTTTTTATCATTTAAACTTCTTACTTTAGCAAATAATTCTTGAATTTTATTTAAATAACCTTTAATTTTAGTAGATCCTAGATTATTTTTTAAAGCATAATTATTTAATTCATCCATTCCTAAGGAAATAGTGATAATATCAGCCGTTTTAATAGCTTGCTTTATTTTAATATTACTTTCCAAACTAGAGATATTATTATCAATTTTATTTAAAAGATTAGTTACTGTTTCATCGGTTTCATTAAAATTACGATAATAATGTTCTAAATTATTTTGTTCATTTAAGTATTCAACTAAGTAATCATTAAAATCGTAGCCCTCTACATTATAAGCAGTCATTCCTTTTGATAAACCATCTCCTAGAGCTAACAAACTTAATTTACTTTTATCAATACTAAAATAAATAATAGATGTAATAATTATGCCTAGTAAGGAAATAAGTAATATTTTAAATTTCATTAAAATCCCCCATAAAAAAATAGTAACTTTCATTACTATTCTATTGTTTCAATCCGTATATTAGCACCTACATCCGATAATTTTTTTACAATTTTTTCATAGCCTCTTAAAATATATTCAATATTGGTAATACTGGTTTCTTCATTAGTTGTTAAAGCCGCTAAGAAAAGAGTTGCCCCCGCTCGTAAATCACTTGCTTGAACATTAGTGCCATGTAATGTTACTGGTCCTTTAATTTCTTCGGTACTTTCATTTATTTTTATATTAGCTTCCATTTTGTTTAAGTACTCAACATGCCCTAATCGTTTTTGATAAATTGTTTCTTCTACATGAGATATACCATGAGCTTTTAATAATAATACACAAATTGGTTGAGCTAAATCAGTAGGAAACCCTGGATAAACTTCGGTTTTAATATCAATAGCTTTGGCATTTGTTGCTTGACTAATTATAATATCTTTATCATTCAAAGTATAATCAATGTTCATTTTTTTCAAAGTATCTAATAAAGCTTCTAAATGGTTAGGATTAATATTACTAATTTTTAAATTATCACCCATTAAGGCTCCTGCAATAATATAAGTACCTGCTTCAATACGATCCGGTATTACTTCTATAGTTGCGCTTTTTAGTTCTTTTACTCCACATATTTTAATAGTTTTAGTACCAGCACCAGTTATATCTGCTCCCATTTCTTTTAAAAAATCTGCGACGTTAATAATTTCTGGTTCTTCAGCAGCATTATTTATAATAGTTGTTCCTTCGGCTTTAGTAGCTGCAAGCATTAAATTAATTGTTGCACCAACACTAGGAAATGGTAAATTAATTTCGGCTCCAATTAAATGCTCAGCATGAATAGTAAACTTTTCATCAACAACTTCTATAGAAGCTCCTAATAATTCAAAGCCTTTTAAATGAAAATCAATTTGGCGAGCTCCAAAATTACATCCTCCCGGAAAATAAATTTCTACATGATGATATTTGGTGAGTAATGCTCCCATAAAATAGTATGATGCTCGTAATTTGTTGGATAATGATTTGGGGATAGTAGCATTTTTAATATTAGACGAATCTATAATTATGGTATCTTTTTCATGTTTTATTTTACCATTTAATAATTCAATTATTTCACTTAATACATCTATATCCGTAATATTAGGAACATTTTTTATGGTTGTTATATCATCAGATAAAATTGCTGCTGGAAGTAAAGCAACAGCGCTATTTTTAGCTCCATTAATAGTAATAGTCCCTGATAATTTTTTTCCACCTTGTATAATCATTTTATCCATAAGTTGTTCACTTTCCCTTATATCCATTTTATAAACAAACCTCCTTCTTTGTCAATTTTTGTTATAATTTATTTACATAAATGCATAATTCCAATGCAAATTAAAAGTAAGGACCCTAAAATACAGGCGTATGTTCCCAACAATTTATTGGCATATTTGCCAATTAAAAGTCCTAAATATGTAAAACAAAAACTTGTTATAGAAAATATAATTACAGAACCTATCATATTAGTTGTTATAGCTTGTAAGCCTAGACCTGTTGAAAAACTATCAATAGAAACCCCAAAAGCAAATAAAAGCATGTTAAAGAAATTAAAATTTAAATTTTTCTCTTCTTTTTTAAATAAATCAATAAGCATAGCAATTGCCAAATATATTAAAATGATACCTAATAAAAAATCGCTACTAATTGTAAAAAAAGAAATGATAGAATTGCCCACAAAATTTCCTAATAAAGGCATAAGAAAGTGCATTATTCCAACGATACTGGAAAATAAGAACATCTTTCTTTTAGATATGTTATAAGTGCCAATTCCCAATGATAAAGAAAAAGTGTCCATACTTAAAGCTATTGCTATTATGAATACTGTAATTAATTCTCCCATAAAAAAATCCTCCTAGTAATATATACTAAGAGAATGATTAATTCATTACATATATTTTGCAAAAACATCTTTAACAAAAAATTGATAATCGACATTGTTAAGGTTTTCTTCATCAGTTTCTAAAAGACATAAAGGAGGAAACATAACGCACCACCAATTATCTCCTAAACCATTTCCTAAAGTAACTACTAAAGATTCATAGTTTCCTTCTTTGTAAGTGACGCCTTTATATTTTTTTTCAGGAAAATAATTATTACCATATTTGATATCGTATTTTAAATCATAGTTGTTTATCATATTTTGAATATTGGGAATACTTTCTTGCAATGTTTTTTTGGCTTGTTCTTTATTAGTAGTCAGTAACATTTTATCTTTGACAATTTCTTCAATATTGTTTTTAATTTCAGTTTTTGTAGCTTGATCTGTAAAAGTATTGCTATTTGCTATTACTCGAAAACGGATAGCATCTTCAGGAATGATAAACTCTTCTTCTTGATTATTTATAAATATTACAGTTAAAAAAAACAAGACTATAATTAATTTTTTCAATTTTTATCACCTAACTAATTATGTCTTGTCTTTAAAATTTTTATACATTTATTATTACTTTTCGCTTAAAATAGCATCAATATTTACTTTCTTATTATGTTCAATTGGTACCCATGTTAAATCTTTTTTAACCAAACAAATTGCATTTATAGGTATCCAAGTAATTAAGAATACTGAAAACAAAAATATTCCATGCAAACAATCATCAATATCTCTGTTATAAAACATGAGTACAAAAATATTTAATATTACTCCTAACATATATGTAATCATAAAGAATACTAATCCTAAAGAAAAGAAGTAAGAAAATATATCATTTAATTCTATTCCTAATATGTTAAATATTCCTAAAGTTATTGTTAAAATACAAGCTAATATTTGAATATGAGGAGCTATACTAAATAAAATTTTATCTAAAGCTGAAAAATCTCTATCTTTTAAAAACTTTTTAAATAAGTCTTTACGATATAAACGACTACAATCGATTATTCCTTTACTCCATCTACTTCTTTGATGCCATGAATCTATAAATTTTGTGGGTAGTTCATCATATGTAATAGCTTCTTCAATATAAGCAATTTTAGTATTACGTAAAACACACATCATTGAAAGTTCAATATCTTCTGTAACAGTTTTAGGGTCAAAACCATCATCAATAAATTGTTTGGCAACCATAAATCCTGTTCCGTTTATAGCGGCAGCGGCATCAATTTTCATTCGTGATTTATTAAAGAAAAAGTTTTGAATATAGTAAAATAAAGAATAACTTGCACTTAACCAATTATCTTTAATGTTTTTACTATCTTTTCTTCCTTGGGCCACTTTATAACCGGTTTGATAAGCATCATTCATTAATTTTAAAAATTCCGGATGAACTACGTTATCGGCATCAAAAACAATATAAGCATCATAATCTTTCTTTTTTAAACGATTAAATGCAAATTTTAATACTTCACCTTTTGATTTAACAGGAGTATTAACATTAATTATTTTAGAACCAGCTCTTTTAGCAACTTCTAAAGTATTATCAGTACAATTATTTATTATTGAATAAATATCATAAAGATTAGTTGGATAATTTTGCTCTTTTAAACTTTTTATTAAATCTCCAATAACTAATGATTCATTGCGCGCCGCAATTAAAATGGCAAACTTGGTTTTAGCAGGATACTTTTTTATTCTAGGTTCTTCAGTTTTAAAAGCTAATAAACCAGTTATAACAAAATAGATTCCATATAATAGTGTAATCAGAAATAATGTATAGTAAATAAATTGAATCATATTTATACTCCTTATTATATTATTTTATAATATATTTCTTATTTTCGTCCACTATCATTTTATAAATCTTATGAATTACTGTCAAGTCTATTTATTATTTGGAACAATAAATAAATAACGATCTTTCCCAGTTAAATCTTTTTCAATATTTATTGTAGCATTTAAAAATTTCTTTTTAGCAATTTTAGCTATTTCTTCTCCTTCAGTCATACCTATTTCAAAAGCAATTAATAGAGGATTGTAATCAATAATTTCTAATATTCTTTTATAAAATAATAAACCATTATCACTAGCAAAAATAGCATTTTGAGGTTCATACTTAGTTTTTGCATCAACTATTTCAGATTCTTTTACATATGGAGGATTTGATATTATAACATCATATTTTTCTGGTAGTTCATTTGTTAATATATCCAATTCTCGCCATTTTATATCTACATTGTTTAATTTAGCATTTTCTTCAGCTATTTTTAAAGCCTTAAAAGAAATATCTAAACCTTCTATTATTTGATTTAATTGCATTTTTAAAGCAATACTAATGCATCCACTACCCGTACCAATATCTACAATTTTTAAAGAATTAGCAGGATATTTTTTTAATCTCTCTATTATTTTTTCCACAAAGTATTCAGTTTCAAAACGAGGAATTAAAACATCTTCATTTACTTTAATTGTAGCATCACAAAACTCAACATTACCTATTAAATATTGAACGGGATAATTATTATTTAGCAAAGTAGCTATTTCTTTTAGATTATCAGGATACATTTTTTTTAAAATTTCCCAATCCGTATTAGTTATAAATTCGGGTTTCATATTCATACCTACCTAAAAAACAAGTGAATTTATTCACCTGCTAATTTTCGTTTTAAATCTTCTGTTATTAACGCATCTATTATTGGTTCTAAGTCACCATCCATAACTTTATCAAGATTCATAACTGAAAAACCAATACGATGATCAGTAACTCGGTTTTGAGGATAGTTATATGTTCTAATTTTTTCAGAACGATCTCCAGAACCTATTTTACTTTTTCTTTCAAAGCCTTCTTCAGCCATTTTTTGTTGTTGTAAATTATCATATATTTTAATTTTTAACAATTTCATAGCAAGTTCTTTATTTTTTAACTGACTACGTTCATTTTGACATGTTACAACAGTATTTGTTGGTAAGTGTGTTATACGAACAGCTGAGTTTGAAGTATTAACGGATTGACCTCCTGCTCCACTCGAATGATAAACATCTATTTTTAAGTCACTTTCTTTGATATCTATATCAATATCATCTATTTCGGGCATTACCAATACTGTTGCTGTCGAAGTATGAATTCTACCTTGTGTTTCAGTTTGAGGAACTCGTTGAACACGATGAGCTCCACTTTCATACTTCATTTTACTATAAACATTATCTCCTTTGATAGTACATTCTACTTGCGAAAAACCTCCAGAAGTACCTTCAAGTTGATGATTTATCTCAATTTTCCAACCATTTTTTTCTGCATAATAAGTATACATTCGAAGTAAATCCCCAGCAAAAATATTGGCTTCGTCACCGCCAGCAGCACCGCGAATTTCCATAATTATATTTTTTCCATCATTTTCATCTTTAGGAATTAACATAATTTCGAGTTCACTTTCCAATTTAGCAATTTTTTCGCTATTTTCAGCAATTTCTAACTCAGCCATCTCTTTGAAATCCGCATCATCTACTAAGCTTTTAGCTTCTTCTAAATTCTTTTTGCATGTATTTAATTCTTCGTATTTTAAAACAATTTCTTTTAAATCACTTTGTTCTTTAGATAGCGATTTTACTTTTTTAAAGTCATTCATCACTTCAGGTTTCATTAATTCTTCTGAGACTTCTTGATATCTTGCCTTAATACTTTCTAATTTTTCTTCCATGATTTATCCTCTTTCTTTTTTCTAATCGAAAATTTTTTTAGAAATTAGACTCTTCTTCCTCTTCGTCAATAACCACTAAATCTTTTAGATCATCATCGCTATCATCATCATTTTCTTCATCGTAGAAAATTTCTTCTTCTTTTTCTTCCTCTTCTGGTTCTTCAATTTCCTCAATATTGATATCTTCTTCTTCATCATCCATTATAATTTTTTGAGCATGACGATTTTTTAAATCCCAAGATCCATCATCTAACATAATAAATCTTTTATCTAAAGATAATAGTTCAAAAAAATCACCAATATTTTCTTCAATTGCAGAAGATGGTAGATCAATCAAATTCCCAATTTTAGTAAATAAATCAATAATTTTCATTGGTTTTTTACTATTGGTCAATAATTCATAAGCTAGATCATCATAAGGCATATTTTGTAATTCTTCTTTACTTAAACTTTCTAAGTTCATATTTTCCTCCTACATTTTTGATGGAATTTCAATTACCAAAATATTTAATAAATCGCTGATAATCTTAGTTGTTAAGTTTAATAATGAAACCCAATCTTTCTTTTTATCTTCATTATCTAAATTATTAATATGATTATTTTCATAAAATGCATTCACTAATACACATATTTCATATAAATAATTGGCAATGACCGAAGGTAACCTTGTTTGAAACGCATAATTTAAAATATCATCCAATTCTAAAAGTTTCATTCGAAGGTCATGGTCGTGAACATTATATATTGTTTTACTTAAATTGTCTACATAAGATTTATGGTTTTCTACAATTTTTTTTGTTCTTAAATAAGTATATAAGATATAAGGCCCAGTTTTACCGGTAACTTTCGAAAATTTACTAATATCAAAAATATATTCTTTTTCGCGATTATTTTGTAAATCAGCAAATTTTATAATGGCATTAACAATCTTATTTAAATCTTCCTCTGTATAATTATTTTCATGTTCTTCATTATTAAGAAATATTTCTTTAGTTTCTAGAAATAATTGCTCTAATTTAGGAGTATTCCCAGCTCTAGTTTTAAATGGTTTTCCATCACTACCATTAATTGTTCCTAATCCTAAAAATTCTAAATTAATATTTTTAGTTTTATTTAATTTTTTACTTACTCGAAAAAATTGAGTAAAATGAAGATTTTGACGAGAATCGGCTATATAAAGAATATGATTAGGTTGATAATCTAGTTGACGTTGATAAATAGTTGCTAAATCCGTTGTTCCATAAAGATAAGCTTTATTACTTTTTTGATATATAAATGGAGGTATTTCTAATTTATCACTTTCTTCATTAACATAAACAATTTTAGCTCCCTCACTATCTACTAATAAGTGTTGTTCTTCTAAATCTTTTGTTAATTCAGGTATATATTTGTAAGCATCAGATTCTCCTAGCCATAAATCAAAAGAAACACCCAAATAATCATATATTTTTTTAATATCTTTCTTCGAAATTTCTAATATTTTTTGAAAATATTGTTGATAAGTAGCATCTCCATCTTGTAATTTCTTAGTAATTTCGGCACATTTACTTTTTACTTCATCATTTTCTTTACAAAGAGCACTCATTTGCGGATAAATTGTAGATAATTTTTCTATAGTAATATCATCAATAGCACAATTTTCTTTTTGTAAGCCGAAAATCACTTGACCGATTTGAAGACCATAATCTCCTAAATGAACATCAGAAATAACTTCTTGATTCATATATTTTAGCAATCTTTTTATTGATTCTCCTACAATAGCTGGTCTTAAATGACCAACATGTAAGGGTTTTGCTACGTTAGCTCCGCCATAATCAATCACAATAGTCTCTTTTTTAGGCATGGATATATTAAATTTATTATTTTTAACCATTTCATTTAATAATTCATTTATATATTCATCACTTAATGTAAAATTAATAAAACCAGGTTTTACACATTCAATTTTTTTATATTTTTGCATAATTAAAGTATTTTGTTCTAATTTTTTGACAATATCTTCACCTATTTCCATAGGATTTTGATGCATCTTTTTAGCAAGTAAGAAAGTCCCATCATATTGATAATCACATAAATCAGGACGATTAGACTTTTTTATTTCAATTGAATCGTTAGAAGAAATTATTTTTTTTATTTCATTCTTTATTATCTCATTCATTATAAATCACCTTTATTTATCTCCATAGTTATACGCGAATCTTCGGTTTCTATACTATATTCTATAACTATTTGGTTATTTTTTTCATATATTTCACAATAATCAACTTCTATAGGTAAATTTAAATTCTCTTTTTTTAAAAATATTTGAGAAGTGTTATCTAAAAAATTAAGGCTAAAAATGAAATCATCATTTTCACGAGTAAATGTTTTAGAATTTAAATCTATGGTAGTATTATAATCAAATAAAGAAAATTGAAAAATATTTTTTTTAGATTCTAAATTATGATAAGTATTTTCATAAACTTTTTCACCATCTTTATAAAAAGTAAAAGAAAATTCATTTTTTGGCACCTTAACACCTCTTTTTTTCTAGGACATTATAACATAACAATTTATGAATTGCACTCATAAATTTTGGATTTTTTTTCATAATAAAAAAAGGTGAATATAGATGAAGCAATTACTCTTTTTTACAAAGTCATCAATTTTTGTCTTTTTTATTTTTTTAATTTGTTTAACTGGTCTTTATACATACGCTTATTTTAGTCCCAAATTAGAACTTACTAATATTGGGCAAATGTATATATATGATCAAGATAATACATTAGTTTATCAAGGTAGTGGTACTAGTGAATGGGTTAATTTAAAAGATATATCACCTTATTTAATTGATGCAGTTATTAATGTAGAAGATAAAAACTTTTATAAACATCAAGGGTTCGATTATTTAAGAATTATTAAAGCTATGTTTTTAAATATTAAAAATAAAGCTATTGTTCAAGGTGCTTCAACTATTAGTCAACAATATATTAAAAATATGTATTTAGATTTTGATAAAACTTGGAAAAGAAAAATTGAAGAAGCTTTTTTAACTTTGGAATTAGAAGTACATTATGATAAAGATAATATTTTAGAGGGTTACTTAAATACTATTAATTTTGGAGCTGGAAATTATGGAGTAATGAATGCTAGTAATTATTATTTTAACAAAGATGTAAAAGATTTAACTTTAGAAGAAGCTATTTTATTAGCAGGTATTCCTAAAAATCCTTCTAAATATAATCCCGTAAATCATTATGAAAATGCGGTAAATCGAGCAAAAGTGGTTGCTAAAAGTTTACTAAAAAACAATGTTATTGATGAAGATACTTATAATAGTTTATTTCAAAAAAAATTAAATATTTATGGGAAAAGAGACTCTAATCATTTACAAATGTTAATGTATTACCAAGATGCTGTATTAAATGAATTAGAAAATTTAAAAGGGATTCCAAAATCTTTATTAGATTCCGGAAGTTTAAAAATTTATACTAATTTAGATTTAAATGCCCAAACCAAAATGGAAGAAACAATATTAAATACTGTAGATAATCAAGATTTACAAGTAGCAAGTGTTTTAATAGATCCTAAAACAGGAGCAGTTAAAGCTTTAACTGGAGGTATGGATTATGCCGAAAGTCAATATAATCGAGCTTTAAAAGCCCAAAGGCAAGTTGGTTCTACAATGAAACCATTTTTGTATTATGCTGCTTTAGAAAATGGTATGACTTCTTCAACCAAATTCGGTAGTGAACAAACTAATTTTGTTTTTTCAAATAATAAAATTTATAGTCCTTCTAATTTTAATGATGTTTATGCTAATCAAGATATAACTATGGCCGCTGCTTTAGCTTATTCTGATAATATATATGCTGTAAAAACTCATTTATTTTTAGGAGAAGAAACATTGGTTGAAACTGCTAAAAAAGCTGGTATTACTGGTAATTTAGATCCTAATCCTTCATTGGCTTTAGGTACTAGTGAATTAAATATGATGGACTTTGCCCATGGCTATACTACTTTAGCTAATGGTGGGTATGATACCGATAATTTTTTTATTAGAAAAGTTGAAGATTTAGAAGGAAATGTTTTATATGAACATAAAAATAAAAAGAAGTTTGTATTAAACTCCAATTATGTTTATATTTTAAATGAAATGTTATCAAATACTAGTAATGCTAAATTTCAAAGCTATACAACACCTACTGCTTTATCTATTTCGGGAAAAATGAGTCGTAAATACGCTTTGAAAACGGGAACAACTAACACAGACTATTGGACAGTTGGTTACAATCAAGATGCTTTAATGCTTATATGGCTTGGTTATGATGAAAGCTTAAATTTAACTAGTGATGCAAGTAAATGGGCAAAAAATATTTGGGTAGATACCATAGAAGATTATTTAAAAGATAAAGATACTGATTGGTATGAAACTCCCCAAAATGTTATAGGTATTTTAGAAGACCCAGTTACAGGTGAACAAGCAACAAATCAAAATGCTACAATATTTTATTATGTAAAAGGTAGTGAAGGAAATCTTAATAGTATTCCAGTTAATAAAGAGGAGGAATAGGTTAGTCGATTAAGAATCTTGGGCGCACGCCACGCGATTCGGACGCGCTACTGCCACTGGGAGCACCATTTTCCCAGGCAATAGCAAAGTCCGAAGAAGTAATTACATCTTTTAGCAAATAAGTAAACTGAATTGTTCCATAACTATTTTTAAATTCAGGTTTTAATTGAAAGATGGCATATTGGTGACTATCTATTCCAGTATCGAATCCTGATGATGACCATATAGTTGAACCAAATACATTTACCTCACTCATTAAATCTAATTTTCTACTATACCATGCCCAATTGCTACTTGCGCCTTTTATTATATTCCTTTTATTTGGTAAATTGTATATTTGTAAATGATGTGAAACAAAAATAATATAAAAATTAATTCAAGAGAATTGAGTTAATTTTTTTTGTTC
>CANRLP010000011.1 GCA_947631515.1 uncultured Bacilli bacterium
CATAAAAAAATTTTCTTTGAGATATTTTATCATACATAACTTGAAAAGTTTTGCCATTATGATGAACTATACCACATTTTTTATGTTGACTTTTATCTTTAGAAATCATAAATTTTGAATAAACTTGGTTCATTAAATTAATTTCTTCTTCTGATAAATCTTTATTAATACCATTTATATCTTTATAACCATATTCTATTTTATTATTATTTATTAAATAAACATATTCTTTGTTATTAAAATTAAAAGTTGCTAAAATCATTATACCACCAAAGTAATTATACCATATTTTTTATATTCTTTTTTTTAATAAATAGGCCATTTGTTCTTGTAAAAGAAAATAATTAGAATCTTGATAATCTTCGCTTAGATTAAATTTTTTTAACTCATCTTGTAAAATAGATTTTTCAAATCGATCAATTAAAGTTTCTCTTTCTAAATCTGATTTATTTATAGCTAAGTTTTGAATTACTTGTTGAATTTTAAAAGCACATTGATATAATCTTAATTTATATATTTCTATTGGACTAGCTATATCTAGATTATCACTAATAATTGTCATATTATTTAAAATAGTTTTTAAATCTTCCTTTAAAATTTCTTTAAATTGGTTTTGAGTACACAAGTTACCTTCGGAAATTTCAGCAGCCAAAATATGTAAAGTGTCCTCTTCTTTTGTTAAATCAACGGTAAATTCAAAATGAGTCAAATACTTTTCTAATAAAGAAGATTTATCTTTTTGACTTTGCCAAATACTTTCAAACTGATCAATATATTCTTTAGAATATATTAATTCTAAAACTGGCCACTTATATTTGTTAATTAAATATTCTACTTCTAAAAAACTTAAATAAAGAGTACCTTTTTGGGCATTTTTATTATAAATAATCATAAAAAACTCCTTCTAAATATTATATTCGTAATTTAAGATTTTAAGCATAATAAAAAAACAGTTTTGATTATTAAAACTGAATTTTGTAAATGAAATTACTATTAATTTACTCTTTTTATATATTTAAAAATATAATTATCTTCCTCTTTTTCAAAAACATATTCATAAGTAGATGCTTTATCTTTGTAAACATCAAAATAATTCTGATAATCTTCTTCTAAGTTTTTAGCAAACGAGTCTATTAAATTTTTTTTATCTAAATTATCATAAATCCAAATATAACTAGAATTTTCATCCCACTCATTATAGACATATAAACTTTTTTCTCTGATTTTAATTAAATTATTTTCTTTTTCAGCTGAATCTATTTGACGATAAAAGTGATTAAACATGTCACCATCGCAACCAGAAATAATATTATACACTTCATTTTTTGCATCATAATTGAAACCACAATAATTATCAAATAATAAATAAAAGTCGGCATTATGAAAATTAATATCTTTACCAAAAATAGCTTGAACATTTTTTTTCAAATCATTAGTACTAACAGTAGTGATTAAAGTATTTTGGTTTTGCAAATAATTTTTCATACCAACAGCCAAAATATAATCATTATCAAAGGATTCTTCAGTATATAAGTGCTTTAAAACTAAGGCATCATTACTAGCTTGAACACTATTATAAAGATTTTTTATTAGAGGAGAATCAATAGATAAAACACTATTTTCTTCTTGATCGATAAGGCTATTTTGAACATTTTTATATATTTCATGCCCAAATAATTTTATAATTAATCCCTTATCATAACTACCTAAAAGATTATCATTTAATTTATGTACTTTAATAATACTATAAGTAAGAGCATTATATTCAACTGTTCCACCATCCATTAAATGTCTTGGTATAGGGATTAATAATATTATTATAATAATTATAATGATATAAAATTTTAAACTTTTTTTCATAACACCTCAAATTAGTTCCTTCTCTTTTCAGATTAAAAAAATTCTACTACTTATTTATTAGTATATAACATAAAAAATTACAAATCTATTATAATTTTAACTTTTTTTCCAAAATATGAACTTGTTCAAATGATGGTATTGGTTTTGTTGGTTCAACAATATTTATGGGACTAGATGTTAACCTAAATTTATCTTTTTCAATAAAATCATTTCTAAACCATTTTAAATCAAACTTGCCATCTTTCTTTTAGGAAGGAGGCTGATGCTAACAAAAATAGTTTGTAATAAATCGTTAATTAATCCAAACATAATAGATTCTAAAAAATTGCTAAAAATATTTAGATAATACCCTTTTTATGTTAAAATAAAATATACAAAGGAATGTTTAATGATGAATTTAAAAGAAAAGTTAGAAAAATTAAAGATAAAAATCTCAGATTTATCTCTATCTACTGATAATTATGAATTTGAATCAGAACTAGCAGATCATCAAATTGGAAATCAAAATATATATAGATTACATTATATTGATTATCACAGAATTGGGGGGTATTATGGTAGAATAGATAATAATGTAGGAGTCATTGATTGGACATTCGAACCATTTATGCTTCCTGATGGGATGAGCCGTGAAGATGGATTTAAAGTTTTGTCTTATTTAACAGATTTCATAGAAAAACAACAAAATTTAATTCCCTGCTCATATAAAAGTGTATCAACTTTAAATAGTGTATTAGATTTAGAAAGATTAGGTTTTGTAAGAATAAACACAGATATTGATGATAGTGATGTTATTGATTTATTTACTGTGACTGGACGTTTATTGTTATTTAAAAATAGTAGATATTATCAAAAATATTTTGAATGGTATACTGAAGGTATTACATTTGATGAAATAAAGGAAATTTATAGTAAATGTGGTATTGAATTTTATGATTTAATCTTATCAGGAAATTCTGAAGAATCAAAAATAGAAAGTTCAAATAATGGATTGCACTTGATAATGAAAAAATAAAATTGTGAATACATTTTGTTGACTAATTTACTTCAACTAAGAGATGATAATTTTTTATAATTGATAGTCAATATGCCAGTTTTTTTTAAATTGTCATAAATTTTTATAAAATATATTGTAGCAAGAACAAATGTTTGATATAATTGATTTGGAACATTTAATAGTTGGGTGATTGCCAAACTTCATAAAGAAGGGAGGCGATAGTATGAATAAGAAGGATTTTTTAATTCTATCTTTAATCATTCTTATCTTCCTATTAGTATTATTACTATTTATAGTTTTAATATAAAAGAAAATCACCTAACTCAACTGCTTTGAATTAGGTGAAACCAATCTTTTGGCAACACTCAACACTCGCATATTGAATGTTCCTTTTTTATTTTATGCAAATTCCCTTGCTAAATACATAATAACATAAAATTAGTATCTATACAAGTCGTTTTGTTACTCGAAGTTCGAGTTTGATATCAATCTGGTGCCGATTGACAGAATTGAACTGTCCTCTGATGCTTACCATGCATCTGTACTACCACTGTACTAAATCGGCTTAATAAAATAATAACATAATCATGAAAAAAAGCAACTACAATAGTTGCCAAATAAAATGCATAAAAATACATAATAATATTCCGATAAGAGAAGGAATAAAAAACGCCAGCAAACTCCATTTGATACTACCCGTTTCTTTTTTTATAGTAATAATAGTTGTTGAACAAGGAAAATGAAAAAGCGTTAATAAAATAAAATTAATTGCCGTTAGTAAAGTCCAACCATTTTGAACTAATATATTTTTTAAACTAGTAAGACTAGTATAATCCGTTAAACTACCAGTAGCTAAATAACCCATTAATAAGACGGGAATTACAATTTCATTAGCAGGAAAACCTAATAAAAACGCTAATATAATCATTCCATCTAATCCTAATAAAGTTCCAAAATTATTTAAGTGTTCTGCTAAAAAGGCTAAAACACTCATATTATTGATTGTTAAATTAGCAACTAAATATAAAACTAATCCGGCTGGAACTGCTACTATAACAGCTCTTCCTAATACAAAAATAGTTCGATCTAAAATTGAACGAGTAATAACACTTAGAAATTTAGGTCGACGATATGGAGGAAGTTCTAAAACAAAACTAGAAGAATAACCTTTTAAAATAGTTTTTGATAAAATTTTAGAAACTAATAAAGTCATAATTATTCCTAGTAAAATAATCATAGTTAAGAAAAAAGCACTTATAATTGAAGAAAAACGACCATTTTGAGTTACAAAAAACATACCAATCATAGCAATAATTGTCGGAAAGCGGCCATTACAAGGAACAAATACATTAGTTAAAAGGGCAATAATTTTTTCACGTTTTGAATCAATAATTCGTGTTCCACTAACCCCAACGGCATTACAACCAAAACCCATTAACATAGTTAGGCATTGTTTTCCACACGCATTGCATTTAGAAAAAGCTCGATCCATATTAAAAGCTATTCTAGGTAAGAAGCCATAATCTTCTAATATTGTAAATAAGGGAAAAAATATTGCCATTGGTGGTAGCATAACCGATATGACCCAAGTCACTGTTTTATATATTCCTAAAACTAACAGTTCTGTTAAAAATTTAGGAAAAGATAAAAAATTAAAAAAATTAAGTAATTTTGTTTGAATATATTGAAAAAAATTAAATAATAATTGAGATGGATAATTTGATAAAGATATTGTAATCCAAAGAATAAAAAATAATAACAATATCATTATTGGGATACCTGTACATTTACTAGTAAAAATTTTATCGAGAACACGATCTTTTTTATCATAATTAGAATCATTTAAAATCACTACATCATTAGCAATAGCAACGGATTTTTTAACTAAAGTATTAACAATTTCATCTTTTATTTGTTCATTTTCTTTTTCTAAATCACAAATTTTTTGATATCTATTTTGTTTAGATAATTGAGCTTCAATTTCTTCATTATATTTAACTTGATAAGTTTCTTTTTCTTCAAAGTTAATAACTTCATTTAGTAAATTATCTAAACCTTTTTTGTTTCTAGCATCAGTTACTACCACAGGAATATTTAATATTTCTGCTAATTTTTTACTTTTTATAAAAATTCCTTTTTTTTGGGCTTCATCTATTAAATTTAAACAGACAACTACCCTATTAGTAATTTCTAAGGTTTGTAAAACTAAATTTAAACTTTTTTCTAAACAAACTGAATCACATACCACAACAAGAACATCATATTCTTGATTTTCTATATATTTTTGGGTAACTACTTCTTCTTCGGAAGATGATTTTAAAGAATATGTACCAGGTAAATCAGTAATTTCTAATTTAATATTTTGATATTCACAAAAACCAATAGCTGAATCTACTGTTTTGCCAGTCCAATTACCAGTATGTTGTTTTAAACCGGTTAAGGCATTAAATACGGTACTTTTACCAACATTTGGATTTCCCACTAAACAAACACGAATTTTATTCAATTTCTTCCACCTCGATTAATCGACTATCTTCATTACGTATTGCTAAAATCATTCCATTGACTTTAAATGCTTTCGGATTTTTAAAAGGACTAATTAAAACACAAGAAATTATATTACCTGGGACTAATCCTAGATCTTGAAATCTTCTATGAATGATACCTTTGGAATATAATTTTTTGATAACACATTTATGATTTACGTTTAAATCGGACAATGTCACTTAATACACCTCTACTTTTCTAAAGTATTATATGATTATTACCATAGTTAGGTACTGCTTAAATAGAAGGAGGAAAAAGCTATGGAATCACATTTTCCTCCTAATATTCACCCTACTACTTATAATTTGATAGCTATTGCTATTGGCATTATGTTAGTTGATGATTTAAATGCTAATGAGCAAAATTCTTTAGGGAACTGGTTGTTATTATTAGGACAATATTTAGCGACTAATGCTGCTCAACAACAATTGATTGAATCACGGATTGAAAATTCCAATATTAATATTAATAGTAAAAAAAGTAAGAGTGGTTATGGACCTTACGATAATACTAATAAAAGTAATCAAAATCAAAGACCAGAAGTTGAATTTTTATTGGATGCTGTTCAAAAAATATCAAAAGAGTTAGAAGAATTAAAAAATAAGAATGAAAATGATGAGATGTGAGATATTAACACGTTCATTTTATTTTAAAGCTCATACATTACTATTAAAGGAGGAAAAAATGAACAATAACAATCCAGCTTATCAAAAAGCTTTAAAATATGTAAATCAGTGTGGAAGTACTACTCCTAGTTGTTGTTGCAGTGGTAGATTAGCAGGAGGCATAACTGGTCCGACTGGACCTACGGGACCTCAAGGGCCTGCCGGAGGACCTACCGGGCCAACAGGTCCAACTGGAGCTACAGGGCCAACTGGACCAATCGGATTAATAGGTCCTATTGGAGCAACTGGGCCAACAGGACCAATTGGTGCTACAGGGCCAACGGGGCCAACAGGACCGACTGGACCAACAGGCCCAACTGGAGATACAGGACCTGCTCCTACCCTAACAGTTGCTGATACAATAACTGGTGAACCTGATACAGAGGCTAATGTCCAAATCGCCGGAGATAATGGGGAATACACTTTGACATTCACTATTCCTCAAGGCCCAACGGGACCAGAAGCAGTTGGTCTTACAGCTTACGGAGGACTTGCCGATTCAACCCAATCTTTAAATTTAACCGCTAATACAGGGGCTACTCTAGAATTAACTGATGAAATGCCAAGTGAAAATGTCACTTATGATACTGGAGCTAATACTCTAACAGTTGGTCAAGCCGGAGATTATGAAATTACTTATTATACAACAGTTAATTTAAATCAAACGGGTAATGTAACAATAAATGTTCGAAGTAATAATACCCCTATTCCTGCAGCAAATATTACAGAGGGTAATACAGCTAATGAAGATTTAACTATAAGAAATAGTATTATTACTACTCTTGATGAAGGAGCCGTCTTAGATTTACAAATCCAATCTGATCAAACTGCTACGGGTACTGCTGATAATACAGCTATCATAGTCAAAAAACTAAATTAAATAAAAAATGCGTCTTAAAAAAGGCGTATTTTTTTAATTTAATATTTCTTTGTTAATTGTAATTTTCTTCCTTCATTTATAATATGCGTACAAAATTCTGAAAAACTAACTCCAAAAACGACATCATCATATTGCCAAATATCTATTTTATCTAAACTTACTTTTCTATTAAAAGATTCTAACTGACAATAAAATAACAAAGCTTCATCTAAAGTTGAAAATTGATGAATACCTAAAGCTAATTTAAAAGAACGTTCAAATAAGTAAAATTTATGATTAGATTCAAAGATTAAAAAACAATGATTATTTAACTTAACATAAAAAGTATAAATTTTATATTTATTTTTTAAAAACCAATCTCTTTCTAGTTCAACTTGATCCCAGCAAAGGCCATATTTATTTTGTAAAATTTCGAATGGCTTTTGTAAAAAATAACTTCTTTTTAATAAATTTTCATATAACGTATCATTTTTTAAGCTTACCCGAGTATAGCAAGTATTATCATATCTCGATACAAAACCATATATAATATTTTCTTCCATAAAATTATATAAATCTATAGGTGATTTTATATCTTGATATTCCATATTTACTCCTTTCAATAATAAGTTTATCATAACATAAAAATAGTTATTATAAAATTAAAATTATGTTTCATACTATAAATGGTGAAATTATGAATAACAAAAATTATAACAATAAATTATTTGAATTTATTAATAATGCTACATGTGCTTTTACAGGTATTAAAGAAATTAAAAATATGTTAAAAAGCCAAAATTATTTAGAGTTAGAGGAAAATAAAATATGGCATTTAGAAATAGGGAAAAAATATTTTATAACTCGTAATGATTCATCCTTAATTGCTTTTCAAACAAACAAAAGTGATTCTTTTAACATAACTTGTACTCATGTTGATACCCCAGCTTTTTTAATTAAACCTAAAAATGCCATTTACGAAAAAAATTATTTAAAAATTAATGTTATGCCTTATGGAGGACTACTAAATTATAGTTGGTTAGATGAACCTTTATCTATAGCAGGCCGAATTATTTATAAAAAAGGAAAACAATTATATAAAGAAATTATTGATTTAAAAAAGCCCTTACTTTGTATACCTAGTGTGGCTATTCATCAAAACGCTAATGCTAATGAAGATTTAAAATTAAATGATCAAATTGATATGATTCCTATTCTTTCTTTAAATGATAAAAAAGAACCAATTAAAGAAATTATAAAAAAAGAATTAAAGTTAACTAATGAAGAAATTTGTGATTATGATTTATTTTTATATTCTACAAGTAAGCCTTTATTTTTTGGTTTAAATAATGAAATGATTTTAGCCCCCAGAATTGATGATTTAACTTGTACTTATGCCGCTTTAAAAAGTTTTTTAGATGCTAAAGCTAATAATAACATAAATATTTTTTGTACCTTTAATAGTGAAGAAATTGGTTCTCTTACCAAAGAAGGAGCTGATTCATCTTTTCTAATGGATACGTTAAAAAGAATAGCAGCCGATTTAGAGTTAGACATATCTACAATGATTAGTAATTCAACTATTTTAAGTGCTGATAATACTCATGCAACCCATCCTAATCATCCTGGTAATAGTGATGTCAATAATGAAGCTTTTTTAAATGAAGGCATTGTTATTTCTAAAGATAATACCTCTACAACAAATAGTGTTACTGCTTCTCTCTTTAAAGAAATTTGTCATAAAGCTAAAGTACCTTTTCAAGATTTTGTCACTAAAAATGATATGACCAGTGGTAGTACTTTATCAGGAATTAATTTAAGACATGTAAGTATTGATTCTATTGATATAGGTCTAGGCCAATTAGCTATGCATGGATCTAAAGAAATTATAGGTAGTAAAGATTCTTATTATTTATATTTAGCATTTAAGACTTTTTACGAAACACAAATCATTAAAGAAAAAGATAAAATCCAATTAAAATAAACCTTTTTTATAAAACTTTCAAAAGCTGCCATAATAGATTTATTACTTTCAAAAATAACGTAATATCTTCTAAATCAAATTGCTGTTCTTTTAAAATTTTGGGTAATTGGGGCAAAATATTAGCAAAATCTTCAATATTTTTAATATGAAAGAGCGTAAATATTTCAAATATTGTATCAATTATCTTCTTTTTTTTATTTAAAGATAGAGAATCAATGTATTGATTAAATTGCTGGATTAATGTTTTTGTTAGGGAATCCATATGAGAAATTGTAACTAAATTTGGGCCTTCGATTTGCCAAGAAAATAAGTCATGTTCTAAAATACCAAAATTGTAACTTTTTATTAATTTAATAGTTGTTTCGTTATAAAGTAAATAACCCACCACACTAAATTTTGGCAAGTACGTGATAATTTTATTCTTAACTAGTAAAAATTTAGGATTTTGAAATACATTTTTATGTAATCCTGGGCCATCGTTGTTATATACTCTGATAATTTGTTTTTTAAAAGAATCATTGCAAAAAATAGTGGCATACATAGCTAAGTTACCACCTTTAGAATGACCTCCTATTATAATTGGTTTAGAACTAACTTGACAAATTTCTTCTAAATAATTTTTAGCTTCTGTTTGGGCAGGTATTTCTTCTAAATAACTTAAATTAAAATCTTCTTTCCAACCTACAATTGTAGCATCGGTCCCACAAAAGGTAATAAACAAAACGTTAGTTGGTAAAATAAAAGTCATAGCTCCAAACTGTTTTTCACACAATTCATCATTTATTCTTTTATAACGAGCAATTTTAACATTTTTAAATCTAGCAGTTTTAACTAATTCTTGAAATAATTTTTCAGAATTTTCGTAAATTTTTTTACCTTTAAATTGGCTTTTTTGATACTTTATAAATAACTCTTCTAAAGATAAAATATCTTGATAATTAATACAATCAGTAAAATTAAGATAAGATAGCGCACATAAAATTAAATTATCTACTTCATTGAAAGGAGTTGTTGTAAAAGTTATGTCTCCTCGCCATTTTAAGTAAGAGTTTAAATTTTCCACTAAATCACCTATAAAAAAATATGCTTAAAATTGACAAAAAAGCAAAAAAAGTATAGTATGAAAAATATATAGATGAGGTTTTTTATATGAATCGAAAATTGATAAAAAAAGAAGCTCGTAAATCTTTAAAAAGAAATTATTGGCGTTGTGTGGCAGTTGTATTTTTTGTAAGTTTATTTATCGGAACATTTACAATTAGTTCTCCAAACTTTTCTTATAAGCAAATACCTATCTTAAATTCTTTTAACTTTGATGTTGCAACAGACATATATGAATCAATTACTAAAATATCTATTGATTTTTCTGATTACAAACCAACTCGAGGAATTGGAGCTAGTTTATTTAATAATATAACAACTTCCGGAAATTTTATTTTTGGTTTGTTAAATTCTTTAAATCAATTAATTTTTCATGAACGAATTTGGGCAAGTTTGATAATTTTATTAGGGGCAATTATAACTTTTTTATATTGGTTTTTTATTCGTCCCCTATTTATTGTAGGAGAAAATCGCTTTTTTTTAGAAAATAAAAATTATTATAATACGCATTTCAAAAGATTATTTTTACCATTCAAAGTAAAAAAATGTTTAAATATTAGTTTAGCAATGTTTAGAAAAACTTTATATGAATGGCTTTGGTGGTTAACTATTATTGGAGGAATTATTAAACACTATTCATATGCTTTAGTTCCTTATATTTTAGCGGAAAATCCTGGTATTAAAGGAAAAGAAGCGATAAAGTTATCAGAAGATTTAATGCAAAATCACAAATGGGAATTATTTTTGTTTGATTTATCATTTCTTCTTTGGTATATCATAGATTTTGTAACTTTTCATATAGCGGGAATTATTTATGTTATGCCCTATAAAAAAAATTGCATGGCTAATTTTTATTTACAAATAAGTAGAGATAAAAAAGTTTTAAATAGCAATTTACTATGTGATACTTACTTATTAAAAACAGGAGAAGTTTATCCTAAAAATAAATATATTTACTTAGAAACTAAAGCAAAAATATCTATAAATTCTGACTTTAATAAAAATTATAGTATTACCACTTATATTCTTTTATTCTTTGCTGCAGCTATTATTGGATGGCTTTGGGAAGTAGGATACCATTTATATCATTATGGTTCTTTCGTCAATCGTGGAGCTTTACATGGTCCTTGGTTACCTATTTATGGTTGGGGAATGGTTTTGTTACTTATTTTGTTAAAAAAATATCGCAATGATCCTTTTCGAACGTTTATTTTATCGATGATAATTTGTGGTCTTGTAGAATATGGAACATCTTGTTATTTAGAATATTTCAAACATGCAAGTTGGTGGGATTATGATGGTTATTTTCTAAATATAAATGGTCGTATTTGTTTAGAAGGTCTGATTGCTTTTGGTATTGGAGGATGTGCTTTTATTTATTTTGCAGCACCTTTTTTAGATAGCTTGTTTAGTAAAATTAACAAAAAAATTAAGATTGGATTATGCATAATCCTTAGTTTGTGTTATATAGTAGATGCCCATTATTCTAGTAGTCATCCAAATACTGGTAGTGGAGTTTCAAAAGAATTACAATCTTTTTATACTTATAAAATTTAAAAAAATAGTAGAAATATTTCTACTATAATTCGAATTGAGAGTTGTATAAATCGGCATAGAAACCATTTTGAGCCATTAATTCTTCATGATTACCGGTTTCAATAATATTGCCATCTTTCATAACTAATATTAAATCAGCATTTTTAATAGTTGATAAACGATGAGCAATAATAAATGAAGTTCTACCTTCGGTCAATTTATCCATGGCCTTACTAACTAATTCTTCCGTTCTAGTATCAACATTAGAAGTAGCTTCATCTAAAATTAAGAATGGAGCATCTTCAAGCATTCCTCTAGCAATAGTAAGTAATTGTCTTTGACCTGCGGAAACGGAATCATTATCTGAAATATAAGAATTATAACCATTAGGTAAAGTTTTAATAAAATGATCTAGCCCTACTATTTTACATACTTCCCTGACTTGTTCTTCACTAATATTTTGGCGATTATAAACTATGTTTTCTTTAACTGTTCCTTGAAATAACCAAGTATCTTGTAAAACCATAGTAAATAAATTGTGAATATTTTCACGAGTTAAATCTTTAGTTGACACTCCATCTATTAAAATATCTCCTGAATCAATATCATAAAATTTCATTAATAAATTAACCATAGTAGTTTTACCAGCTCCAGTTGGTCCAACAATAGCTATTTTTTGACCAGCCGATGCTTTAGCACTAAAGTTTTTAATGGTTGGTTTTTCATTACCATCATATTTAAATACAACGTTTTTAAATTCGATGTCGCCTTTTACTTCATTATTTTTCAATTTATATTTAACATTTTCTTGACTACTCATTTCTGTTTCATCAAATAATTCAAATACTCTTTCACTAGCTGCAGCTGTTGATTGTAAAGAAGTCATAGCTTGAGCAATTTGTGATAATGGAGATGTAAATAAACGAACATATGATATAAAAGCTATGATAACTCCAAAACTAATTTTACCATTCATAGTAAGTAAAGCTCCTACAATACACACAGCAACATACCCAAAGTTACCAATAAAGCCCATCATTGGCATCATTAAACCAGATAAAAATTGACTTTTCCAGTTGGCATTATACATTTTTTGATTTAAGACATCAAATTTTTCATCTGACTCTTTTTTACCATTGTAAGCCTTAACTACATTTAAACCAGAATAAATTTCTTCAATATGACCATTTAAAGCTCCTAATTCTTGTTGGCGAGCAATAAAATATTTTTGAGATTTACCTAAAACACTGAACATAAAGATAAAACCTAAAAGACTTGAAACAATTGCCGTAATAGCCATAATCCAGTTAGTTATAAACATCATTAATAAAGTCCCTACAAAAAGCGTAATAGCACTTACTAAAGTAGCTAAAGATTGATTCATTGATTGCGCAATAGTATCAACATCATTGGTTACTCTAGATAAAATATCTCCGGTTTGATTATGATCAAAATAAGATAAAGGTAATTTATTAATTTTTTTAGAAATTCTACTCCGCAAACTTTTAGCAAAATTATTAGATACATTAGTCATCGCAATTGATTCAATGTAAGTAAATAAAGCACTAGCTAAAAGCATAATTACTAACATAGTAGCAATACTTTTTATCTTTTCTATGTCCATGAATGGTTCAACGACACTCTTTATAGATTCTGGCATTTCATCGATTTTTTGATAAAGCATATTGACATCAACATTTTCTTCTAACGCACTCATTAATTGAATAAATTTAGCTTGATCAACTGCTGAAATCTCGACATTATCAATATTTATTGGGGTAAATAAAACTTGGGCAAAAGAATTAGGTATTTCCATTTTATTTTCTTTGTTCATACTTTGAAGTAATTTAAGTTGGTCAGAGGCAGGAATTAGAATATTATTATATTCACTATCTTTAACTAATAAATTTAAAATACTTTCCGGTAAATTAGCTATTTCTCTAAATAAATTTTCCGATTCATTATTTTCTGGCATTAACTTTAAAAATTTTTGAAAATTTTCTTTATCACTAGAAGCGATATCTTCTTGAGCTAAAATAAGACTAATATTTTTTTCTGATAAATCTAAGTTTAAAATTTTAGGAAGTATAGTTTGTAAACTATCTTGGTTAACTTTACTACTTATTTCGGTCGATAATTTTTCTAAATTTTTAGAATTTATAACTAAACCTTCAGAAATTTCATCGGTTAGATCTGATAATATATTAGGGGTAAAAATTGATAATACTGCTCCAGCAATAGCTAAAAATAAAGCAATAAATATTAATACATGAAATTGTTGTAATTCTTTAATTAAACGCGTAATTGCTCCTTTGAAATCTTTAGCTTTTTCAAAGTTAGGACCTGGTCCTCTTCTTCTTGGTCTATTTACCGCCATTTTGTAATTCCTCCTCTGATAATTGTGACAAAGCTATTTGTTTATATACTTCACAATTTTTTAGTAATTCTTTATGAGTACCCATACCAACACATTCGCCATTATCTAAAACAACTATTTTATCAGCATTCATAATGGTTCCTATTCGTTGAGCAACAATTAGACTAGTAGCGTTTTGGGTATATTTTTTTAATTCTTTACGCAATATAGCATCAGTTTTATAATCTAAAGCAGAGAAAGAATCATCAAAAATATAAATTTCAGGATCCCTAGCAATAGCTCTAGCAATAGCCAGTCTCTGTTTTTGGCCACCACTTACGTTAGTACCACCACTAGCTAAATGAGTCTCATATTGTTCCTCCATTTTTAAGACAAAATCTTTAGCTTGAGCTACTTCAATAGCTTTTTTTATTTCTTCTTCACTTTTTTCTTTACCATTATCTCCATAATTAACATTAAAATTAACGCTTCCATCAAAAATAACAGCTTTTTGAGGAACATATCCTAATTTATTATACAAAGTTTCTAGTTTATATTCTTTTACATTTACGCCATCTACTAAAACTTCTCCATCCGTAACATCATAAAATCTAGGAACTAAATTTATTAATGTAGATTTACCACTTCCGGTTGAACCAATAAAAGCTATAGTTTCACCTTGATTAACTTTAAAAGAAATATTTTTTAACAGATACTCTTCGGCATCAGGATATTTAAAGGAAACATTTTTAAATTCAACGGTACCTTTTTCTTCGCTCGTAACATCTTTTTCACCATCTTTAACACTAATTTCAGTATCTAATACTTCATTAATCCGACTAGCTGAAACACCTGCTCTTGGTAACATCATAAAAATCATTGCTAGCATTAAAAATGACATAATAACTTGCATAGAATATGAAGAAAAAACTACCATATCTCCAAATAAACCAATTTTATCAGCCATTAGCGCATCCTTTATTAAATAAGCTCCAATAAAATAAATAACTAAAGTTAAGGAATTCATTACTAGATACATAATGGGAGAAAGAATAGCAAAAGCTTTTTGATTAAATAATTGTTGATTAGTAAGTTTGTTATTAACATTCTCAAACTTTTCTTCTTGATAATTTTCGGCATTAAAAGCTCTAACAACTCTAATACCTGTCAAATTTTCTCGCATAACACCATTTATTTGATCAATTAATTTTTGAACAATTTTAAATTTAGGCATGACAATAACCATTAATATGGAAATAACACTTAATAATATTAATACTGATATGGCCGTTACCATACTCCATTGCCAACTTTTATTTAAAATTTTCGTAACTGCCCAAATAGCTGTAACGGGGGCTTTAATAAGCATTTGTAAACCCATACCAATTAACATTTCAATTTGAGTTATATCGTTTGTCGTACGAGTAATCAAACTATTAGTAGAAAATTGCTTAATTTCATGAATAGATAAACTTTCGACTTTCTTAAATAATTTAGAACGTAATTTCATTGAAAAAGTCGAAGACAAATGCGATACCAAATAACCAACTATGATAGCGGAAAGCAAACTACCAAAAGCACATAGAAGCATGTAACCACCATTTTTTAAAATTTCACCCATCTTACTACCTTCAGTTTGAACTAATCTAGTGATGGCTGACATATAATCAGGCATTTTTAAATCTAACCATACTTGACCTAAAATTAAGATAAAAATTATAACAATTAAACCTAATTCTTTTTTATTAAAATTTTTAATTAATTTTAACATTTTTATTCCCTCCTTCTTTTGTGACTAATTTTAAATTATTTTGCATTTTTTGAATAGCTTCTAAAAACATTTTTATTTCCTCATCACTTAAATTCTTTTTAATTATTTCTTCGATTTCTAGCATTTTTTGTTCATGCTTATAAAAAATATCTTTAGCTCTTTCATTTAAGGTGATTTTTTTTATGCGAGAATCGTTTGTATCAACCATTCTTTCAATAAAATGATTTTTTTCCATAGTTTGTAGAACACCACATACAGTTGCTCGCCTTAAATTAAGTATATTTTCTAAATCCCTTTGATATATATTTTCGTTAGGATGAAGAAGAATATATTCAATAATTTGCATTTGAGTTGGCGTTGGCAAATTTTCATGCCTTTCTAAATCTTGGCAAAAAAATAAGCGACCAATCTGCTTTTCTAAACTGCGTATTTGATACAATAATTTTTCATTTTCCATATTTATTCTCCGTTTGTTAGCCACCATACAATATCATATGCCTATTATAGGAAAATAGCAAGCTTTTTTAAAAAAGAAACACAAAAGTGTTTCAATATCCCAAATATTCTATTAAAAGTGTAACAGTTGAATTGGCAAAATAAGAATTAGTATTTAAATTATTTATAAAAGGCGTAATAAGATATAAAGTATTTTCACTAATATTGACCAACTCATATTTTTTTTCTGGATTATTTATAGATAAAATACCCGTAGCAATTAAAGTTGCAGGTTCATCGTTATAAATCCATTTGCTATCGCCGATATATACAAGGTCGGTATTTACTTCCCGAAATCCTACAGAAATAATATCTTTGTATTTGTCAAATACCCCCGATTGAGTTTTCGTATAACCATGCACAATCATAGTCACTTTATAATAACCGATTTTATTAAATTGAATTGTATTATCATTTAAAGTACAAATATCATTTATATTTATTTCTTGTCTGAAAATTGGTAATCTAGCTCCACTTGCTACTTGATAGCCATCTATTGGATAAGCTTCATTAAAAGTTACAAGATAACTAGAAGGTATTATTTCAGGCCCAGTAGGTCCCGTTGGGCCAGTTGGACCAATATCTCCAGAAACTCCTTGAATACCAGGGATCCCTTGCGGACCAGTGGGTCCTGTTTGACCAGTTTCCCCTTGCAATCCTTGAGGGCCTCTAATTACTCCGACATCATTCCAAGATTTATCATTTTCACTCCAAACATAAAGATTACCTCCTACTAAATAACCATCTCCCGGTTTACCATTAGGATGCTCTTTATTTAAATCGCTAGCATTATCATAATAGCCAAGAATTGTAACACTTGTTCCTGCTGGACCAGTCGGGCCAATTGGACCTTGTTCTCCGGTAAGACCACGAGGAATAGAAAATTCTAAGATATGGGTATTTCCTTGTTTTATATCATTTATGGAAGCTGGTTCATTGGCATCAATAGTATTTACATTACCTATTACAATATTTTCAGACTCACCTACAGGACCAGTCGGACCCATCGGAATAATAAATTCTAATATTGCTTTATCTTCCGTACCCATATTTATTACTTTTGCTTCTTCTCCAGGTTCAGCTGTTACAGTAGTCGCAACTTCGATATTAGCAGGACCGGGCATTCCTTGCGGACCAGTCGGGCCAGTTGGACCAGCCACAACTCTTCCACAACAACAAGAATGATTGGGAAAATTAAGATTAGCCTTTTTCACATAATTGTAAGCTTTTTCATAATCTCGACTTGCCATATTTCCTCCTCTCCTTATAATTTATGTCAAGAAAAGGAAATATGCTTGTATCTATTTCACTTAAATAATTTTAAATTTGGTGTTCCTGGACAGATTCGAACTGTCCGCTAAGCCTTAGGAGGGCCTTGTTTTATCCAAATAAACTACAGGAACATATAAAAACATTTTAACACAACAGTATTAAAATGTATATTTATTAATCAATAGAAATAAGTTCGTAGTCTCTATTACCAATTCCTAAATCATAAGCAGCTTCAATAGTATGAATTCCATTCCGCGAATTGATTCTTTCAAGTAAATGATCACGACCAGGGTCATTACTATTTTTTACTAAATCAATACAAGCTTGGTCAATTGCTACAGGATCTAAACTTGCAAATATACCAATATCTTTCATACATGGATCTTCTGCCGTAGCACAACAATCACAATCGACAGACATATTACACATAATATTGATATAAGCAATTTTTCCAGCAAAGTGCTTAGTTACTGAAGAAGCAGCATCAGCCATAGATTCTAAAAACTTAATTTGATCAACTTGGAACATTTCTTCATAACTAGCATTTTCTTTACCACAACAATGAATATAACGTTTTCCTTTGCCTGAAGCAACACCAATAGATAATTGTTTTAAAGCTCCTCCATAACCTCCCATTGGATGTCCTTTAAAATGAGATAATACAAGCATTGAGTCATAATTATTTAAATGGCTGCCTACATAATTTTTCTTAATTACTTTACCATTAGGTATCTCTAAAACTTCATCATCTTTTTCACTATCCATAATATCGACGTCAAAATATTTACTCCAACCATGCTCATCCATTAACTTTTCATGTTTTTCTGTTGTATCTCTTGCTCCATCATATGCTGTATTACATTCAACAATTGTTCCATTTACATATTCTACCATAGGTTTTAAAAACTCTGGTCGTAAATAATTTTGATTACCCTTTTCTCCTGAATGAACTTTTACGGCTACTTTACCAGGGAGATTAACACCTAAATGTTTATAAATCTCTACTACTTTTTCTGGTGTTAAATTTTTCGTAAAATATACTTTTGCTTTTTCCATAAATATCCTCTTTTCTTTATTTTTACTACTAATAAAATTTTATCATATAAATTAATATTTATTCAATAATTCTAATTTCATTAGTTGAATAAGTCACTTCTTCGTGATAAATAGTATCAAAATATTTTTCATTTATATAATTATAGGAATCAGTAATCGAATTACCTTCACTATACATAACTATTAGTTCAATAACCATATCTAAATTTTCAGGGCTTAAATCTAAATCTTCTTCTAATGAGCCATAATTACTTTCTGCCCAATTTATAAGTGTTCCTAAAATATCCAACACTTGACGATAATCAACACTTACACTGCCTAGAGTTGCAAAAGGAGCCATAATCGGTTGTATTTCATCATAAGGAACTTCTTGTGGTATTTCCTTGATAAGTCTTTGCAATAACTTATTTATATTCTTAGCAATATTATGAATATCATCTCGAAAATCAGAATCATTATTAAATTTATTTAATAAATAACTTAATGTATCATCACCAATATGTTTAAATACATATTTAAGAGCTTTAGAATCTAAAGTTACATACATTTTATTTTTTGATCCTAAATCCCATTCATCAATATAAGAAAATGCTAATTTAAATTCTTCGTTATGATTTTTTAATTCACTAGCATTAACAACAGTTAAACCTAAAAGTTCTTTAGTATTAGTAGTGTTCTTAACATAATAATTATACACCGATGCTCTAGTTACAGGATAAGTAACTACTGAAAATCTAGCTTTATAAACTACTAAAACTTCTAAACTGATTATACACATAAAACAAATAAATTTTAAAGGCATTGTTATAGGAGAACGAACTATTCTAAAAACTTTTATAGGATTACTAACTTTATTAAACTTTTTTTCAGGTTTTCTAACAAATAATATTTTCCAAGGAAACCATATGGGCGAAGTAATTATAATTGCTATCTTTTTTAAAATATTTATAACTTTTTGAAATTTTTCATTTTTCATCTAAACCACCTACTTCTTAATTATCACTATTATAACTTATTTTTTACTTTAAGCAAAATAAAAAAGTTACTACTCAGCTCTAAGGAGTGAAAATTTTTCGCAATCAACCAATTTGATATAATACAAAAAAGGTGGTTGATTAAATTGATG
>CANRLP010000012.1 GCA_947631515.1 uncultured Bacilli bacterium
GCCTTAACATAACCTAGTTCTACTAAATATTGGACATTAGTACTTAAATAACCGGTAGAACTAGCAAAAGCGGCTGCTTGATTTTCTATATATTTGATTTTATTTTCATATTCTTGTTCTTTTATTCTTTTAGTTATTCCTTTATAACCTAATATTGCTATTAATGTTATAATTGATAGTATTACAATACTTGCTAAAATCTCTACTAACGTAAATCCTTTTTTCATCTTAAGCACTCCTATTATATATTATTATAACCAACTTTTTTTATTTCGTATACAAAAATAATTTTTATCTTACCAAAAAAAGAGCTTTGGGCTCTTAAATTTCATTCATATATTCTAATAATTTTAAAAACATGCGGATAAATAAAGATTCTAAACCTTCTTTTTTCAATTTCCGAACTTCAATTCTTTTCTTTTTAATATCTAAATCACTAAAGAAAATATTCGCTATTTTTTCTTTTAAACGAGTTTCAATTTGTAAATCACTAATAATTGAATCTATTTCTTCGTTAATAATCCGTACCGCATCTATTTCGATATCTTTTCCTTTACAATTAATAGTTATTTGACTTGTTGTTGGGACATTCTTTATTTCGACGATAAAGTCATTATCTTCTACGTAATTTTCGGTAGCAACAACATCTTTATTTATATAAATAATAACTTCATCTGCTTCTCTCGTATTTCTAAAACGTATTTTATAATCTCTAGTAGCAGGAATAATTCCTGTTTTTCCCTCAACGGGACGAATAATCAATGTATAGTTATTTTGTAAATAATTATAATCAATTGTCGTCATTATGTAATAACCGGCTTCAAAAAGGGATGAATACCCATCATCTTCATATAATTTAAAAGTATTACTTTTACCAGGGAATACATGAATTTCTAACTTTTTAGGTGGATTGGTTATATTGATATTTTCATCAAGCTCTGCTAAGGGAATTATACTACCGGCATGAGCAAAGACCGGATAATCTTCATCTTTATAGAAGGTTACATATCTTTTATTACCTGGGAATTTTTTACCTGTTTTAAAATCATACCACATCCCATTTGGTAAAAATATTTTTTCTACAGCTCGGTTCATAACTAAATCTTTTTTAACAGTTATCGGAGCAATAAATAATTCTCCTCCAAAATAATATTCATTTTTGTATAAAGGCTCATCATATATTTCCGGATTTTGATAATACAATGGTTGGATGATTGGTAAACCGGTTTGATAATACTTATAAGCTTCTGCATATAAATAAGGTATTAAACGATGTCTTAAAATACAATAATCTCTTACAATATTTAAAGTATGAATATCCCATTTCCAAGGTTCTCTTTTATAATAATGACCTTGTTTAGAACTAAAGCGAAAAATAGGACTAAAAGTTGCAAGTTCAACATAACGAATATAAAGTTCACCATCTTCAATTCCATCTTTATATCCCCCAACATCATGACTCCACCAAGAAACTCCAATATTGCTAGCCGTAGAATTATAAAATGGCAATAGTTTTAAAGTATCCCAGCTAACTACTGTTTGACCAGAATAATGAATTGGCATTCGATGTGGAGCTACTAAACCATTACGGGAAAAAATAATACCTCGTCTTTTAGGATCTTTTTTATAATCATTAAAGTGGTAGTAATTTAAAGCTCTTAAAGTATATAAATCTTTTTTGTTATAGTAATCAAGCCAGTAAAAATCAATACCAATATTATTTAAAGGATTGATAATATTATGGAAATATTCCATTAATAAACTTTGATTAAATACATTAAACGGAATTAAATTATCTTCGGCAAGTCCTAAATCATTTTTAATTGTTTTAAAAGCTGCTTCATTAGGACTAATCCCTTCATGTGGGTCAATGGCAATTCCTACTCTTACTCCTCTTTCATGCATGTATTTAATAAATCCAGCCGGATCAGGAAATAAAGTACTATTAAAAGTAAAACCAGTTTTATTAAGTTCTGTTTTATTATGCCAATTATTGCCGAGTAACAAAATTGATAAAGGAATATGATTTTTACTAAACAATTTTAATAAATTTTTAGTATCTTCAAAACTATATATTTCATCTTTATTCCACCAAATGCCTAAAGCATAACGAGGTAACATAGAAGGACGACCGGTTAACATAAAATAATCTCTTAAACAAAGGCCGAAATCTCTGCGGTACATAAATAAATATGTATCTACTCTTTTTTTATCTGAATAAACTAAGGCCCCATTTTCATTAATTAATAAAGAAGTTGAATCATCTATCGAAGCAAATCCATCTGTTGAATAAAGGCCGTTTTGGAAATTTGCTTTACTACTATTTTCATCTAAACTAATACTTGTTCCTTTAAAATTACGAGCTTCTGGATGGTTAAAATACCACATTTTATCTGTATTTAAAAGATTTACTTTCAAATTGGCATCAGGAGCAACAATTGAAGCTTGAAAAGGTTTATTTTTAACATAAGATAATTTAAAATATTTAGTGGTAATTTCTAAAAATTTATTATCTTCTTGAACTGTAAATTCTGGAACTGGAAAATCACGAAAAAGAACTCTTTCTGTAAGACCATCATAGAATATGCCATCCATACTGTATTCTAGGCGCACTAATCGATCAGTTAGAATAGTTATTCGATATTTTTCTCCTTTAAAGATAGCATTATCTTTTGCTTTAGCGTGAGTATTGTCGATTTTAAAATGCTCATCCATACCAATCAATTTTGCCACCTTCTTATCATTAACATTTTAGCATAAAGAATAAAACAAAACAACTTATTAATTTGTTATAATATGACTGAGGGATAAATATGTTTTCATATAGCTTAGATAATAAAAGATATCATACTTTAAATTATTATTATCGTAATTTATTTCATCATAAAGTATTTAAAGTAAGTTTAAATGCTAATTTTACCTGTCCTAATTTTCAAAATAATGGCGGATGTATTTTTTGTTTACATGGTAGTAATAATTATGATACTTGTAAAAATAGCGATTTAGTAAAACAGTTTTATGAAGTGGCAAGTGTTTTAGAAAAGAAATGGCCCGGAAGTTACTATATTGGTTATTTTCAAGCCAATACTAATACTTATGCTCCGGTAGCAGTTTTAAAAGAAAAATATGAAACAATTTTAGCCTTACCTAATGTTATAGGTTTATCTATAGCAACCAGAAGTGATGCAATAACTGAGGAATGTTTAAATTATTTAGAAGAATTAAATAAAAAAACTTTTTTAACTGTAGAATTAGGATTACAATCAGCTAAAGAAGAAACTTTAAAATTAATTAAAAGAGGTCATACTTTAAAAAATTTTAGTGATTGTGTTGCTAAACTTAAAGCTCGTAATATTAAAGTAGTTGTTCATATTATTAATGGCCTACCTTATGAAACTAAGGAAGATATGATTAATACAGCAAAATATGTTAACAATCTAAACGTTGATGGAATTAAAATTCATATGCTTCATATTTTAAAAGAAACAGAATTAGCCAAAATGTATGAAGAAAAACAATTTCCTTTACTAACCAAAGAAGAATATGTCGATATTGTATGTGAACAATTAGAATATTTAAATGAACAAATAGTAATTCATAGGATTACTGGTGATCCTCAAATAGAAGATTTAATTGAACCAAAATGGCTTATAAAAAAATTTGGTGTTTTAAATGAAATAGATAAAGAAATGAAAAAAAGAAATATTTATCAAGGAGATAAAGTTAACAAGAATAAACAATAAATTTTTCGATTCTAAATCCTTTCAAACTAGCTTCTAAAGCTTGTTCTTCATTTTTATGTTCTAAATATGCTAAATTTTCTTTAATAAAATTATTAATACTTCTTTCTAAATTAGAAGCATTTAAAGAAGCGCAAATATCTTTAGAACAGACACGATAAATATGATCTTTTAAGTTATTTTCTTGAATATAAGTTAATAAATTTTTAGAATTTAAATCATTTGGTATGATTTCACTCATACAATTATTTTTATTAATAGCTTGATAGGTATTTATCGATAAACAAAATAAAAATATGCTTATTAAAACTATTTTCTTCATTGACTTCACCTATTTTTATTTTGCTTATTTTTTTTGTTTTAAAAAGAAAAAAGTAAATCTTTTATTCACCATTTTTTGGTAATAATTGATTCACTTTTAATCTAAATACATTATATCGATATCAACTGCTCCATCAATTCCGTCAATTTCACCATCATCACATATTTGCCAAAATTTATAAGAACCTTGATAATTTGTTTGTTTGGTATAATGGGCAAGCCAAGTAGGATACTCTAATGGTAGCCATAATCTTTCCAAATAATTTTTACTACTATAAAGCATTCCCTCATAACCAGCATTTTTTATTATATCTAAAAAAGTTGAAGCCATATTAGTTAAAGCAAAAAAGCTTAAATTATAATCATTAAAGTTTGACCAATTCTCCCAATCAAAAGCAATTGGCAAAGATATTTTATAATCTTTGATTTGTTGTAAAAGAAAGTTAGCATCCTTCCGCGCTAAATCTACCGAATTGGCATAAGAATAAAAATATACTCCTACATCTATACCATATTCATTAGCTCTAGTAATATTTTGAACAAACTTAGAATCGACATAATATTCGCCATCAATTCCTTTTGTTCCTCCAACTTTAATAATTATAAACTCTACTCCGGCATTTTTAATTTTTTCAAAATCTATATCGCCTTGCCAACCTGAAACATCTATTCCAATCTTAGTATTTTCGTTTTTATAATTACTTACAACATCAGTAAATAAAGTCGATGTTTTAGAAGAATTATTTGGTTTACTATTACTATTTTTCTTTGGTTCTAAAACATATAAAGTAAAATTTTTAGTTGCCACGTTGCCACTACGATCTATAGCTTTAAAAACTAAAGGGTATTCTCCAACTTCATCATAATTATATTCCCCTTCAATAAAACAATTAGGATTATTATCTTCATTATCACCACACAAAACATTAGCAGCAATATCAACATCATTACCTTTGTAAATTGAATAACTACTATTTAACCATATCACCGGTTCTACGGTATCTTTAACTTCTATTTCATATTCATAAGGAACTTTTATACCATCATCATTTTTAAATTTAAAAGATACTGTTTGTTTACCAATTTTAGTTGTATCAATTTTTTGGTCATCCAAAATAGTTCCATTAATATCAACTATATAATCCGATATTTTTTTCTTATCTAAAAAATTAGCTGTTAAATCTTCTTTTAATACTACTTCTATTCGAGCAAATTTAACGCGAACATATTTTATAAGAAATATAAGACCCAATACTAAAAATAAAGACACAATACTTAGAATAAAGATTTTAATAATTTTTCTTTTTTTATTCATTGTTATTCACCTATAAATATAGTATATCATTTTAGGATTAATTTAATCTCTTCTAGGAGTCTCATCAACATTTTGATAAATAAATTATATGTAAAATTTTATTGAAAATCAACATTATATATATTGTTATTTTTATCTCTTAAGAAACAAGATTTATATTTTCCAAGCTTAAATTTATATCACCTTTTTTGTTTAGTATATAGTTAACAAACTCATTTGTCTATATTTTTTTATTTTAAATTGCTTTCTCCGTTTTGATAATTTATTTCTATACCATCTTGAACATTATAAACATATACATGAAATTGTAATATTCCATTATCTTCGACTGATTTAGCTTCTATTTCAACACCACTTGCAAGCAAATTATCGCCTTTAAAATATGGCGTAACTCTATATAAAACATGGTTGTTTGTTTCATTTATATATTCTGCAACTTGATTTTCAAAAGGAAGCATTCCTAATGTATTCATTTGTCTGGTACAAGTAATTAAATTTTTTTCATTAGCATTTTCGCCCGTTAATTGAAATCCTATTAAGTGACAACGATTATATAAATATTTACCATCGACAATATCATATTTTATGGTATGCCATCCACTAGGCTTAATCATACCAATACTTTCTCGTTCGGTAGTGGGCATAGTATCCTTACTAACATTTGCATACGCTACACCACATCTTTTTAAAGAATCCAATTCACTATAATTTTCAAAACTGGAAGTCGTTAAATCTTCTTCTGGAAAATTAGGAATATTATTATCTAGAATTACATATGGTTCATTATTATATTCAGGAACATTTTCCACAGCATACGAAACAATTTCTTCGGGATTTTGAAAATACTGTTGATAAACAAATGTGATACAAGTTCCTAAAATTACTATAGTTGCTAGAAAACTTTTCTTTTTTTTCATACAAATTTCCTCTTTATATTTATCAAAAACACTTAAAATTTTTTAAAACAAAGCTATAATTTTGGGTAAGAAAATTAATAAACCAGCGATAACGGCTCCTATAGCTGCTAATAATACTCCACCCGCTGCAATGTCCTTAGCCAGTTTTGCTTTTTCATGAAACTTCGGCATTGCTAAATCTACAGTTTCTTCTATCGACGTATTCATCATTTCGGCAGATATCACAATAACAAACCAAGTTAGACAATGAAGCCATTCATTTAAATTTAAGTGAAATATAAAGCCACAAATCACCACAAGTAACATAATAGCAACATGAATTTTCATATTTCTTTCGGTTTTAAAAGCTGATAATATTCCTATAAAAGCATATTTAAAACTATTTAATAAACTTCTCATATTTTCACCTATACTCATTATAACAAAAAAAGAGCTTATCGCTCAAATTTATTTAGTAAAAAAATCTTCGAATATTTTTTCTTCATCTTTTAAAATTTCTTCGGTAAATTCTTCTCGTGAATCTTTTTGTAAATCACTTGTTCCTTCAATTAATTTTTTAGCTTCGCCATTTTCTACGTAAATATAATTAGGAGCAAAAATTCGTTTTTCACCAACTGAAACCTTCTTACCATCTTTATCAGTTAAAGTATAATCCTCTAATACTCCATCAAAGTATTTTAATAATTCTTGATAGCCTTCTCCACCACTATATGTTTGCTCTAACTTTCCTTTATCATTTAAAACATAAGTATCTCTTAAAATTTCAACATGATCGCCATCCCAAATATTTACATAATAAATTTTCTCAATTTTATTTTTATTAGCAACTTCGATAGCTTTTTCAATCGCACTTCGACACCAAGGACAATAAGCAGAACCAAAATATACATAGAAAGTTTCTTTATTTTCTATCTTTTCAACTATTTCTTGACCAGTTGCATAAACAAAAGGATTATTCTCATCGATATTAACTGTTCGATGAAGCATGTCATTAGCATTTTTGGTATCATTTAAAGATTCGTATTCCTCTTTAAATTTTATAGCATCTTCATTATCATTTTTATTACTACAACTTGTCGTAAATAATAAAATTAAACTCATAAAAATTACCAATAAATATTTCTTTTTCATATAACACCTCTAAATTTCTATTTAATTATATACTAATTTCGTAAATTTTTAAAAGAAATTTTGTTATTTTGCCATTTCTTTAATAGCCATGGTTGCTGCAATACTTCCATCACTAACAGCTGTTGTTAATTGCCTTAACATTTTAATTCTGGTATCTCCTGCCACATAAATACCAGATGTTTTTGTATGTACTCCGTCATCAGATTCAATATATCCATGTTCATTAATATCGACAACATTTTTAAATATTTCATTTTTAGGTTCTTGGCCGATAGCAATAAATAAGCCATCAACTACAAGTTCTTGTTCTTTACCATCTTTATCGTTTACAATAATACTTGTCAAATTTTCCTCGCCTTTTAAAGAGACAATTGTGGAATTTAATATGAATTCTACATTATTTTTCGCTTCTAATTCTTCTCTATAAGCATCTTCTGCCCGAAACTCATCTCTTCTATGAATTAAGTAAACTTTCTTTGCAATATCTGCTAAGTATAAAGCATCTTCTAAAGCTGTATTTCCTCCTCCATTAACTGCTACTATTTTATTTTTATAAAAATGTCCATCACATGTAGCACAATAAGATATGCCTTTACCGATAAATTTTTGTTCATTTTCTATTTGTAATTTTCTATTTTCGGAACCAGTTGCTAAAATAACCGCCTTTGCTTGATATGTATCTTTATTCGTAATAACTGTTTTATCAGCTTCTACGCGATTAACTGTTTCATATTTGATTATTCCTCCTAATTTAGTTACTTGATTATATAAATTATTAGCAAAATCAAAACCTGAAATAGATGCAATACCCGGATAATTTTCTATTTTATTAGCATTTAAAATTTGGCCTCCATAACTTTTGGCTTCTAAAACTAATACTTTTTTGTTAGCTCTTAAAGCATATAAAGCACTAGTTAATCCTGCCGGTCCTGCCCCTACTATAATTATATCGTACATGATAATCTCCTTATTTTAATAATTTTTTTATTTCTTCTTCCATTACAGAAGGATTTTCAATAGGTGAATAACGACTTACAATTTTACCATCTTTATCTACTAAAAATTTAGTAAAATTCCATTTAATATCATTTTCACTTTGATAAGTATTACTTAATTTTTCGATAGCTTTCATTGAAGCTTTATGGGCTAAACCTTTAATATATTCTTTCGGTGAATTTTCTCTTAAATATTTCCACAATAAAGAAGCATCCTTACCATTTACTAAAACTTTCTTATATTGATCAAAAGTAGTTTGATATTTCGAAGTACAAAATTCATGTATTTCTTCATCACTACCAGGTGCTTGATGACCAAATTGATCACAAGGAAAATCCAAGATTTCCAATCCTTGATCATGATATTTTTTATATAAATTTTCTAAAGATTCATATTGGGGCGTAAAACCACATCCCGTTGCTGTATTAACAATTAATAATACTTTGCCTTTATAATCAGCTAATTTTTGTTCTTCACCATTTCTTTTAATAACTTTAATATCATAAATATCCATAAATTTTCCCCTCCTATTTAACTCTATTTAATAGTATGAAATTTAATTTAGCATGTCAAATAAATTTTTACTTAAGAAAATCATTAATTTTTTTAACAATATTATGAATAATAGTATTTTCTTTTTCTCTAGCAATCACTTCCCTGGCTAAGGTAATATCATCAGTTATAATATTATCAACATTTAAATTAATCATATTTTGAATAGATTCTTCGGTATTAATAGTCCAAGCAAAAATTGCTTTTCCCGATGAATGGATTTCATTTACTAATTTTTTATTAATACTCGTTGCTTCAATACTAAAACTGTCGGCATCTACAAAGTTTAATATATCTCCATAAGCGAAGCTCATTACATATAAAGTTTTAATTTTATTATTATATTTTTTCGCATTTTCCATAACATTATAATTTTGCGATGCTAAATAACAATCATCTATAAAATCATTACGTACAATAATATCAATAACATTTTGTTCAAAATTATTTTCATACCCTGTCGGCTTTAATTCAATATTTAATTTTAAAGCATTATTTTTAGCATAATTTATAACATCTTCTAATAAAGGAATTCTTTCAAAACTATAATCTTTACTAAAGAAGCTTCCAGCATCTAAATCTTTTATTTCATCATAATTTGTCTCCCATACTTTTTTATTTACCCCCGTAATTCTTTTTAAATTAGTATCATGAGTTACAATTATTTGATTATCTTTAGTTTGAGCAACATCTAACTCTATCCAATCAGCTCCCAATTCTTTTGCTCCTACAAAAGAACTCATCGTATTTTCAGGATAATTTAGAGAAGCACCTCGATGAGCTGTTACTTCTATAATTCGGTCATAATCTACTTTTAAAAAGAATTGCTTATTTAAAATTAAATATGTTATAGTTGAGCAACTTCCAATTATCATGGCTAAAATAACATATTTAAAAATTTGAAACTTCTTTTTCGCTTTTTTTAATTCATTTTCTTTTATTTGAACATGAATTATTTTTTCTTGTTTCTTTTCTTTGTGAGAATAAAATAAATAACTAATAATGGCATAACTAATTGGAGTTGATAACAAAGTTATTAAAAGATATGTATATCCTATTAATAACCAAATAATTGTTATAGAAAAAGACTCTAACGCTTTAAAATGCCCTAAGAGTTTATAAAAAATTATTATAATAAAAATTAATATAGCCACTAAAAACAAGTAGATTAAAAAAATACTAAATTCTAAGATAATAAATGTAGCAAAATCTTTTAATAAATTATTTTTACTTAATTCTTTGCTTTTTTTACAGGCTTCTTTAAAATTTTTATTTTCTAAAATAAAGTAATGAATAGCATAAAGCCAGCGTAATAAAAGAAATGAAAAAACAATAATTAATAAAGTATATAGTATTGATAAAGTTTGATTTTTATAAATAAAATCTAAAATAAATTCGGGTATTGGTATAGTGGAAATAAAACTAGAAGAAATACCAGCATTCAAAAAAGGAATTAAAAACAACACTAAAAAAGGTAATAAAATATTTTTTTTATGAAAGACTTTTAAAGATTTTTTGACAGCTAATATAAAGGCATTTTTAATAGTTATATGTTTACGTTCATAAGAACAATCTAAAATGATAATAATTGCACTTATATCAATTAAGGCATAAAAGGTCATTAATAACAACAAAATAATTAATAAAGTAATAGTTAAGGGATGAGTTATAAAAGGCAAAATATTTTCTAATGTTAAATAATGAAAACCAGTTAATTTTAAAATTAAATTAAATAAAGATAAGAAAAAAGGAATGAATATAATTGTTGAACCTAATTTATAAAATAATTCAAAACCGATTAATGTTTTTAAATTAAATTTAATCATTTGACTTAGCTTTTTTAGTTTTTTCATCGATTTTCACCTAAATATATTATAGCATAAAAAATAAGCTAATTTTGGCTTATTTTAATTTTTTAATATAATCACATATTATTTCAGCTGTCTTTTCTTTACCAATGGAAGAATCAAGACATAAGTCATAATTTTCAGGGTTAGTCCAAGATTTGCCAGAAATAATTTCGTAATATTTTGCTCTATTTTTATCTGATTTTTCTATATTTTTAACAGCTTTAGATGGAGAATCGTTATACATTTCAATTATATTTTTAACTCGATAATCTGTTGGAGCATAAATAAATATTTTTACTACCTTAGGGTTATCTCTTAAAACATAATCACTAGCTCTTCCTATTAAAACACAAGATCCTTTGTCAGCTATCATTTTAATAACTTTTTCTTGGGCTTCAATAGCATATTTAACTGGTTCGGTTGTTAAATATAAATCATGTAAAATATCTTTGCTATTATTAATATTGGAAACAAAATCTTTATCTAAACCACTTTCTTTGGCTGCTAAAGATATCATTTCTTTGTAATAACAAGGAATGTTTAATTTTTGTGCTACTAATTGACCAATTGCTTTTCCTTGACTACCATGAGTTCGGGAAATAGTAATAATTACTCCTGGTTTAGAATCCTTTAATAAAGCTGTGTCATTACTCTTACTTACGCTTGGTGATTCAATATTTTTAAAGAATTTTACAACTAAGATAATGGTAATAATTATACCTATAACATCCGCAATCGGTGCTGCTATAAGTACTCCTTTTATTCCCATAAATTTTGGTAAAATAATTACCAATGGTACAAAGCAAATTAAATCTCTGGAAAGAGAAGCAATTGTCGCTTTAAATGGTTCACCAATATCTTGAAAGAAAATTGAACATACTTTAATTAAACAAGTAAAAGTAACTAACATTAAAAATAATCTAAATGTTAAAACGGCAAATTCAACATATAATGATTCACTAGACCCAAAAATATTAATTATTACATTAGGACATAATTCAAATACCATTGTAGCTATTAAACCAATTAGAATAGTCATTAAACAAACAATTTTAAATGTTTTCTTAACTCGAGAAATATTTTTAGCTCCAAAATTATATCCTAAAATTGGTTGAGCTCCCAATATAATACCAACTACTATATTAATTACTATAGAAAATACTTTCATAGCAATTCCAATAACAGCAATAGGAATATCAGCACCATATTTACTTTTACTTCCATAAGTAGCCAGCATTATGTTACAAACTAAAGAAATAATAACTATACTCATTTGGGTTATAAATGTTGATATACCTAACTTCAAAATATTTTTTAATATCCCCAAATCTATTCGGAAACTTTCAAAAGACAATTTAAAAGTTTTAGTTCGCGTATAATATATAATTGTTACAATTAAAGAAACTATTTGTCCTATAATTGTCGCATACGCTGCTCCTTTAATACCTAAATTTAAATTAAAAATAAATATAGGATCCAAAATAATATTAACTATAGCCCCACTTGCCGTAGCTATCATCGAAAATTTGGGAGAACCATCAGCTCGAATAACAGCATTCATACTATTAGCAACCATATAAACCGGAATAGCTAAAAGAATGATAATAAAATAATCACGAGCTAAATCAATACTCTTATCACTAGCCCCAAATAAATATAATAAATTATCTTGAAAAATTAAACCTAATATTAAAAATATAATACTAATGATTAATGTAACTAAAATACTATTTCCAATACCTTTATGAGCATTTTTAGTATCGTTTCTTCCTTGGCATAGGGATAAATAAGCGGCTGAGCCATCACCAAAACACCAAGCAAAAGCTACAGCGATAATAGTTATGGGATAGACAATACCTGTTGCCGTATTACCTAAATACCCTAAATTACTATGTCCAATAAATATTTGATCTACAACATTGTATAAAGAACTAATAAGTAAAGATAATATACATGGTATAGAAAATTTAAGTAATAATTTAGAAATTTTTTCTTCTCCTAAAAATTTGTTATTTTCTTTGTTTTCCATTTTTTCCTCCTCCTTTTAATCTGAAAAATGCCAAAAAATAAGCGTAAAAACATTGTCTTGTTTTTACGCAATTTTGCTGGATCAGACTTGCTAATTATATAATTTTTTAAAAAGTTTGTCAAAAGTTTTTTCTAATTTTTTTCTTCAAAGCCTAAATATTCATAACCAGATTCATCTATACTTTTTTCTAAATCAGTTATATTAAAATTTTCATCACAAGTTACTAAAGCTTCGTTCTTTTTTAAATTTACACTAGCATTTATTATACCTTTACATTTTTTTAAGTGTTCTAAAACGTGATTGGCACAATTTTGACAACTCATTCCACCGATTTTGACAATTATTTGTTTCATTTTTTCATCTCCTCATCTTAATTATACCACTATTTAATTTTTCCTAAACGTAAAGCATTAAAAACAACACATAAACTTGATAACATCATAGTTCCACTGGCAATCATAGGATTTATAGTAATTCCGATGTTTTGAAATAATCCCATAGCTACTGGTATCATTAAAATATTATAAAAGAAAGCCCAGAATAAATTTTGCTTTATATTTTTTAAAGTTTTTTTACCTATATTTAAAAAAGTTATTAAGTTACCTATTTTATCATTAGTAAAAATTACATTCGCTGAATTAGCAGCAATATCTGTACTACTTTTAAAACTTATCCCAATATCTGCTGTTGTTAATGATGGAGCATCATTGATACCATCACCAACCATAATAATTTTCCTATCCTGAGATTTTAAATTTTTAATATATTTAGTCTTATCATTAGGCATACAATTAACTACAATATTATCTATACCAAGTTCATGTCCTATTATATTCGCTGTCATTTCATTATCCCCTGTAAGCATAACCACATTGTATCCTAATTCTTTTAATTTTTTGATAGTTGATTTAGTATCTTCCCTAATTATATCTTTGACTCCGATTATGCCAATAATAATGTTCTCTTCTAATATATAAATAATACTATTGCCATCTTTCGTTAATTTTTCTGCAACCTTACTATATTGATTAGAAATATTATTTAATATTTTTTCATTTCCTAAATAATACGTTTGATGATCAATATTAGCCTTAAGACCTATTCCAGATATTTCTTGATAATCAGTTACAGATAATTCTTTAACTTTATAATCTTTAAAAGCTTTGGCAATAGGATGAATCGACATACTTTCAATATTACTAACAATATTTAACAATGCTTTATCACTATATGAGGAATAATTATACACTTTATTAATACTTAACTTTCCTTCCGTTAAAGTTCCTGTTTTATCAAATAAAATTGTATCAATATGTGAAGCAATTTCTAAAGATTCACTTGATTTAATTAAAATACCTTTTTTAGCAGAACTTCCGATAGAAATAACTATCGCTAAAGGAGTAGCTAAGCCCAAACTACATGGACATGCTACTACTAAGACTGTAGTCATATAAATAATTGCTTCATTAAAAGAAAAACCTAATAATAAATAAACAATAAAAGTTAAAAGAGAAATTAAAATAATTAGAGGAACAAAATAATAACTTATTTTATCGGCAATTTTCGAAATGGGCATTTTGGAATTACTAGCTTCTAAGACTAGATGAACCATTTGAGAAATTGTAGACTTTGGCCCAATTTGCAAAGCTTCATATTCTATAATACCATCATAATCTATAGAACCAGCTACTATATCATCATTTTTTTTCTTTTTGCTGGGAATTGATTCTCCTGTAATAAAAGATTCATCAAAATGCGCAGATCCTTTAACAATCTTACCATCTACTGCTACTTTCATACCAGGTTTAACAATTAAAATATCACCTACTTTAACCTCATCAATAGTTATCTTTTTTTCGCCATTTTTATTCTTAAGTAAAGCATAATCGGGAGTTACTTTTACTAATTCTTTAATAGCTTCTTTAGTTTTTTCTTTGCTATTTTGGTCTATATATCTACCTATTTTAATAAATAAAATAATCATACATACTGATTCAAAATATAAATTTTCTACTAAATTAAAATGATTAAATAAAATTAATAACATATTAACTACACTATAAATAAAACTTACCAAAACACTAATAGCTACTAAAGAATCCATATTTGGTGATCTATGAAATAAATTTTTAATTCCTTTAATAATTATATCGCGTCCCAAAAAAAGATAAGGTATAGATAATAGAAATAAAATAATAGCATAAATACCTGGATGTTGCATCATATTTAAAAATGAAAATATTGGCAAGTTAAACATATGAGACATTGTTATATACATGATTAGTATCATTAGCAAGGTCAGAATAATTAAAAAAATTAAATTATTATTTTTTTTGTTTTCTTTATCTATTTCATATACTCCACCATATTGATAGCCAGAATCATTAATATACTCTCCTAACATTTCTATCGTCATATCATCTTCATAACATATTAATGCTTGGCCTAATACCAAATTTACCGATGCATCTATAATCCCCTTTTGTTTATTTAAATATTTTTCTACATGATTAGAACATGCTGAACAACTCATACCCTCAACTTTCAAAATGATTTTTTTCATTAATTATCAACCTCTAATAATATTATAGTCAAAAATGATAATAAAGCTAGATTATAAAAAAAACAACAATATCACTTATAATTAGTTTGTGATATGTTGCTTAAATGATCATAAAATAAAACTATTTTTTGTTTAGATTTTTATCTCTTTTTAATACAAGACCTTGTTCTTGTGATTGTTCTTCAAATATACTTTCTTCCATATATGGCATCATATTTTCCAAAGGTGTCTCATTTTTTGCATAATTCATTGGCAAGTTTTCAACTTCACTTTGCATTTGGATTTCACTTGTAGTTTCACAAACATGGTTTAATTTTTGCTTTTCTGATTCTAATTTTAATTTAATAGCAGAAGTATCTGTTATAACATTTTCCAAATTTTTAGCAAATTGTTCATCTTCCTCGTAATCTCTAATTTCAGAGATAGCATTATCACCAAGTTGATTATTTAAAGTTTTAAATACAGATATATAATCGTGTGTTCTTTTTATCAAATAACCGCTACCAAATAAACCACCAATAACTGCTGGAGCTAATATTCCAAAAAAACTTGCTTGAAATTGTATATTTTCAAGTTGATTTAAACATATAATTGGCATATCACAAAATAGCATAAAACCCATTCCACCCATCATGCCAAACATAAAAACATCAGTAAAACGAAAAGCTTTATCTCTTGCTTTCCAAAATTTTTCTTTTAAAAAACTTTTAGTTGTTGCAATATCAACCTCTTGTTGTTTTTTTTGCAAAATATTATTTGTATTTTCAATACTATTTGAAATTTCTTCTTTACTTCTTTCATCAACATCTTTTTCAGTTATATTATAACTTGTTGAAAGAGAATTGATTAATCTTTCATTTGCTAATAAATCATCATAATTTTTCTTTAATATTTTATTTGCACTTATCAATTTTTCTTTTTCAATTTCATATTTTGTAGATTCTTCTAATCTTTCCTTTTTGGTTTTTGATTTTGTAAATTTTTTCAATCTTTCTTGATATTTTAATTTTCTTGTAAGTAACTCTTCTCCAGTTATACCAATCAAAACAGAAGCTCCAGCAACTAATGGTTGTATCATTTTTAGGGGAATAATACCTAATTTTACTATATTTGGAATTAAAATAATTAATACAAGCCATGGAATTATAGAAAATGCTGAAACAAGAGTAATCTTTTCATCAAAATCATTTGCTTGTATTATTTTTATTTTTTTGTCCAATTCATTAATCTTGGAACAATTTTCATTATATTCATTTTCTAACTTTTTTCTTATTTGTTCTGAATCATTTACATTCATAACCTAAACCTCCTTGACGTAAATATTATAGCATTTATTAGCAACTATTACTAGATATATTGTTTGCTATTTCTTTTAATTATTTACCTCTATATCTCCACAATCATTTTCTATTTTTAAAATTACATCAGATTTATTATAATTATTTTTAATTTTTACTTTTCCCAAATCTGTTTTGGCATCAATAAATAATTCATTGGTCTTACCTATTTCTATATCGCCATAATCATCTTTAATATAAGAATCTTTTTTTAAATTAATATTATTTAGTTCAATATCTCCACAATCATTTTCTAAATATAAATAATTATTAACTGATTCGATTTTTATATCTCCATAACTATTTTTTACTGTTGCATCTTGTGTACTAGAAATTACAACATCCCCACAATCTTCATTGATAGTAGAAACATTAGATTTTTCTATTTCTATGTCTCCATAATTATTATCTACTTTAACGATATTACCTCCAAGTATTTTAACATCTCCACAATCTTCTCTAACAGTCATATTAGCATTTAAAAATTCATCTATAAAAATATCACCATAATCATTTTTTAGATCAATATTTCCATTAAATTCTTCTGGCAAATATATTTCTACTTTAGTTGATTTTTGATTAAAACAAAATCCTATACAATTTTTTTCGTTTATTTTAATGTTTAAGGAATCAAGATTAGTTTCGATATCAGTATAATCTTTTTCACCATAAATTATAGCTTTAATATTTTCCGTATCGCTTCTTTTTATAAAAATTTCACTCGTAGTAGCATCTATTACGATATTTTTAAATTTTTCTTCATAAGTCTTATCTAATATTAATTCATTACTACTTTGTAATCCCATTCTAAAGCCTTTAAATTTAAAACCATTTTGTAAAAGACCAATAAAAAATATTGAAAGAATTATCATAGTAATTGATAATAAAACAATTAAAGTTATAATCCATTTCTTATTTTTCATCTTTAGAACTCCTTAACATAAATACTAATTTTAATATTTCTTCAAATAATCCAAATATCACCCATATTATCCATGTTAAATGCCAAGCCATAGTTGTAAAGCTAATAATTAAGTAGATAATAGTAACTATTATAGCTACTACATTGGAAATTTGATTTCTTAATTTATCAGTTTTTGTTTCTTTGAAAGCTTTCATCTTTTTATATTTAATGCATACATAGATTATTATACCTGTTGCAAACCCACAAATAAGTAAAAATATGGCAGATGCAACTATGGGATTCATATTCATAACAGGAATTGAAATCATTGTCCATACAACTCCCAAAAAATATAATACAACACTAATGGCTATTCCTTTTGCTTTCTTACTGGTCTTTAGTTTTTCTTCTTCTAAATTAATAATAAATTCATTATTTTGAGAAGTTTCCTTTCTTTTTAATTCTATAAAAAGTTCATCTGGAGTTATACCATATAATTCACATAAAGGAACAACTTTATCAAAATCTGGCATACTTTGATCCGTTTCCCATTTGGAAATCGTTTGTCTTGAAACATTTAATTTCTCTGCTACTTCCTCTTGAGATAACTTTTTATCTTTCCTTAACTTAAATAATCTTTCACCTAAATTATTCAATTTTCTCACCTCTTGCCTAAAATTATACATTTTATTTTAGTTGCAATCTATCTGTATGAGTTGGAAATTTGTCAACTAACATTAACATTTTAATAATTATACCATGAAAAAAAGCAAACTACTCCTCTTTTACATATACTAAATATCACCAAAAAATATTATCTAATATTTTTATTACTTATTTGTCTATATGTATTTCTTTCTATATATGCCTTCTTTCTATTATTTTCCCATATTCCATAAGTAAAACCTACTATCATAAATATATATTGTATTCCATTATCTTTTATAAAACCATAAATTATAAATCCTACAATAACAATCATTGCAATAGTTAATTCAAAAAAATGTTCCTTATCCCATTTATCGCTATAATATTTTATCTTTTCTTTTAAAGTAAAAGAACTATTTTCTAAGGCACTAAACAAATTATTATCAGCTTGTTCTTTGAATTTTTCTTCTTTAATTTTTTCACCACTAAAAAATTCATTTAGAGTAATACCTAAAATATTGCATAACTCTTTATACAAAGATACATCTGGTAAACATTTCCCGTTTTCCCAACGACTTACTGACTTATCAGTTACTCCTAACTTCCAAGCAAGTTGCTCTTGTGTTAATTTTTGTTCTTTTCTTAAATTGGCAATAAACTTTCCTATTTTTTCTTGATCCATACTTTTTGCTCCTTTCTAGGGCAATTATATATAACTCCTATAAAAATATATAGGACATAAAGCGAGAGTTAGAAAAAATTATAAGTATACTGGTAATTTCGTAGATATCTTTTAAAATTTATACCACTTAATATTTTCATATTTTTGCTGTAGGAATTTTACAAACAATTGCTCATCATAACAATTCGTTTTTTTCCATTGAAAAAATTGGTCTATTAAGTTATCAAAATCATCTAATATCTTTTTATTAACTTCATATAACATGATATCTCCATCTGCACTTAACAGTAATTTTCCCATATAATTACACTCCTACTGGTTCAAATTGTTCAATCATTATTTCTAATCAATTACTTCTTTTATTATACTATTTTCGTATTTAAATTCCATACATCTTACTTAATTCTTGCTTAAACTTTTGTAAATTATCACAATAGTCAATCGAATGTGGTAATTTACTTTAAAAGTGACATGATTAAATTATTAAAAATCAGAATTTTTTCTAAACTAACATAAATTTTTCTAAATATTATATCTTTAATAAACTATTATAAAACAAACAAAAATGGAGCGCTATTGCGCTCCTTCAGGGGG
>CANRLP010000013.1 GCA_947631515.1 uncultured Bacilli bacterium
ATAACAACTTCTTTTTTATTTTTTAACTTGTCACTATAATTTTCTAATTCATGACGAATAATTTTATAATCTTCAATAGGATCTCTTCCTTCAAAAGAACCCATATCAATAACATGAGCAAGAATCCGTGTACGCATGGCATGACGTAAAAATTGTAATCCTAAACCAGCACCATCGCTTGCTCCTTCAATTAAACCGGGCAAATCAGCCATGACAAAAGATCGATTATCTTTTAATTTAACAACTCCTAAATTAGGATTTAAAGTAGTAAAATGGTAAGCTCCAACTTTTGGTTTTGCGGAACTAATTAGACTAAGAATCGTACTTTTACCTACACTAGGCATCCCAATTAAACCAACGTCAGCTAATACCTTAAGTTCACATTTAACTACAACTTCTTCCCCAGGGCAACCTAGTTCGCTAAGTTTAGGGGCAGGTTCATTATGAGTTGCAAAAGCTTTATTACCTCTTCCTCCTCTTCCACCATGAGCCACGATAAATTTTTCTTTATCATGAATTAAATCAGCTAAAACTAAGCCATTGTCAGCATTATAAACTGTAGTACCTTCGGGAACTTTAATAATAATATCTTCGGCATTAGCCCCATTTCTTGTACTACCTTTTCCATTTACCCCTTTATCAGCTTTTACGATTTTTTTATATCGTAAATCAATTAAAGTTTTTAATCCCTTATCGACTTCAAAGATAATGTCGCCACCTTTACCACCGTTTCCGCCATCTGGTCCTCCCATCGGAATATATTTTTCCCGGCGAAAAGATGTACAACCATCGCCACCTTTACCAGCGATTAATTTAATTGTTACCTCATCTACAAACATAAAAAGCACCCTCTTTGTTATTTATAGTGTAACAAAAAAAGGACTTAAAGTCCATTTTATCTAAAATTTATTTTTTTAGTATTCGTTGTAAACTCATTGAATCTACTTCTTCATTATCTGGTATATTATTTAGCATTTGTTCAACTTTTTTTCTCATATTCAAAGATTCTAAATATTTTTGAGATAACTCAGACACTTGTTCTTTAGCAATTAATTCCATATCACTCTCATGATACTTACTATTTAATGAGTCACTATATCTTGAGGTTGTTCCTAGTTGTATTGCTATGGTATCTGACTTAGCACTAGCAATCATTCCCATATCACTCTCATGATACTTACTTTGTAAGGAATTATTATCTACTGATGTATATCCTAATTGTATTGCTATTGTATCAGTCTTAGCATTAGCAATCATTTTCATATCACTCTCATGATACTTACTTTGTAAGGAATCATTATCTACTGATGTATATCCTAATTGTATTGCTATAGCATCTGACTTAGCATTAGCAATTAATTCCATATCACTTTTATGATAATTACTATTTAATGAGTCATTATCTCTTGATGCTATTCCTAATTGTATTGCTATGGCATCTGACTTAGCATTAGCAATCATTTTCATATCACTCTCATGATACTTACTTTGTAATGAATCATTATCTACTGATGTATATCCTAATTGTATTGCTATTGTATCAGTCTTAGCATTAGCAATCATTTTCATATCACTCTCATGATACTTACTTTGTAAGGAATCATTATCTACTGATGTATATCCTAATTGTATTGCTATGGCATCTGACTTAGCACTAGCAATTAATTCCGTATCACTCTCATGATACTTACTTTGTAAGGAATCATTATCTACTGATGTATATCCTAATTCTTCGGCTATTGTATCATTTTTGGCATTAGCAATTAGCTTCACATCATGTTGAAAGTATTTACTACTTAAAAATTTTTGATTACATAATATTTCTTTATTATTATTATTGAATGTTCCACTAATACTTAAAAAATTATTAATTTGCACTTTATTTAAACTGAATACCAATTCATTTAATTCTTCCATATTATTAAAATTTGATTCTAGATTATATTTTATAATTTGCTCTAATATTTTTTTATATATGTTTGATTGCATATTTTTTCCTCTTTTCAATTGTTTACTTATTATAGCACAAGAAAAAAAATTGTAAACTAATCTTTATATTTTGCATCAACATAATAAATAGGTCGATGTTCTTTATAATATTGCACTTCAAAATCAGTCATAACATTTGGAATATTTCGCTCATCATGATGTAAATCTAAACTTACTTTATCGAATGTATACCAAAATTCACTTAAATTTTCTAGTGAAGAAGCAAATAATATTTTATTATCAGTTTTTAAAATAATATGTTTATTTTTCTTAAATATACGATCATATAGTTTTAGATAAGATATAGAAGTAAATCTTTTCTTTTCATCTTGTTTTTTCGGCCATGGCTCGGAAAAAGTTAAATAAATAGTATCAATTTCTTTACCAAAATAATTTATGATATTACTTGCGTCATTACATATAATTTTTAAATTATTAAGTTTTTTTAAACCTATATTTTTTATAGCTGTCGCTGTTTGTGAAGCATCTAATTCTAAACCAATATAGTTTATGTTGGGATTTTTCTTAGCCATTTCAATGATAAATATACCTCTACCCATTCCCAGTTCTAAACAAATAGGATTATTATTTCCAAATAATTTATGCCAATTATTTTTATGATTTTCGGGATGTTTTATAACATAATCACTATTATCTAATATTTCTTTAGCTCCTTTAACAATATTATATCGCATAATAACACCTCGCTTTTTAGTTTAACAAAAAAAGGACTTAAAGTCCATTTTATTCCAAATTTATTTTTTTAGTATTCGTTGTAAACTCATTGAATCTACTTCTTCATTATCTGTTATATTATTTAGCATTTTTTCTATTTTTTCTTCCATAGTTAAATAGCTTACCACTATATTTGAATCTTCTTTAGCAATTAATTGCATATCTCTTTCATGATATTTACTTTCTAATGAATTACTATCTCTTGAGGTATCTCCTAATTCTCTTGTTATGTAATATGAATTAGCATTTCCTATTAACTCCATATCATTCTTATGATATTGACTTTGTAATGAATAAATATTTCTTGAAGTATCTCCTAATTCACTTGCTATTATATTATTCTTAGCGTTAGCAATTAACTCCATATCATTCTTATGATATTGACTTTGTAATGAATAAATATTTCTTGAGGTCAACCCTAATTGTTCGGCAATTGTATCAGTCTTAGCACTAACAATTAGTTTTACATCTCTTTCATGATAATGACTTTCTAATGAATTGCGATATCCTGAGATATCTCCTAATGCTTTTGCTACGGTATCAGTCTTAGCGTTTGCAATTAATTCCATATCACTCTCATGATATTTACTTTCTAATGAGCCACTATTTAATGATATACACCCTAATTCTTCTGCTATAGTATCAGTCTTAGCATTAGCAATTAATTGCATATCTCTTTCATGATATTTACTTTCTAATGAATTACTATCTCTTGAGGTTATTCCTAAAAATTCTGCTATAGCATCAGTTTTAGCATTAGCAATTAATTCCATATCACTCTCGTGATATTTACTTTGCAATGAAACACAATCTATTGAGGTATATCCTAATTCTTCTGCTATAGTATCTGACTTAGCATTTTTTATTATTTTCGTATCATTCTCATGATATGGACTATTTAAAGAATCACTACTTCTTGATATTGTTCCTAAAAATTCTGCTATAGCATCAGTCTTAGCATTAGCAATTAATTCCATATCTCTTTCATGATATTTACTTTGCAATGAAACACAATCTCTTGATGAAACTCCTAATTCTTTTTTTATATAATATGATTTAGCCCTAGCAATTAATTCCATATCTCTTTCATGATATTTACTTTCAATTGAATCATTATTTGTGGATACTCTTCCTAATTCTTCAGCTATTTTATCATTTTTGGCATTAGCAATTAGTTTCACATCATGTTGAAAATATTTACTACTTAAAAAGTTTTCATCACATAATATATATTTTTGGCTATTATTAAATAGGCCACTAACACTTAAAAAATTTTTAATTTGTAATTCATTTAAACTTAATGCCCATTCATTTAATTTATCCATATTATTAAAATTAGCCACTAAATTATATTTTTTAATTTGTTCTAATATTTTTTTATATATGTTAGATTGCATATTTTCACTCTTTCTTTTGCTTACATATTATTATAATAAAATATATAAAAAATTAAAAGAAAAAGCGCTTACTTTTCGTAAACGCTTGCTTTCTTTTTATCTCTTCCTGCTCTTTCAAATTTGACAATACCATCAATTTTCGCAAATAGAGTATGATCTTTTCCCATTCCTACATTTGCTCCAGGATAAATTTTTGTTCCTCTTTGACGATATAAAATTGATCCAGCAGATACATATTCGCCATCACTAGCTTTGGCCCCAAGTCTACGTCCGGCGCTATCACGACCATTTTTAGTTGAACCTTGAGCTTTAATGTGAGCAAATCTTTGAATATTTAACGCAAAATTTAACATTCGTTATTCTCCTTTCGTAATTACTTTAATATTTTTTGAATATTGATTTTCTAATTCTTCTAAAAGTGTAATCATATTAAAAAGTAATTTTTCGACTACTTCATCTTCTGTTAAAACATCTATTACTAAAAGTTTACCATCATCTAAAACTTTTAATGATTTATCTTGAATTAATGAAATTCCATTAATCGTTGTGGTAATAATTGCTGAAGTAGCAGCACAAACAATATCTTTGCCATACTCTTCATAATTAGCATGTCCAGATACTTCTACTTTTTTTAGATGTTTTTGTTCTTTTTTTATTATTACTTTTATCATAATTATTTAGCTTGAATTTTTTTAACTACAAGTTTTGTATATGGTTGTCTATGACCTTGAGTGTTACGATATTTCTTTTTAGGTCGATATTTGAAAACAACAATTTTCTTTTGTTTACCATGTTTTTCCACAGTACAAACAACTTTTGCTCCTTTAACATATGGAGTTCCTGCTTTACCATCTACAAATAAAACTTCATTAAATTCTACTTCGCTTCCAGCATCGGCATTTAATTTTTCTACGTAAATAACATCGCCTTCAGCTACATAATATTGTTTTCCACCTGTAACGAATATAGCTTTCATTTCTTACCTCCTTTATATTTTAAGACTCGCTGTATAAGGTAACATTTAAGTTTTAAAACCTTTTCCATGCGGTTTTAGAAAGAAAAGCCCTTCCAAACGTATTTGATTTTATCAAAAATGACTAAGAATGTCAAATTTCTCTTTTAATAATTTTTTTTCAGAAATAATCTTTTGACCATCCGGAAAATAATGCCAAGTATCTTTTTTTAACATATTTAATTTTTTCTTTTTTTCATGCCTTATTTTAGTATAAGGGAACGTATAAAATAAACGTTCTAAATAAAATTTATTTTGGAGGATGGGACGTATTTTGACTAATTCGTATAACTTTACTAATAAAAAACTACAAATTAAATAATTATTTAAATTAAAAGTAATGTTAGATAGAAAAAATAAGAATAAGAAAAAAAAGGATAGAAAATTAGATAATTTTTGAGCTTGATAAAAGGAAAAATATTTTTCTAAACCAAGACGCATAATTTCTCCCCCATCTAAAGGACGAATAGGAAGTAAGTTAAAAATTAAAATTGCTGTATTATAAGTTAAAAACATTTGATAAGTTTGAAAGTAAATTATTCCAAAATGATTAAATAAAATAAAGAAAATATATAATAAAAACTGAAAAGATACTCCTCCTAAATAAATTAATATATCATGTGATATTGGAGTATTAACTAATTTATTGGTTTTGGTTAAACCACCAAAGGGTAAGATTTCAATTTGATTAATTTCATAATGAAAATGCTTAAGCCAAAAAACATGTCCTAATTCATGAAATAAGACGATTAAAAAAATGATAAAGATATTTTTTATATGACCTGTAAGTAAAAAGATTAAGAATAATAAATAGGTTGCTTCATGAATTTTTAATTTAGAAAATATAGTTTTCATAACTGATATAATTTCCATCACTTAAAAAGGTTAAAATAATTTCGCCATCTTGAGCTTCTCCTAAAATATTATCTTTTTCTACATAATCATATAAAGTTAAGTTAACATTTTCGATATTGGAATACCATATGTCTACTCCATCAATTCCTTGAATAATTACTGTATTACCCAAGCCTTCTTTTTCTCCTGAAAATACCACTATTCCACTTTCCAAAAAGGAAATTGGTCCACTAACGCTAGCTTTATAAGAATCATTGTAAGGTGTTATATTAGAATATAAGGAATTATCTTGAAATACGGGTGTGGCAGGAGTAGATGTTTGAGGAACAATTTCCCCAAAATATTTAGTATACCATTCGTTTATTTTGGTAAAAGCTAAGGATTCATTAAATAATTTTTCTTTAAAAAAAAGTAAATTTTCATCTTTGCTGTGAACAAATATGGCACAAGAAAGAACTAAAATAGCACTAAGTAGAGTTCGCGTAAATAAATTATTGATATATTGAGAACTTTTTTTAGGAGTTTTTTTGGGCGAATAAATATATTTATTTCTTTTATTTTTAATTCTATTTTGAACTGCTATAATTGCTGGATCCATCTTAATCACCTAATAAATGTTATGATTTATTTTTATTTTCTAGAATTAATTATGATATTTTTTTCTACTTTATTAAAAATTAAGTGATAAATAGTTAAAATAAACCAATTTAATATAATTCCTAAAAAAAATATTTTAAAGTTTGAAAATAATAAATAATTATAAAATAAAAAAATAGTAGCCAATCCTAAATAAGCTAAGAATAAATTGGTGGTTTTAGTAATTCCTTTTATTTTTTTACGAAAAGTATTTAATATTAAAAGAAGTAATATAAATAAGCCATTGGTATGTAAAAAATAAAAATCCCAAATAAAACCGAAAAATAAAATAGTTAATAAAGATTGTTGGGGCTTAAAAAAAGTTAAGAGAAAAAAACAACTAGCAAATGAAGTATAATTATAAAAAAATAAATCTAATAAAAGCAAAATTATCATGTCTCACCTCGCAAATCTGTAATTACTGCTAAATAAGATAAATTGTTAAAATCCACAGCTGGCGTAACGGTTAGGATTTGTTCTATTTCATATTTATCATAATGAATATCACTAATCATTCCTACTAATATATGTTCCGGGTGAATTGATAAATCACTGGTATAAACTTTATCCCCTATTTTGATATCACTTTTATTATCAATGCCTTCAATTACTAAATTATTATTTTTATATTTTAAAATACCATAATAATTACCAACTTTTACAGACAGACTAGTATGATCATTAGTTAATAATTGCACAATACTTTTATTTTTATTTACTTTAGAAACTACTCCGACTAAGCCATTTTGATTAATAACTAAATTATTATTTTTAATATGAGCTAACTTTCCTTTATAAATAGTAATTTCTTTTTTAAAATGATATAAATCGCGAAATAAAACTTTACTATATTCTAAGTGATAATCTAAATAATCATCAAATTGATATTGGTTTATTAGGTTTTGTTTTTTTTCATCTAATAACTCTTCTTTTAAAGAAGTTATATTATTTTCCATATTATCAAATATTTTATTACTTTCTTTTAAATAACTATTTTCAAATAAATAAAAGATTAAAAAAAACACCAGTACCAAAATAAAAGTTCTTCTTGGCATAAAAACCACCTATTAGTAGTATGGCTAAGATTTTTAAATTTAAAGCATTTGATGTTCAAAAAAACTAAAAAAAGTAATTTCTCCGATAATTATATGATCAATAATAGGAATTTGTAGTAAATCTCCGGCTTTTTTCATCATTCTGGTAAATTCAATATCTTCTTTACTGGGGGTGGGATCATTAGTGGGATGATTATGAACTAAAATAATTTTTACAGCACTATGAAAAACAGCTAAGTGAAATATTTCCCGAGGATGAGTTACACTTTTATTTTGAGTTCCCATAAATACCGTTTCATGAGCTATTACTTGATTTTTAGTATTTAAAAAAAGCGCAAATAACTTTTCTTGTTTTAAACCAATAATTTGGGGTTTAAAAAAGATAAATACATCATTAGCATTAGTAATTTTATACTTTTCATCTGGTAAAATTGAAGATACTCTTTTTCCTAGTTCAATAGCTGCTATTAAAGTTATAGCTTTGGCTTCTTTAATACCTTTAATTTTAGTTAAATCAGCAAGAGAAATATTATTTAAATCCCGAATAGATTTTAAATTGTTTACTAATTCGATAGATAAATCTTTGACTGATTTTTCTTTATTTCCGGTTTTTAAAATAATAGCAATTAATTCTTCATTAGATAAGGCATTTTTACCTTTTAATTTTAATTTTTCCCGAGGACGTTCATCTAAAGGTAAATCTTTTATTTTATAATTCATTAGGTAAGCTTTCTAACATTTTTTCTATGACTTTGTTTTGGGTATCAATACTCGTTTTAGCAAGTAAGATATCAAAATTTTCGATTTCTTTTAATATTGCTTCCGAAAGTTGTAATTCTTTTAAATAATAGCTATACCCTAATTCATTAAAATATTTACTTAATAAGTCTTTATTATTAACAGTTACCCCGATAAATACTCGATATAAATCATGATCTTTAACCACTTTGGCAAAATGATAATTGGTAATACTATTAAGAGCATTAGCTTCATTTTTATATACTCCTACTTGGTAAGCATAGACATGAGGAATAATTTTAGCTTCGGCCTTATCTTTAACGGTTAAAAAAAATATTCCCGCTAGTATAGTACCTACTAAAGATGAAAATAAGATAATTTTAAAAGTCTGTTTCATTTACATCACCAAAATAAATATAAAAGATTGGCAATAAAAAAAATGTCGGTTTATGACATTTTTATATTAATTTTCGCCTTCTTCTAACATTGTTGTGATAAATATTCCATAACCAGTTTTAACATTATCTACGATAACATGAGTTACAGCTCCTACAATTTTTTCGTTTTGAATTATCGGACTACCACTCATTCCTTGAACTATTCCACCAGCAGTAGCTAATAGTTCTTTATCTGTAACTTCAAAATGAATATTTTTAATTTTATTGTATTCATTTATTTTATCTATATAAATATCATATTCTTTGACTTCGTTATCATTTAAGACTGTTAATATTTTAGCATCGCCAATTTTAACTTCTTCGGGTTGTCCTACTTCTACTAATTTTTTACCAGGTAAATTATTGGTATAATCTCCAAAAACACCATAGGAAGTATTTTCAGTTATTTTGCCATATATTTTAGAATTATCTAATTTAGCACTTTTTTCTCCGGGAGTTCCATCGACACTTTTGGTAATTCCGGTCACGACACTTTCTAATATAGAACCTGTTTTTACTTCAATTTTTTTATTAGTATTTGCTTCTAAAATTTCGTGTCCTAACGAACCAAATTTCTTTGTTTCGGGATCAATATAAGTTAGACAGCCAATTCCAGAAATGCTATCTTTAACATATAAACCAGTTTTATATATTCCGTCTTTTAATATTAAATTTAAAGTAGTGGTAAATTTTTTGTCATCTCTTTTTATTACTAATTTAATTTTATTATCTTTTATTTTACTTTCGATAGCACTCGTAAGTTCATTAATACTATTTACTTTGGTATCTTCTACTTGTAAAATTAAATCACCATTTTTAATAGCGGGAGTCGCATTTATGGCATTGCCATCTACTTTATAAAATCCCACTACTAAAATACCATCACTTTTTATATTAATACCAATATTTTCGCCGCCGACAATTATTTTATCAGAATAAGCTAAAACACTGGTGGGACTAAAAATTAACATCGCTATTATCGCTAATTTTATTTTTTTCATCTTCATCACCCTTACTATAAATAGTATGGTCCAAAATTTATTTAAAAAAAAAACAATAATTGGTTGTTGCCAAATATTGTTAATATTGCCTGCCAAAGTAAGTTTTATAAAGAGCTTTTTTGCCACAAATTGGGCATTTTCCGGTAGCTGTTTCTTCTTCCGTTATACATCTGGATTTTAAACCAGTTTCTTCTTTGATATGTTCTTCGCAAGAAGTATCTCCACACCAATTAATTTTAATAAAACCAGATTTTTCCTTAGCTAAATATTTAAATTCATCTAAAGATACTGCTTCATATAACATAGAATTACGTCTTTCTAAGGCCCGATTATATAAATTAGCTTGTATATCATCTAATAATTCTGAAACTTTAGACATAATATCTTCAAAAGTTACCATTATTTTTTCTAATGTATCGCGTCTTACAATTGTTACTGTGTTATTTTCATAATCTCGACTACCTAATTCGATTCGTAATGGATAACCTTTGACTTCTGATTCGGCGAATTTAAAACCAGGAGATTTTTCGCTATTATCAATATTAGTAGTAATTCCTTTATCTTCTAACAATTTTGCGATTTCATTTATTTTTTCTATTACTTTTTCATCTTTACCAATAGGAATTAAATTGACTAAAATCGGAGCTATTTTAGGTGGTAAAACTAAACCATGATCATCACTATGAGTCATAATAAGAGCACCGATCATTCTCGTGGTTACTCCCCAACTAGTTTGATAAGGGTATTCTAACTTTTGATTGCGATTTAAAAATTCGATTCCAAAAGCTTTAGCAAAACCATTACCAAAATAATGACTAGTACCATTTTGCAGAGCATAACCATTATACATCATAGCTTCGATAGTATATGTTGCTTCTGCTCCAGCAAATTTTTCTTTTTCGGTTTTCTTCCCTACAATAACTGGTAAAGCTAAATAATTTCTTTGAAAATCTTCATATATTTTGAGCATTCTTTTAGTTTCCGCGATTGCTTCTTCTTTTGTCTCATGCATAGTATGACCCTCTTGCCATAGAATTTCTCTACTTCTTAAAAAAGGACGCGTCGTTTTTTCCCAGCGGACAATAGTACACCATTGATTATATAAAAGAGGTAAATCGCGATATGATTTAATAATTTTTTTAAAATGATCGCAGAATAAAACTTCACTAGTAGGTCGAACACACATTCTTTCTTCTAGTAACTCACCTCCGCCATGCGTAACCCAAGCAACTTCTGGAGCAAATCCTGCTACATGATTTTTTTCGACATTTAATAAACTTTCCGGAATAAACATAGGCATTTGTAAATTTTGATGCCCAGTCTTTTTAAACTCTTGGTCTAAAATACTTTGCATTTTTTCCCAAATAGCATAACCATAAGGCCGAATAATCATACTACCTTTTACACTTGAATAATCAACTAAATCACTTTTTTTACAAACATCGGTATACCATGTGGCAAAATCTACATCCCGTTTAGTTATTTCTTTTACTATATCAGCCATAATTTTCTCCTATTCTTCTACTTCAAAATCGGCAAGTTCACCATTCTCATTTAATATTTTATTAACTTGTTCGGTGGCATTAGTCAATTTATCGTTGCAAATTTTTATTAACTTCATCGCTTCGGTATACTTTTCAATTGCTTTTTCTAAAGGGGCATTTCCACTTTCTAATTCTTTAACAATTGCTTCAACTTGTTCTAAAGCAGTTTCAAAATTTAATTCTTTTTCCATTCTTGTTTCTCCTTTACTATGGCAAGTAATTCACCTTTTGCCATTTTAATTTTAATTAAATCATTTATATTAACGTCTTCATTAGAGCTAATTATATGATTTTGATATTCTACTAAACTATATCCTTTATCTAAAATATTTAAAGGATTAACTAACTTTAAGGTATTAATAAGCATAGCTTCTTGATGCTTAGTATTATCTAAAATTGTTTTGATTTTAGTATTAAGTTTTAAAGTATAATTTTTTAAATCTAATCTTTTAGCTTCATATAAAGATAGCGGATTTTTTAAAACATAGTTAGATTCTAAAAAAGCTAATTTACTTTTACTATTATCTAAATAAGTATGAATAATATGAAGCAAATTAGTAAGTAACGTATCAACTTTCTGTTCTTTTATTTCATATAAAGACATAGGATTTTTCAAAACAAAAGCATTTTCAATATTTTCTAATTGAATTTTTTTCTTTTTAAATTCGTGCATGATACTGGCATTCAAACGTACTTTTTTTTCTTCGATATTAGTTAGGACATCAATTATAGTAGGAACAGCCATTTCGGCAGCTCCGGTTGGTGTCGGAGCTCTTAAATCAGCGACGAAATCAGCAATAGTAAAATCTACTTCATGACCAACAGCGCTAATTATAGGAATTTTGGAAGCAAAAATGGCTCGAGCGACAATCTCTTCATTAAAAGCCCATAAGTCTTCAATAGATCCCCCACCCCGACCACAAATTATGAGGTCTAAATCAAATTCGTTGGCTTTATTTATTTGTTTAACAATTTCCGAAGCAGCATATGCTCCTTGAACTAAGGAAGGAAATAAAATAGTTTCACATATAGGATATCTTCTTTTAATAGTACTTAAAATATCTTTTATCGCAGCCCCTGTACTAGCTGTAATAATTCCTATTCTTTTCGGGTATTTTGGAATAGGCTTTTTATATTTAGGATCAAATAAACCTTCTAAAGCTAATTTCTTTTTTAATTTTTCAAATTCTAAATAAAGATTTCCTAACCCATCCTTAGCCATTTTTTCGACATATATTTGATATGTTCCTTGAGCAGGATAGCAAGAAATTCTTCCCTCTACTAAAACATTCATCCCATCTTCGGGCTGAAAATCTAGTGACAAAGCACAATTATAAAACATAACGGCACTAATTCTAGATGTATCATCTTTTAAAGTAAAATATAAGTGGCCTCTCGTATGATTTTTAAAATTTGATATTTCTCCTTTTAAATAAACTTTTCGTAAGTATTGATTTTCGTCAAACATGGTTTTGATATAATTATTTAAATCACTAATTTTTAAATATTTATCTTCTACCAATTCATTCATTAAAAATCACCTACTTTCTTTTTATAATTGCTTATTCACGAATTATTTTATCCAAAACGGCATTTATAATTTTTCTAACTGCGTCATCACTATATTTTTTAGACAATTCAACAGCTTCATTTATAACTACTACTTCGGGAGTATCAGTATACTTTAATTCAAATAAAGCCATTCTTAAAATACTAGAGCCAGTTTTATCAAGACGATCGATTGTCCAATCTTTTATGTATTGGTTGGCTAAACTATCTAATTCTTTTTGGTGAGTAATTACACCATATACAATATCTTTAACAAATTCATTTTCAATATCAATATTTTCATGAATTAAATCATCAATATTAATTTCAATATCACTTTTTTTCATCATATCATATTGATATAAAATTATCATGCATTTCTCTCTTAATTCACTCCGTTTTAAAGACACAAAAATCACCATGATTATTATATCATGAGGAATAAAAAAAACCTAGTTAAAAAACTAGATTTAACGTTTTATGATTGTTTCGGAAGATGGTAAATATTGATCCTTAATAGCATTTATTTCTTCATTAGATAATTTTTTTTCTAAATTTTTAATATTAATTTGCCGAGAACTTATTTCTTCTGCCTTTTTAATTAATTCATCTATTTCTTTTAAAAATAAATTTAATGCCATAATACGATTTTGGAATTCTTCCTTTTCTTCTGGCGCAACATTTTTATAAGTAATCATACTAGATTTTAAATCTTCACTATACATATATCTTATAGCTAATAAAGGACCATTTATTTTAACCATTGGACTATTAATATCAAAGCCGCGACTTACATGATAATCAATAAGATTTTTTATTAAATTTTCTATTTCAGCATCATTAATACTTTGAAGCAATAATTTTATATATTTATTAATAATTTTCGACTTATCATTTACAAACATACATTACCTGCCTATCTTAATAAAGTATATTATTTTACCAACTCTTTTAATTCATATAATTTATTTATAGCTTCTATAGGGGTTAAATTTAAAGGATCTATTTCTTTTAAATATTTTTCAATTTGATTTTCTTTGGGTGGTTCATCAAAATTCATTTCTAATTGAATTTTAGTGGGTTCTTCTTCTTTTTTATGTTTTTCATAATAAGTTAGTATTTCCTGAGCTCTATTAGTTAATTCTTCGGGCATTCCTGCTAGTTTAGCAACATGAATACCATAACTTTTATCGACAGCACCATCTTTTATTTTATGTAAAAAAGTAATATTACCATTTTCTTCCCGAGCCGAAACATGAATATTTTTAATACTAGGTATAACATCTTCTAATTTAGTTAACTCATGATAATGGGTAGAAAATAAAGTTTTACATTTAATATTTTTATTAACATATTCTAATATAGCTTCAGCTAAACTCATACCATCATAAGTAGATGTTCCTCGTCCTAATTCGTCAAATAAAATTAAACTATCAACAGTTGCATTTATAATGGCATTTCTAGCTTCATTCATTTCCACCATAAATGTAGATTCCCCACTAACTAAATCATCACTCGCTCCAATTCTCGTAAATATTTTATCAATTATAGGTAAATTGGCTTCTAGGGCCGGTACAAAAGAACCCATTTGAGCCATAATGATAATAATAGCTAGCTGTCTCATATAAGTTGATTTACCACTCATATTAGGACCGGTAATTAAAAGAGTCGAAACTTTTTCATTCATTTCACAATCATTTTTTACATAGGTATGATTGCTAACATGCTCGATAACAGGATGAAAACCATTTTTAATAGAAATTACGTGGTCTTTATTTAACTTTGGTCTTACTAAATGATACTCTTCACTACAAACAGCTAAACTAGTTATAGCATCTAATTCACTAATAATTTCTGCCGTGTCTTTTAAGGCGATAAGTTCTTTTTTCACAATTTCTTTAACTGCCATGAACAAATTATATTCTAGTTCAATAATTTTTTCTTCAGCATTTAAAATAAGAGCTTCTTTTTCTTTTAACAAAGGCGAAATAAAACGTTCACAATTAGTTAAAGTTTGACGTCTTTCCCAATGTAAATCTTCTGATATTTCTTTAGCTTGGCCTTTAGATACTTCAATGTAATAACCAAAAACTCGATTATATCCTACTTTTAAAGTTTTAATGCCCGTTTCTTCTTTTAGCTTATTTTCAAAATCAGCAACAAAATTTTTACCACCACTCCGAATATTTTTTAATTCATCTAATTCAGCGTTATAGCCTTCTTTAATTAAATACCCTTCTCTTAAAGTAACAGGAGGATTTTCATAAATAGCTTGTTCTAATAAATTATAAATATCTTCATGTAAAGAAAGAGAATATTTAAATCCTAACTCTTCAATAATTCTTTTAATTTCTGGAAGGACTTTTAAACTAGCTTTTAATTGCAACATATCGCGAGCGTTTAGAGAACCACAAGCAATTTTGCCACATAATCGTTCAATATCATAAATTTCATACAAATTTTTTCTTAACTCATCTTTTAAAATAAATTCGGTATTCAATTTTTCAATTTTATCTAAGCGTTCATTTATTTTTTCAATATTTTTTAAAGGATGCATTAAATAATCTTTTAATTTGCGACTGCCCATACTGGTTTTAGTTTTATCAAGTAACCAAATAAGCGAGTAAGTTCTTTCTTTCAAACGTAAAGTTTCAATTAATTCCAAATTTCTAATTGTATGAACATCCATATCTAAATAATCATCTTTATTAATAACAGTTACTTCTTTGATATGAGAAATGTCTTTTAATTCTTTAACTATTAAATAGTACAATAGATGTTTAATTGCTTCTTTAAAACGAATATCTTCTATTTTATTTAAAATATGGTCATAACCTTCATTTAATACTTCTTCAGAAATAGATACTTCAATACCATATTGTCCTTTTAATATTCCAATCAGTTCCATATCGGATTTGTCTTTTAAAACTACTTCTTTAATTTTTAAATTCAGTATTTCATTTAATAATTTTTCTTTTTTATGCTCAATATTCATAATTGCTAGAGACCCGGTTGAAATATCGACGTAACATAGAACATAAATATAAGAAAAATCTAAAACACTAGCTATATAGTTATTATCATGTTCATTTAATAATTCAGAATCAACAATAGTTCCTTTACTTATTACTTCTGTAACTCCTCTTTTTACCATTCCTTTGGTATTTTTAGGATCTTCTAATTGTTCACAAATAGCTATTTTATAGCCTTTATTAACTAATTTTTCAATATAAGGTTTTACAGAATGAAAAGGAACTCCACACATAGGAATTCTTTCTTCTAAGCCCCCATTTTTGCTAGTTAAAGTAAGTTCTAATTCCCGAGAAGCAATCTCTCCGTCTTCAAAAAATAATTCGTAAAAATCTCCTAAACGAAAAAATAATAATTCTTCAGGATATTTTTCTTTAATGTCATAATATTGGCGCATTCCCGGACTTAATTTTTCTTTATCTATTTCACTACGTTTCATACTACCCACCTAGAAAATATTATAAAAAAAAACACTTTAAAAATAAAGTGTAAAAAGTTAATTATTTTTATTCATCATTTGATTAGCTTCATCCATCATATTGTTTAGAAGTCTATCAGCATTTTTTTTAGTTTTTTTATTCATCATTACATATGCTGTTAAACCAGCTCCAGAAGCCATTCCCATACAAACTCCGATAAGCATTTTTTTCAAATTTATCACATCCTTACCTTTAGTATGAGATTTTTCTTAAATATTATGCAATAAAACTTCCTTCAAGGTGGTTTTACGATTACTACTATAATTGTTATTCATGGCCATTAAAAAGGCTTCTTTTTCACCTACTAAAACCAAACTTTTCTTAGCTCGGGACACTCCGGTATATATAAGTTTGTTATATAACATTTTATAATAATTTTTACTAATTGGCATAATAACATGAGGAAATTCACTACCTTGACTTTTATGGATTGTAATAGCGTAAGCATGTTTAATCATATATAAATCTTCTTTAGTATACTCTACATAATTACCATCAAAATCAATCGTAATAATCTCTTTTTTATGAGGCAAGTATTTGGTTTCTATTTTATAAATATAGCCAATATCGCCATTATAAACATTACAATCGGGATTATTTACTAATTGTAAAACTTTATCTTTTTCACGATAAACAATATCACCAAGTTTTATTTCTTTTAAATCTTTATGAGCGGGATTAAATAAATCCTGTAAAACTAAATTTAAATGGTCGATGCCATTTTCTCCTTTATACATTGGGGCTAAAATTTGTAATTCATCGACTTTTAAACCTTTTTGAATACTTCTTTTACATATTTCTTGAATAGTTTTGACAATTTCTTTACTAGAAGTTAAGAAAAAATTATAATCATCTTTTTTTTCTGTAAAATGTTCACTCAAATTATGATCTTTAATTTCTTTGGCTAAATAAGCAATATAAGAATTATCACTTTGACGATAGATTTGTTCTAAAGAAGTATAAGCAAATATTTGAGAATCTACTAAGTCATTTAAAATTAAACCAGCTCCTACACTAGGTAATTGAAAAGTATCTCCTACTAAAACTAGTTGAATGTTTTTATTAATACCTTTTAATAAGGAATCAAAAATATAAGTATCAATCATACTAACTTCATCGACGATAATTAAGGTATGAGGATTTTTATTATATTCATTTATGGCAAAATCATTAGTATCTTTATTCCATTTTAAATAACGGTGAATAGTCATCGCTGGCAAATGGGTAGATTCGGCTAATTTTTTACTAGCTCTACCAGTTGGGGCAAGTAACGCAATATTAGTTAAAACATCAATCGGTGATAAGTTATAATTTTCAATATACAATTTCGTAATAGCATTAATAATTGTGGTTTTACCTGTTCCTGGTCCTCCCGAAATAATGGAAACTCGATTTTCTAAAGCATTTTTAATAGCATTTCTTTGTTCTAAATTATAAGATACATTTAAAGTTTGTTCTAAATTAGTTATTTTCATATCTAAGTTTTTAATTTCTTTTTTGGGTAACTCTATTATATCTTCTAAGTATTTACTAATATCATGTTCCATTAAATAATAATCTTTTAAATAATATTTTTCTTCTATAATCATAATCATTCCGGTATTTTTTAATTCTAGCAATAAATTATCAAATTCCGAAGTCTCTATTAAAAGATGAAAATAATTTTTAAGACCCGCATAAATTTCTTCTTTTAAATAGTAAACATCTCCTAAAGTATCACTAATTCTTCTCATCGTTTCTAAAATACATTCTTTTTTTCTTATCGGACTTTC
>CANRLP010000014.1 GCA_947631515.1 uncultured Bacilli bacterium
ATTTCTTATAATATCATCTGATGTAGATTTACCTTCTTTAATCTTTGTAAAATCAGAAATACATATATAATCATTATTATCTATATTTGTGATATTTACTTTAATATTTTGAACTTCTATTATTTTATTTGACATATATTCACATCCATTTTTATCAAATTACGAAAGATAAGAAACCGAAAGAATGTCGATTTTTTCAATAGTTTTGGCTAGTGTTTAGATAATTCGTACTATACCAGTTTATATTTGTTTTATTTTCATTCATTTTTATCACTTCTCTTTATTTTCTCAATTTTTGCATAGATATCATACCAAGAATAAACTCTATAAACATTATTACCACAGCATTCTTCATTATATAAAGCATTATAACATAAAACTGGTATTAATTTAGAAATACTATTTATGTTTAATGATTTGTCTTCTATCATAATATCTATCTTTTCTTTCTTACATGCATCTAATTTATTTGTGTGAGTAAATAAAATTTTATCATATACGATATTATACTTATTTAACCATTTAATTACAATATCCTGCATTTGCTTTTTTAATATCATCTACATAAGAAAGATTGGAACTTCTATTTGTAATTATATATATTTGATTACCATCTTCTTTTAATTTTTTTACTTTTATAATAATCTAATCCTCTCCAACATGATGAGCCACTGGCACTTGTAATTATACACATCTAAAATCACTTTCCTTCATCAATTATTCTTATTTCTATTCCAATAACTCCATATTTTTCTTGTTCTTCCTTAGAATAATATTCTTCCATATCTTTAGGATTTGCGATATCATCTTTATTATATCCCAACGATACTTTGTCAAAATGTTTATATAATTCATCAAAATTGGAATATTTATGTAATTTTACTATTTCAACCAATATAGTTTCCAATGTAGTCCTATTTGTAAATTCAATTAAATCTTTTTCTTTCAATAATTGTCTTTTTTCATCATTTAATCTAATTTCTATCGTCTTAGTTCCATCCTTTATGCGATTAAATGGTTCTTTATTTAAATTCATATTATATTTCATACTTATCTCCATCTATTTTACTTACCATTTTCATAATCATAATCCCATAAGCTTAATTTTCCATTTACTTCAATAGGATTTATTTCTTCAATATTTTCTAATTTAAAACCATACCGTTACCTAGTTTCTATAGTTTTTAAACTTTCTTTTTCACATTCCAAATACTTCTTATTTCTTTACCATCAAAAAGGTTTAAAGTTGTTTCTAAATTATTATTTAAAATTTTAAAAAAATACAAAAACTTATTTTTAAAATTTTCGTATTTTATAATTATTTCATATATGTTTTCTAATTTTTGCCAAATCTTCTATCTCGTAACTTAAATTCTTCCAAAGCTTTATCAAATTCACTTTCATTAAAATCAGGAAATAATGTATCAGTAAAATAAAACTCACTATATGACATTTGATACAACATAAAATTACTAACACGATATTCTCCACTAGTTCGGATAAAAAAATCTATTGGAGGCAAATCTTGATATAAGTATTTATAAAAAATTTCTTTATTTAGATCATTTTTATTAATAATTCCAGCATTTACGTCTTCGATAATTTTTTTACTAGCATCAACAATTTCTTCTTGCCCACCATAATTAAGACAAATATTAAGTATTCCTCTTGTATTGTTTTTAGTTCTTTCTACTATACTATCCATTGCTGCTAAGACATCTTTTCTTAAAGGATCTTTGCGACCAGAAAAAACTACTTTGATATTCTCTTTGTCTAAACTTTTTAATTTAGTTTTAAACATTATTATAAATAAGTTCATTAAATAATCTACTTCTTCTTTAGTTCTCTTAAAATTATCTGTCGAAAAAGCGTAGACACTTAAATATTTTACTCCTGTTTTAAATACGTGAATTGCTAATTTTTCTAAAGTTTTACTTCCCGCTTTATGACCTTCACTTCTCTTTAAACCTTGTCTAGTTGCCCATCTACCATTGCCATCCATACAAATAGCTACATGTACAGGTATATTATTTTCCATTCTAAATCACCTCTAATATATTATTTTTCTAAAGAACCAAAACGACTAAAAGGATAAATTATAAAATTAGTAGTACCTTTAATATTTTTTTCTTTTACTGGTCCAATAATTCTACTATCTAAAGAAACAACCCGATTATCTCCTAAAACAAAATATTCATCATCTTTTAAAGTAATAGTTTCCATACTACTAGTATTACCATAGGCATATTTATCTTCAATTTTTTTATCGTTTATATATATATTGTTGTTTTCTATTTCAATTTTTTCTCCCGGCATTCCATAAACTCTCTTAATTAATTCCTCATCATCATTATCAACAACTACTATATCATAACGATCTATTTTACCTAATTTATTTAAAATCATAAATTCCTTACCATTTAGAGTTTCATACATTGAGTTACCATTAACTTTTATTGGAGTTGCCACAAAAGTTCTTACTAAAATTATAGCTAGTAAAATAAGTATATACGGTAATAATTCTTTTATATTTTTAATTATTTTGTCTTTCATATTTTCACATCCATTCAAATTTTATTATACAACAATACGTTGCTTTTAAAAAGTCGAAAGTATTTTGAATTTACTTTTTTAATTAAAAAAATGTTAATTTCTAATATAAATCTCAACTTATAAGTAAATATTAGAAAACTTATAATAAAATCCCTACTAATTTATACTATTTTTTAGCTCAAAAAAAGAAGCACTCTTTATGCTTCTTTAACGGAACTATTTCTTTCTTTAACTTTGTATTCTTTACGCATTCCTTTGATGAAGTTAAGTTTAGCACGACGTACCATACCTTTTTTAATTACTGTAATTTTTTCAATAGTTGGAGCATTTACAGGGAATACTCTGACTACACCAACTCCACCACTTTTCTTACGTACAGAAAAAGTTTCAGAAACGCCACTTCCTTTTTTAGCTATTACAATACCTTCAAAGGCTTGGATTCTTTCTTTTTTACCTTCTTTTACCCAAACATCAACACGGACAATATCTCCAACTCGAAATTCAGGTACATTTGGTTTCATATGCTTTTTATTAATTTTGTCAACTAAATTAGCCATTTTTTCTTCCTTTCTATTAAAACTATCTTCTGTAATCATAAAAATTTTATTCAGCGGATTACATGCTTAAAAAAGCAGATTCATTATAACAAATATATGCTAAATTTGCAAACATTTTCTTTAATTTTTACGTTTTAAGTTTTCTTCTGACTTTTTTTCTTTATATATTCATCTAAAGCAGTAAAGATTTTCGCTGACAAATTGCTACTATTTATACTATCTGGTATATGATTTTTCTTCTTCACTATTTAAAACAACTAATCTTGCTTTAAGTTCATTTTCTAACATTTTAAATCGCTTCAGTAATTTTTCTTCTTCTTTTGCTTGTAAATATTCTTTATCTTGGCGTATTAATCGTGACTTTTGCCGAGCTATTTCATCCAAAGCTATTATAGCATCGGCACTTGTAGCATCTTCATCATTTACAACACTATAAGTAATAGCGGCCAGTTTACGAAAAGATTTTTCATATTGTTTTTCTAACAAGCCTTGAATTAATGTTTCGTTTAATAAATACAAATTACTAATTTTGATTAAGTTATTATTTTTGATATTAGGTCGAAAATTATACCCACAATCTTCAATTACTAATTTACTAATTTTTCGATTACGATTTTTTTTCTTCAATATGTACATTGTCATAAAATCACCTACTTCAATAAGTCATTTCTTTTAGCTTTTGTTTTTTTAATTTGTTCTAATCTACGCCATTCTTTTATTTTTTCATGATTGCCACTAAGTAAAATATCTGGGACCTTTAAACCCCGAAATTCTAAAGGCTTAGTATAAGTTGGATAATCAAGTAAATTATTAGAAAATGATTCTTCTTGATATGATTCTTCTTTAATAACTCCATCCAATAATCTAATAATACTATCACTTACTGCCATAGCTGGTATTTCTCCACCTGTTAAAATATAATCTCCAATACTAATTTCTTCATCAACAAAATTGCGTATTCGCTCATCGAAACCTTCATAGTGACCACAAACTAAAATTAAATGTTTCTCTTGTTTTAACTTTAAAGCTTTTTCTTCTGTATAAGTTTTTCCTTGGGGACACATCAAAATTACTTTTGATTCGGCAGTTTTTCTACTTTCAATCGCTTCTACTAGAGGGGGAACCATCAAAACCATTCCACCACCTCCTCCATAAGGAGTATCATCTACTTGATGATTATTTAACCTAGAAAAATCTCGAAAATTTATAATATTAATTTTTACAATACCTTTTTCTATTGCTCTTTTGATAATTGATTCACTTAAAAATCCATCAAACATTTTAGGAAAAAGAGTTAAAATATCAATTGTCATAACATCAATCCTTTAACATTTTGTACTTCGATTATCTTTTTATCTAAATCAACTTTTTTAACAAAAACTTCATTAAGTGGAATAAAAAAATTTTTATCTCCCGAAATACTTAAAAGAATATTGCTTTTATTATACACTATTTCTTTAACTATGCCCATATTTTTATTAGAATCATATATGTTAAGCCCTATTAAATCTTGATATAAATATTCATTGGCTGATAAAGCTAAACTTTCTCTTGTAACATAAATTAATTCATTTTTATATTTCAATACTTCATTTATATTATTATATCCTTGTAAAGTTATCATATCAAAACACTTATGTTTACGATAACTAGCAATAATTTCAGGATTTTTCCCCTTACCAATAAATAGGGTCATTCCAATAATAAAGGCTTTATCTTTTTTTTCAAAATCACTTAAAATACGTAATTCTCCCTTAATTCCATGAGTATTTACAATTTTTCCAATACAAACATATTCCATACTATCTGCCTTCCTTTTTTATTACTTATTTTTAAACATTTCATATAGAATAATACTGGTCGCCACACCAACATTTAAACTTTCGCAATTTGAAGACATTGGAATTGATACATAATGATGGCATTTTTCTAAGATATTAGGTTTTACACCTTGACCTTCGTTACCCATGATAATAGCTATTTTTTCGATATTTTTTAAAGATTCAATTTTTTCACCATCTTGAATTTTCGTTCCAATCAAGGTATAGCCTTGAACATTTAAAGTATTTAAAAATTCCGTTAAGTTTTTTCGCATTATATTGATATGGAAAAACATTCCTTCGCTAGCTCTAATAACTTTATCATTATATAAATCAACAGAATCTTCACTTAAAACAATTGAATCAAATTCAAAAGCAACAGCACTTCGAATAATAGTTCCTAAATTTCCTGGATCTTGAATCCCATCAAGAATTAATATTTTATTTTGTAAGTCTTCTTCTAGCTTTTTAAAACAAATTGCTATACGTTTGGCAATACTTACTTGTTTACTAATTTTTTTAATAATTTCTTCGGTTACATAAAAGTCAGCTGGTAGTGATTGATCACAGGAGATAATTTCTTTAATACAATTCTTTTTTTCTGCTTCTTTTATTAAATGTTCTCCTTCTATAATGAATAATCCTGTTTGATCACGATATTTTTTATCATTTAATTTTACCCACTCTTTTACATGGCTATTTGTTAAAGATGTAATAATCATTTTTTAACCTCTCAATCTTTTTCGAGCTTCTTTGTAATTTGGATAGTAATTGGCTACTTTTTCCCAAAATCTAGAACTATGATTAGCTTCATAAAAATGACAAAGTTCATGAATGATAACATAATCTAATAAATCTATATCTTTTTTTAATAGTTCAGTATTTAAAGTTACAGTGTTATTTTTCCGATTACAAACTCCCCAACGGGTTTTCATATTCCGAAATTTCAAAGTAAATTCGGGAATGTTTTTAAAATAAGGTTTAATTCGTTCTACTTCTTGAGTAAAAATACGAATACATTCTTTTTTGGCAAACTTTTCTAATTCTAAGGCATTTTTTACTAAAATTAAATCATTAGTTAGTTCAACTTTTGATAAAGATTCATCATAAACAATAGTGTAAGGTTTACCTAAATAAAAAAATTGATGAGATATTTCTTGCTTTTCTTTAGCAGATATATACATTTTTTCTAATTTATTTTTATTATTGGCAATTAATTTTTTTATTTCTTTTTCCGTTACAAAATAATTACATGTGGCCACTAATTTTAAATCTTCATTAAAGCGGAGATAAATATTTTTGTTTTTTTTACGAATAATTATGACATCAACAATTTCTCCCCAAAGTTCTGTTTGCATAAAAACCACCATAAATAAATTCTACCACGAAAAAAAGTATTCGACAACTTGAATACTTTCTAAAATCCGTGCCCTCCGCCGCCTCCGCCGCCGAAGCCACCGCCGCTAGAAAAACCTCCGCCATGACCACTTCCACTAGAGAATGATGAGTTGATTCTTTCAGCATTAATCGAAGCTACAGCTTGGGAATTATTATGTATGGCTTGATTAAAGTTATTATTAAGAGAATGAAAAACATAATAATCAGTAAAAGTTGGATAATAATCTGTTAGTAAACCATTAGTTTCTAACTCTTTTATTTTAACATTCATTATCTTAGATACTTTTTCTGCTAAACCAAAAATAGTTGCATAAACCATATAACGTTCCCATAATTTAATTTCTGGTAACTCTTTTAATTCAAATGTACCAAAGTCATTTAAAAAGTTTTTAAAAGCTTGCCACTTAGCATAGTGTTCATTTCCTCTTTTAGATCTTTTAATAAAAGTAATTGTATATATTAAGAAAATAATAGCCATAAAAATACTTAATATTGTTAAACCATTTTCTACTACCCAAATATATCTAATGTAATTTAAAATTAAACTGAGAATCAAAAATATTAAACTAAATAATTGAGGTTTAAAGTGATTTTCAAAAAAACCTTCTTTCTTTCCATCAGCTATAACTTTATTTTTCCAAGTTGAGTAACTAGTTTGAAATTTTTCGCAAGATTGAGGACTTTTGGCATATTTTTGTAAATCTGTAGTAGTAAATTTTTGCTCTTTACCTACTTTAGTAAAAAGAAAATCAATTAAATATTTTTCAGTAGTTGTTATATCATTTTCATTATCTAAATAAAAACAATACTCTTTTTTCTTTTTAGAACTAGCTATTTCTTCAAAACGAACATTTTTTTTATAAATCAAATTCATAATCGAAGCACTCATAGCATTAGGAGTAATATTTTTATGAAATAAATAATCTATTACTTCAACGTTATAATCATCGATAAAATCGCGATTATATTTTAAAGTAAAATTCTTTTTATACTCTTTATCATATTTTAAATATACATAAATCCAACTAATTAATAAAGCAGCATACCAAATAATTGTTGAGTAAAAAATAATCATATATTTTGTTTTCATTTTTTGGCGTTCTTGGTTAGCAATTTCAGCCCTTTGTGTTTCTTCTAGCAAAATATCATCTAAAGCATTTTTGTTTGTTTTTTTATTAATAAACTCAAAATCAATTAAAGATAAATCGAATGTAGATCTAATATCAATACTGCTATAAGGATCTAAAGAATTTATTGTTGCCAAAATACTTTCATTATCTTGTAGAGAAATTTCTCCAGCTAAATCGCCATGAGCCCAAGCCCGAAAATTATCGGAATTATCAATATTAGGTAAATTTACTTTAATTTGTAAGTCATTAATTGGATCATCATATTCATCTCCAATAAAAGTCCAATAAAGTTCAGCTACATCATTATGAGCTACTATTACATCTTTAAGAGTATAAGTCAAACGAAAAGCAACTTTTTCATGATTAGCATTGTAATACATTTTATAGCCTTTACCACCATTTAAAATGGTTTCTAAAAATCCTCCCTTACTATTTTTATCCTTAAGTAAGGTATTAAAATTATTACTTTTTACTAAATCAAAATTAGCTTTATCAATATACTTAGCTTCTATTTTGTTTATTTCTAAATCATTAGCATTATAAATTCCGTAAGTATTGTAATCAGATGAACTCAAATTATTATTTTTATAATATATATCACGAATATAACCATTAAATGTACCATCTAAAACTATTACTTCTGTAACTTTCACATCACCATTAGTTTGAATATCCGCATTTATATAATAATCGGTAATTTCGTAATCAACTTCACTTGCCAAAACGTTTAAGGGAAAAAATAAAAATAAAGCTAAAAATAAAATTTTTATTTTTTTCATGATTAACCCTCCCAAAAATAAAATTTTAAGCTTTGTATAACTTAAAATTCTACTTTGACATTTTCTCTTTCTTTTTCAGATGCTTCAAAGAAAGCTTCCTTTTTAAAATGGAAAATTGATGCAACAATATTACTCGGAATTGTTTCAATTTTATTATTATAAATCATAACCGTATCATTATAAAATTGACGAGCACTCATAATTTTATCTTCAGTTTCATCTAATTCTTTTTGTAAATCCATAAAATTAGTATTAGCTTTTAAATCAGGATAACTTTCTGATAAAGCAAATAATTTAGTCATGGCATTTGTAAGTTCACCATTAGCTTTAATCTCTTCTTCTTTAGTATTAGCATTTAAAAATGTATTACGAGCTTTTATAACATTTTCTAATGTTTCACTTTCATGTTTGGTATAACCTTTGATAGTATTAACTAAATTAGGTATTAAATCAAATCTTCTTTTTAATTGAACATCAATTTGAGCCCATTGATCACGAACTCTATTTCTTAAAGTAATTAAACGATTGTATGTAGTAACTATCCATAAAACTATAACGATTACAATTATTGCTATAATTATCCAAATATTCATAATAATATCCTCCTTAATATATTATATAGCTTACCATAAGTTATTTTAATTTGCAATGAATCATAAAATTTAATGGTGAAATTTTATGACTTTTTTTACAGGATTTTTAATTGGTGTTGTAAGTCTTATTCCTGGAATTAGTGGAGGAACTATATTAGTCCTTACTAAAAAATATAATGAAATTACTAATGCTATTACTAATTATCGTCAAAAAGAAAATATTCAAATTTTATTTTTTTTAATTTTGGGAATTATTTTAGGTTGTATTACTTTTGCAAGAATTATTGAATTTTGCTTCTATTTTTTCCCTAATGGAACGATGATTGTTTTTAGCAGTTTCATTTTATTTAATATTCCTAAATTTGTTCATGAAGAAATATCCAAACCCAAATGGCCTTATATAATTTTAGGAGGAACTTTAATTCTTATTTTAAGCTTCTTAGCAACTGATGTCGATAAAGTTGTTTTAGATTATCCCACAATTAATTTACCATTTTTATTTTATTTTACAATTTGTGGGGCAATTGATGGCTTTTTTACAATTTTGCCAGGTATCTCTGGTTCCATGATTATGATGTTATTAGGGCCATACTTTCTATATAAATCTTTTTTAGCTAATTTAAGTTTTTCTACCGCTTATTTTGCCTTACCTCTAATTTGCTATTTTTTAGGTGATATTCTAGGCTTCTTTTTAGGTAGTAAATTTTCCTTATACTTTATTAAATATCATCAATCTTTTTTCTTTAATACTATTTTAGGAATGATCTGTGCCAGTTCTATTTTACTTTTACCTATGCCATTATTTACAATAGAAGAAATTAGCCAATATTTATTATTTGGAATAATTGGATTCATTTTTTATAAAGCTTTTCAAAAATTTATATAGCTTTTTTGACTTGAATTACTGGTCTTACTTCTAATTTGCTATCACTAGCTGACAATTCTGTACCATTAACATTTAACATGCTTTTACCAGCATTTAATCTAGAATATGTTAAATTCCATGCTTTCGTATTTAAATCTCTATATTCATTTACAGTAGCTATTCTTATATATTCCTCATAAGAACTTTTACTATCACTAAACGACATTTTATTTAAAGAATCCCTCGCTAAAGCTTTTTGTAATAAAGCATTCTCATTAAACCAATTATCTAAAACTTTCTTAACAACTGATATACTCCAAGAATATTCGTTATAGAACCCAACATTAGCACTAACATAACTACAAAAAATAGGCGTATACCAATTAGTACACATTGTTATAGTATTATTACTAATAATTTGATTTAATTGAGAAGCACTAAATTCTCCGGACAAATTATTTGTTAATTCATCTTTATTTAATCCTCTAGCTAATATAAGTCGAACATCACTAGCAGAATTTAATAAAACAATCCAATTTTCATCAGCATAATAAACAGTTTCTCCTACATTATAAGTTTTATTTTCTAATAAAATAGGATTAAATTCTGATAAACCATTTAATTTTTCTTTAATTACTGTTTTGGCACTATTTAATAATATTCGATTGTGAGCATAATTAGCTACAATAGCCAACAAAGTTAATAAAAACATTAAAAAAAAGGAGTATATTAATGAAATAGCAATAAAGCCACGATTATTTTTCATACCATATACTCCTCCTTTATTCTAGTACAATTATATACTAATTATTTTTGAGAAGCAAGAAAGTTTCTAGCAATAATTTTTATTAATTAATCTTCTTATTGAACTACCTACAGTTCTACCTATTTCTAAAATAGTACTTGCTGCTCTTGAAAGAGCATTTAATAATGTAGCAGTAATTGCTCCACCTTGAATTTCAGTTAATTGTTGTTCATTTAATCTCATTTTTAAACCTCCTTAATTACATTTGTAGGGACGAAGAAATCCATCCACTACTCCAGCTATAAATATACCAACAGCTCCAACTATAGCTAATATGCTATATTTAATGCCTCCTTCAATACTTAATAATTCTTGTTCATTTAATTTCATATTTCTAACTACCTTTCTAAAATAATATTTAATATTTTTTTATATAATTTTTCTTTGTCTTTATATATATTCAATTTTACTATTTCATTATGATGGGCTTGATATTTTTCTAACTCAATCGAAACTTTTTGGTAAACAACATTAGACTGATCTATTTCCGGATTTGCATAATTAATCTCCTGAATATTATATTTTTTTCTATTTATTGTAACATAATCTATAAATTCATTTTTTTCTACTAATTGATAAAATTCTAATTTACATTTATTTTCTTCACAAATAGTCGTTGCATTATAAACTTCTATATTTATTATATAAGTTTTATAAAGAACCCAAATTAGTAATAAAATTATTAGTAAAATGATTAAACTAATTAATTTGGCCTTCTTAGAATTTGTATGGAAATAATTATAAAAATTATACTTTATATTTTCTTTTATCATAAAGCCTCAAAATCTATTGTTTTATCAAAATATTGTTCATGATTTTTATGACTGACATAAATAATAGTTTTATTTTTAAAATAACTTTTAAGATTCTTTATTATTTCTATTTCCATATCTTCATTTAATTCACTTAAAGCTTCGTCTAAAATCAGAATTTTACAATCATTTAAAAGGGCTCTAGCTAAGATAATTCGTTGCTTTTCACCACCAGATAAATTTATTGAATCTTTCAAAAGATAAGTTTCATATCTTAGCGGCTTTTTAATGACTATATCTTCAATATTACATATTTTAACTATTTGTTGAAATAAAGATTCATCAACATCACGATATAAAGTAATATTATTGCGTATTGTCTCTTGAATCAAATTTTCTTTTTGACCAACATAAGTTATATTTTTATAAATTGTTTCTAAATTATAATCATTAATATTTATTCCTCCAATAGTAATATTTTTATTCTTAGAATCAAGCAAACGACTTAAAATTTGACAGAGAGTTGATTTTCCACAACCACTTTTACCTTTAAATAACACACAACTATTTTCTTCTATACATAAATTAATATTTTGCAAAATAGGTTTAAAATCATTGTATGAGAAGGAAAAATTTTCGATACATATATTACCTGTTTTAAAATCTTTTAAACCTTGTTTTGAATCTTCTAACTCTATTGTAAAAAATTCATTTGTTTTTTCCAAATTTACTTTCATACAATTATAATCGGGAATTAGAGCTATAATATTTTTAAAAGGTTCCATAAAATAATTTAATATCATTTCAAAAGTTACTAAATTAATTAACGTAAGATCATTATGATATATTTCTATAAGTCCTATGCTAATAATAAGAAAATGAAGTAACTCATCTAAAAGAAATGAAAAAGTATTAGTTTGATTAACCAGTAAATTTAATTTAAAATATTGAGATAAAAATTTAACTAATTTTATTTCCAATTTTTTAGTTGCTCTAGCTAATACATTTAAATTTTTTAATGTGATTATCGTATCTAAATTTTCCACTACTTGTGATTGGAAATCAACTTCTAAATCATTAGTTTGAAGAGCTTTTTTATAAAGCATTTTACCAGATATAATTCCATATAATAAATACATTAAACCAAAAAGACAAAGAATTAAAAATAGCTTAGTATTTATATTATACAAAATTATTCCAACTCCAATAGCTAGAATAGAATCAATACAAATGGAAGTTATGATTTCTGAAAAAAATAATTTAAAATTACTTAATTCAGATAAACGTAATACAATTTCCCCTGTAGTTCTATTTTTAATGAAATAGTTGGGAAGCAAAAATAAATGTTTAATAAAACTATAATAAATATTTCCATCAACATGTTTATTTAAAACCGTTTTAAAATAATTTTTTAAATAATATATTACAATTTTAAGAAATATAAATAGGAAGAAAAGAATAGAGACTTTTTGTAATATATTATTTTCATTATTTCCATCTAGAAAAGATAAACCTACTTTTAAATAAAAACTAGTAAATATAGTAATTAAAGTAAAGAGTAATGTTAATATTATAATAAAACAAATATTATTTTTTTCCGATTTTATTATTTGGCCAAAGAGTATTTTAAAATAATTTTGATTATTTATTTTTGGTAACGAATATTTGGGGTAAAACAAGATAATATGGTTGGTCCAAATTTTAGTAAAATCTTCTAATGACATTTTTATTTTCCCTTTAGCAGGATCCATAATTTCTAAATTATTTCTACTAATTTTATAAATAACAACAAAATGTTTGAGATGATTGATTTCTACATGAGCTATTACAGGTAATATAATATCATTTAATTCACTTACATTATTCAATTGCAATCCATATGAATCAAATCCATAACTTTTGGCTGCCTCCACTAAATGATAAGCAGTAGTCCCCTCCAAAGACGTGTGCGTATCAATGCGAAGTTTTTCCAAAGAAACAAATCCGCCATAATGTTTTATAATTGAAAGTAAAGCACATACTCCACAATCCTTTAAATCATGTTGTCTTACAATTTCATATGATTTCATTTTTGCCTCCTACTATATATGTACAAGGCAAATTTGTTTTTTCCTTTAAAAAATATAAAAATATTTAAAAATTATTTTTTTAAACAAAAAAACTGCCAACGGCAGTTAACAGTTTTATTAATTATTTCCATTTACTTGATTCATTACTTCTTGAGCAAAATCTTCAACTTTTTTTTCTATACCTTCCCCAACTTCATAACGAATCATTGATTTAATATCTCCTCCAGCATTTTTAACATATGTTGCAACATTTATATCGCCATCTTTAATAAATGCTTGTTCAGCAAGACATATTTCTTTATAAAACTTTTTAAGTCTTCCTTCAACCATTTTTTCTGCAATATCAGATGGTTTACCTTCATTCATTGATTGTTCTTTTAAAATTTCTCGTTCACGAGCAACAACTTCTTGAGGAACATCTTCAATAAATACATAATCTGGATGCATAGCTGCAGCTTGCATAGCCACATCTTTAGCAATTTCTTCATTTGCTCCTTTAAGAATAGTCAAAACTGCAATTCTTCCACCCATATGTAAATATGAACCAAATACTTCATCACTTTCTTTAGTAACTACAGCTATTCGGCGAAGAGATAATTTTTCTCCAATTTTAGCTGTCTTAGCAACAATTAAATCATTAACAGTGCCATCTTCTAAAGAAACATTTAAAGCTTCTTCTAAAGTAGTTGCATCACTATTTAAAATAGCATTACCAATAGTATCGATCATACTAGTAAATTCAGCATTTTTACTAACAAAATCAGTTTCACTATTTACTTCTAAGATTACTGCTTTATTATCATTTACATAAATATTAGCAAGACCTTCAGCAGCAATACGACCTTCTTTTTTAGTTGCTTTAGCAATTCCTTTTTCTCTTAAATAATCGATTGCTGAATCAATATCACCATTACATTCAGATAATGCTTTTTTGCAATCCATCATTCCTGCGCCACTTCTTTCGCGCAATTCTTTAACTAAACTTGCAGTAATTTCCATAAAATTCTTCTCCTTATTTTAAATTTGAAAGTAATTCATCTTTTTTCATTGTAGAATAGCCTTTTAAACCTTGTTCTTTAGCAATTGCTTTTAATTCTGCTAATGTCATTTTACTATAATCAGCAGTTTCTTGAGCTTTTTCCACTTTTGCTTCTTCTACTTTAACATTTTCTTCTTTTTTAACTGTTTCTTTTTTAACTGTTTCTTTTTCAATTTTAGGATTTTCTACTTTTTCATTTTGTAAATTTTTAACTGATTCTTTAGGAGATTTTCCTTTATCTTCTTCAGTTACATAATCTACCATTTCTAAATTACGAGATTCACAAATAGCATTATTTAATACCCCAATAACAACTTTAACTGAACGAACAGCGTCGTCATTTGCTGGAATACAATAATCAACATCATCTGGATCACAATTAGTATCAACTAAACCAAAAACAGGAATATTTAATTTTCTTGCTTCACGAATAGCATTAATTTCTTTTTTAGGATCCACAACAATAATGGCTTGTGGTAATTTATACATATCACGAATTCCACATAATACGCGATTTAATTTATCATATTCTTTCTTAAGTCCGATAACTTCTTTTTTAGGTAATACTTCAAAAGTACCATTTTTCTCCATAGCTTCAATTTCTTCTAAACGTTTTACTCTTTTACGAATAGTTCTAAAATTAGTAAGTGTTCCACCTAACCATCTTTCAGTTACATAGAAACTATTGCTACGAAGTGCTTCCTCACGACAAACTTCACTTGCTTGTTTTTTAGTACCTACAAATAAAAAAGTTCCTCCATTATCTGCTATAGATTTTACTTCTTTGTAAGCTTCCTCTAATTTTTCTACTGTTTTTGCTAAATCAATGATATGAATTTCATCTCTTGCAGCAAAAATATATTCTTTCATTTTTGGATTCCATCTTTTGGTTTGATGTCCAAAATGAACTCCTGCTTCTAATAAATAACTCATAGAAACAACGGCCATAAATTCACTCTCCTTCGTTATTCATCTGTAAAAGATCACCAAAAATTTATCACCTCTTCGGCACTCGATAAATTCTCTCCCTTAAACATGATTATTTGCTTTTTAAAGCCAAAAATATTTTATCAAAAAAACTTGTCATCTACAAGTCTTTTTATATTTTATTCACTAAATAATAGCTAAATTACTTTATTACCAAATATCCTCTATATTTATGATGATATTCTTTTTTAAAATCATTTAGTAATTTTTTATCATATATTCCATCAATACGAATAATAATTTTATCTATGCCATAATCATCTAAAATTTGAAATACTCTTCTTTTTAACATTGCTATGGTATCCAAATTTACATCATTTACTACATCTACAAATAAAGTTTCATTTTTATAATATAACTCCATATTTTTCACCCAAATTTATAGTAACAGAAATAAAATATAAATTCTTGGGTTTCGACAAAATATATCTAAAAATGTTAGTCGATTAAGAATCTTGGACGAACGCCAATAGTATTCTGATTAGCCTCCATGATGTCGACAGTGCCATCGTAGGAAGCAACAACAAATCTCGTCGAAGTGGCAACCGCCTTTAACCAATACCAGTGTCGAATCCCATTACTATCTGTGCTAATTAAATTTGGTTTTAACTGAAATATAGCATATTGTTTGTTATCTGTTCCAATATCAAAGCCAGTACTAGACCATGCCATACTTCCATAGACATTTACTTCACTCATTAAATCTAGTTTTCTATTATACCATGTACGACTCACTGTAGCTCCGGCAGCATATCCAAGCCGACCGGAAATTGCGGAATTCATATAATCAGTTAATGGACTTTGATATTCTATTACATGATTTTTTTTATCTTTACTAGCATTACTAGTCCCAAAATCAGGATTTACATATGTATTGAATACTTGACCTAATGTTCCACTTGCTATCGCATTAGTACAATCGGCTTTCGTTTCAGTCGTAGACACAGTCGTAACAGTTCCTCCTACCATTGCACTTCCACAATATCCACCTTTAGTTGTAGCTGTTGTATTCATTGGGGCACTCATTAATGGACTTGCTGGTATTATCGTGGCATGGTGTTTAGTTAAGTTATGTTCATCATTTAAGCCATTATATAAATAGTTATCTAAATCAGCTATTAACCATACTACTGTTTTGTTATTTATATCTTTTTTATTACTTGGACTTGTTATATAATCTCCAACAAATATATCGTCAAATTTGCCACTTTCTATTTCTTTAAATAAACTTCCATCTGTTAGTTTACTGGTAATATCTTTCCCTCGATACGTATTCCTTCGGTAGGCAACTCC
>CANRLP010000015.1 GCA_947631515.1 uncultured Bacilli bacterium
ATTTTTAGTATAACACAATATTATAAAAAATTATTATAGAATTAAAAAATTAAAGCTGAAAACTTTAATTTTTTAAAACATAAATTTTAATTAACAAATGATATATAAAACAACAATATTTGATTTTACAAATTGGGATTCACATCTATTATATTGCTGATTTTATTTTTTAATTCTCCTTTTGTCTAAGACAAACCAACCTTTTTTACTAAAATTTTCATTATACATTTTATCATACTTAATCTCTTCTGGCCACTTTTTATACATATATTCTTGTTCTTTTAAAAATCTTTGATACTTTTCGGTTGTAGTATCATAACCACGAGATTTCGATTCATAATGGTACAATTCTACTTGAGGTAAAAATATATTATAATAACCTTTTTTCAAAAGTTTAATGTTAAAATCCATATCGTTATAAGCTACTTTTAAATCTTCTTCTAAGCCACCAACTTCGTCAAATTTTGATTTTTTAACCATTAAGCAAGCAGCTGTTACTGCACTATAATTATAAGGAACTCTTAATCTACTATATAATCCTGTATCTCTTCTACTTGAACCGATATAAGCATGTGAAGCAACTCCGCCAAGGCCAAGAATAACTCCTCCATGTTGAACAGTATTATCAGGATATAAAAGTTTGGGCCCAACTGCCCCGATATGATCTAAACTGGCATAACCTACCATAATATTTAACCATTCTGGAGTAATAATTTCTGTATCATTATTTAATAAAACAATATATTCTCCTTTAGCTTGTTTAATAGCTAAATTATTAATTTTAGAATAATTAAATTCCATATTGGCATCAATTACTTTAAAATTTTTATAATTATTTTTATACTTTTCAAATAATTTAAATGTTTCTGATTCTTCACTATTATTATTAACTACTATTACTTCATAATTTTTATACGTTGTTTTTTTATATAATGATTTTAGACACTTTTCTAATATGCCACTTAAATCTTTAGTAGGTATAATAATAGATATCATAGGTTCTTTTTTTAAAGTATAATTAATAATATGATAGCCACTTAAAGGTTCCTCTTTAATCTCTGCTGTTAAATTTCTTCTTTTCAAAGCATTTTCAAGAGCAATTTTAGCTTTTTTAGAGGCATAAGATTTACTGTTTAAAGAAGCTGATGTAGATCCTTCTATCATTCGCCAATGATATAAAATTTTAGGAATATGATAAATTCTATTAGTTACTTCAGAAACTTTTAAGAATAAATCATGATCTTGAGCCCCTTCTAAACCTACTTCAAATCCTCCCACTTTTTCTACAATTTTTTTTCGCAATACGGAAAAATGGCATATATAATTCAAACTCATTAAAGTATCTGGAGAAAAATCTGGTTTAAAATGAGGATAACATCTAACATTTTTATTATTTAATTTATCTTCATCACTATAAATAAAATCTATTTTTTTATCATTATTTAAAACTTTGACTACTTCATATAAAGCATTAGGTGCTATAGTATCGTCATTATCCATTAAGGCAATAAATTCTCCCTTAGCCATTTTTAAAGCATCATTAGTTGCTTTTGAAATATGACCATTTTCTTTTCGATACTTAACATGAATTTTAGCATTATTTTCTAACTCTTTTAAAGTGGCTAATGTATCAACATTTGTTGAGGCATCATCAACTAAACATATTTCAAAATTTTGATATGTTTGTTGAAGAATTGATTTAACACATTCATTCAAATATTTTTTTTCGATATTATATACAGGAATTAATATAGATATTAAAGGTTGATATTCCAAATCTTCAACTTGCTCATCTTTTTCAAAAATTTTTAACCATTTATTATATTCAACTATGTTATTTGGATTGTAAAATAAGCCATTTTCTTTATTTCTCATTTTATTAACAAATTCAATCCAATATTTTTTCCACATTCTAGGTGGTATTAAAAAATGATACTGAATCCAAGCTGCTCTAATTCCACGATAAAAAACATATATTACATGATATATTTTTTGAAAAAATCTTTTAATTAACGAAATAATTTTATTCCATATTCTAAAAACGATTTTATTATTTATTACCAATATTAATTCTTTATTTAAATATATATAAACTCGTTTGTTACTTTTATTTAAATCAACATAGTAATAAAATTCTTTTGCCTTAGCAGTCGGCTCTGTTTGATATTCTAATTCTCCCCCATTTGACAAAAAAACTATTTTATCAGAAGCATTTTTTTTCTCACCTGAAATAATTAATCTAGGATGTATTATACCATTTAATAATATACTAGCAAATTCAATGTTTTCATTATGATAATATTTACAATATGATAATCCTTTCGATTTTAATTTATTTTTAACTCTTTTAGAAAACTTATTTACAATTCTAGCTACATAATATTCTTTATTATCTACTTTAACAATTAAAGCTAATTTTTTATCTTTAGCATTAATTTCTTGATAAATTATAAAATCATTACCTTTCATTAATGGTTTAAGTTTTATTTTTTCATTATTACTTGTCCACAAGTAAAATGTACATTTATCTTTAACAGTTGTTCCTTGTATTTCAATTACAGGATTTTTTACACCAGTGATTTTAATTTCTCTAATACCAATAAAATCATTTACTTCATAAATTTCTGTTGTTACTAAATTTAAAATAAGACTATTGATTTTTTTTAAGACTCTTTTATATTTTTTATTCGTTATTTTAAAAATTTCTAAAGAAGTACTATTATCAATTAATGTAATGTTTTTTATATTCTTAACTAATGCTAAGATAATAAAAGTTTTTTTCTCTTTATTTAAATCTAAGTCAAAATCTAATTCTTTACCATCTCCAAGTAAAGTAATATCAAATTTATCTTCATATGTACCAATAATTTTTAGACAAGGATTATTTACTCCTGTTAAATAATAATTTACTACTTCCATCTTAAACCTCCTCAGCAAATCCCCTTTGTAATTTATTAAAAATTTTAAAACTGATAAATAATAATATCAAACTCCCTAAAAAAGTATAAAACAACGCTTTTAATTCTGGTAATGTTTGATAAAACAATATATTGCGATAACTATTTATAATACTAGCCATAGGATTAATCTTAATTAACCAAGCAATACTGGTACCTTCAAACATTTTAGCTGAATAAATAATAGGTGTTGCATAAAAAATCATATTAACTAAAAAATTAATTATATATTCAGCATCTCTTATATAAATATTAACTGCACTAGTTATTAAAATAATTCCTAATTGTAATATATATTGAACAATTATTATAATTGGTAAAAATAATATATATTTACTAAAACCTATTCCACTAGCTATTAAAAATATAAAAATAATTAAACAAGAAATCAAGAAGTTAATTAAACCACTTGTATTGATTGAAATAGGAAGTATTTCGCGAGGAAAATAAACTTTTTTGATAATTCCCGCATTAGCTAAAATACATACCGTTCCTTGCATAATGGTCATGGTAAAATAAGTCCAAGGTAATAAACCAATAATTACAAACGTTACATAATGAGGCTCTGTATTTTTTAATATAAATGGAAACACAATTGCATAAATTAAAGCCGTTAATAACGGATTAATAAAAGACCATAAAATACCTAAAAAAGAAGCTTTGTATTTTCCTCTAATATCTTTTTTGACATTAGTTTTTAATAATAAGCGATAATTATAAAGATTAGATATTAATTCTTTCATAATTTAACCACACACCTTTATATACTCATCTATTACATCATCAATTTTACCATCTTTTACTATTTTACCATCATTTATCCAAATTGCTCGACTGCATAATTTTTTAATTGCATCTAAGCTATGACTTACGATTACAATTGTTTTATCACTATCTTTAAGTTCGGTTAACTTTTCAAAACATTTATCTTGAAAATGTTGATCACCGACAGCTAAAATTTCATCAATTAATAAAATATCAGCATCTACATTAATAGCTATGGAAAACGCTAAACGCATATATTGTCCACTCGAATAAGTACGAACTGGACTGTCTATTAATTCTCCAAGTTCGGAAAATTCAATAATATTGGCTAATCTTTTATCAATTTCTTTTTCGGTAAGTCCAAATATTGAAGCATTGAAATAAATATTTTCACGACCTGTAAAATCAGAATGAAATCCAGCACCTAGTTCCAATAAAGAAGTAATTTTTCCATAAGTTTTAATTGTACCTTTGTTAGGATATATTATTTTTGTCATCATCTTTAATAAAGTTGATTTACCACTACCATTTACTCCAATTAAAGCAACAGACTCGCCTTTTTTTATATTAACTGAAATATCATTAAGAATTACTCGTTCATCGGCTTTCTTTTTATTCCAGAAAACTAATCTTTCCTTTAAAGTACTTGGTTTATCGTAAAATAATTTAAAACTTTTTGTAACATTTTTAATTTCAATTGCATCTTTTTCCATTTATTTTACTCCTTTTATTTTGTTGTATAAATTTCTCGCCGTAGTAACATACTTCCAGCTTTTACTATTTATTATTTTTTCCAATTCCTCACTTTTATTAGTAAATTGTTGCATAAAAGTTTCAATTTGTTTATTTAATGTATCAATTTGTTCTTTCAAATTCATATTTTCTATTTCTAAATTACCTATATTTTTTTGATAATTTTTAATTGTATTTTTATTTTCTTGAATAATAGTTTTCTGATAATTAAATTCTTCAAAAATTTCTACAATTTTTTTAAAATTATCACTATATGTAGGTTTATTGTTATAATATATTTTTTCTTTTGAATCTGCTAAAGTTAATTCAAATATATTTTGAACTATAAAAAATTTTTGCTGATTAAAAAGGTTCTTTCCACTTATATAAGAGGGTTGATAAGTTGTACAATCTACATAATTTACACTTAAATATCTATCATATACTTCATTATAATTTTCCATCATTTCAAAAAATGAATTACTTGTAAAAAATCTTAAATGCGTATTATCTAAAATTCCTATATCATTGTAGTTAAAATCTTGATTTAACAATCCTTTGATAATATCTATATGACCAATATTAGGTATGCTAATTATTAATTTACCATTATTATTCAACTTATAACTAAAAGCGTTAATTACTTCTAACGGATTTACTATATGTTCTAAGACATCTGCAAAAACAATATAATCATATTTATTATGATTTTTTATAAAATTTTGATAATTTGAGCTATTTTGATCTGTAATAGAAAAATTATAAAGATTATCATATATCTTTTTCTTTTTTAAAATATCATAAGCGCATTGATCATATTCGATACCATCTACTTTACAACTTTTATTTTCTTTTATCATTTTACCAAGTATACCTGTAGAGCAGCCGACATCCAAAATTGAAGAATTATTAGATATCAAATTATATATTATAGAGTGACTATCATTTTTGTTATTAATATCATAAGTATCTATTTCATATTTATTCTCTTTTTCAGGTATTCCTAAATAATTATGATTACTATTACCCATAAAAAAATAATCTTTTTTATATTTAGTCATTTTGCTATACCTTTCTGCTTTATTTTTTTTAATTCTACCATATTTTTTTATATTTTTCGACTACTAAATCCCAAGTATAAGCCTCTTTAATTCTATTTTTAGCAAGTTTTTCATATTTATTTATCATTTGGTAATCAAATTTATCGACTTTTTCAATCAATTTTTTTAAATCTCCTTCTTGGCGACTGAAATAAAGACTCGCAAATTCTCCTACTTCCACATTATAAATAGCATTATATAAAATATTTATTTTGGTCGTTGCTAAAGCTTCTAAAAGAGATGGATTAGTACCTCCAGCACTATGTCCATGAATATATGCAAAGGCATTTTCTCTTAAATATTTTAATATCTCTTGATCATAAACACTTCCGATAAATTTAATTCGAGAATCACTTTCAAAATCAGTCTTATTTAATAATTCATAATAAAATTTATTTTTTTCGACATTGGAAACAATAACTAAATCTTTTTTAGTATTAGTGTTTTTAAATTCTTTAAGAATTAATTCATAATTATTTTCAGGAACAAATCTTCCAACTATTAAATAATAATTATTTTCTTTTATATCATATTTTTGCATTAAGTTTTTAATTTTTTCATTATTCTTAATCTTATTATTTAAATAAGCTCCATAAGAAATAAAATGGGTTTTTTTATGAAACTTTTGATACTTATTATCTATATAATTTTTAATCGCCGCCGAGTCACATATAATTTCATCACTATACTTAACCATAAAATATTCACTAATTTTAAAACATTGTTTTATCCACCAAGACCATTTTTCTCTTTTCCATTCTAAGCCATCAGGATTTAAATATATTTTGATATCTTTTCTTTTTAAAGGATGAACTAAAAAAGGATAAAAAGGACCCATTCTGCACCCTAAAACATAAATTATAGTATTGGTTAAATGATTTTTTTTAATATATTTTTTCATTTTAAATAAAGCTTTAATAGCATAAATAAACATGGTTACAAAACCTAGACTAGGAGCATATACTTGTAAACAAGATACATGATCTTTTTTGATAATTTTATTTTTACTATCTTTATTACTAGTCCATTCTGGTACATGAAATGCAACATCTTTATCACGATAATTTTGAATTAAATTAGTTACAAAAGTTTCCCAACCGCCATAACTTGCTTTGTATCCTCTGGCTCCAATTATAATTATATTTTTCATGACTCACTTCCTAAAAATATTAGTAATATATAATGCTATTAAATAAAAATAATAAAATAAACGTAATAAAATTAACTTAAAAATATCTAAATGATTTATATTTTTTTCATAATACATTTGACTATTCTTTAATATTTTAAACTTATTTATTTTTTTAATACTTTTATCAACACTTTGACTTAAAGCATGAATTACTACTACTTCATTATCTACATAAGTTTTTAAACCTAATTCTTTTAAATGTTTTCCGATAATAACTTCTTCATAATATAAAAAAGTATTTTCATCGAAAAAGTTAATAGCTGCGAAAGCTTCTTTTTTTATAATAAAAAAACACCCTTTTACTACTTCAACTTGTGTTAATTTTTCTTGATACTTTTCCTCATCAATGGCCAAAATTTTATTTTCGTAAACTCTAAAATAAGGAATATTAGCTACTAATTCTGATAAAAAGGTAGGTAGTTTCCATCCTCTTGAAATGCCGATAGGTTCTTTAATATTGGGTGCTATAAGTGATATATCTTCATTTTTTAAATCATTAACTAACATTTTAATATCTTTTTCTTGAACAATAATATCTGGATTAGAAATAATAATATTATCTATTTCAAAATTCTCAATTAAATATTTAATTCCAAAATTATTTCCTGCTGCATAGCCTTTATTTTCGGGAGCTTCAATAATTTTAATTTTACTATTTTCATATTTCTTTAATTTTTTAAATGAATCATCCGTACTATGATTATCAACAACTATAATAGCACTTAAAATTTTATAATTTTTAATATCATCAAGCATTAACATTGTATTTTCACTATCATTATAATTTAATATTACTATTCCATTTTTCATAAGTACCCTCAATACCATTTTACCATGTAACTATTTAAAAACAATTAAAAATAACTATAATCATAAAAAAATAGAAAAATTTTAATCAACTTTTCTATTAAATACCTTTAAAATAATTTTCTTTGTTTTTTCAATACTATATTCTTCACTTTTTAAACGAGCATTCTTAGTAAGTTTTTGTTTATCTTTACTTTTCATTTCTAAAACTTCCATAATTTTTTCTGCTAACTCTTTATAATTTTGAGGATCAAAAGTAATACTATTTTCTTTATCTACTAAATAATCACTAGGGCCATATTTATTGCTTCCAATAACTAGTGTTTCACAAGCCATAGCTTCCAAACCAGTAAGACCTAAAGATTCACTTTTTCTTCTCGTTGGATAAATTAAAGCTTCTAGAGCATTATAAATATTTACTAACTCATCTTGAGTAACAAATGATCTACGAATAATATATTTGTTCAACTTATACTTAGCAATTAAATCATTAAGAATTGGTAAATCACTACCATCACCAATTAATAAAAATTTTATTTTCTCTAATTTCTTAGCCTTCTTCAATTCATTAATAGCCATTATTAATATGTCATAGCCCTTATCCTTTTCAATTCGCGAAACAAAGCCAAAATATTTAACATCATCTTTAAGTTTAGCATTCTTTAAAGCTGTCTTCTTACTTATCTTTTTAAATTTGGCTATATTTACTCCTCCAGAAGGATAAACCACAATTTTATTTTTACTTACTTTAAAATCATGCATTAAAATTCTAGCAAAATAATTTGAAGGAACTATAACTATATCAGCACCTTTTAAAAATAATTTACTCAAAGGCAAATACATTTGATCTATTTTCGTATCAGCAACTAAATCATTACCATGAATATTTAAGATAAGTTGCGTATTTTTAGAAGTTATAACAGGTAAATATACGCCAATCGTAGAATGAGAAATAAAATGAACATAAATATAATCATAATTATTTAACAAACTTTTAATAAAAGATGAACCACAAAACTTTATATAAGCTATCAATTTTTTTAACTTACCGGTAGTTTTAGGCATAACTACTAAATCAATACTAAAATCATTTTCTTTCAAAAGATCATAACAATTCTTAACAAAAACACCATAATGAGGATTTTGTTTACTTGGATACATATTACTTACCAATAAAATATTTTTATTGGGATTACGCAAATCTTTTTGATTTACTAAAAATAACCAAGCTAATAAATAATAAAGATAATTATTTAATAATATATCACTAGTAAAATATGACCAACACATTATCATAATAAAAATAAATTTATAAATACCTTTTAACTTTGTTTTTTGCAAAACATAAATAACTAATATAAGATAAAAAAGAAAACCTAATATACCTAACGTATAAAAAATAGTGAATATATCGGGAGCTTTAGTATTTAAATTGCTTACTTTTTCTTGTCCTAATCCTAATATTTTTTCTTTTGCATTACTTTTTTGATAGACATTATTAATATTTTTTAAAGCCATTACTTTATTATCTACATAAACATTTAAATTTTTAATTATATTAAAATTAGAAAAATTATAATTATTAGGTAAGTAAGCAACTATAGCAAACAGCAAAACCAAAATTGTTAATAAAACCTTAATATTATTTCGTTTAAAACTTTTTTGCATTTTTTTATAATTTACTATTAAAAAATAAATAAAGGTAATTAGCAAAGATAAATATAAAATGCCCGAATTAAATAGTAAAGAAGTAGTAATTAACAAAATTAGAAGTAATATCTTTAATAAATAATTATTACAATCTTGCAAATATGATAAAACTATAGGTAAAAAGAAAATTAATGTATTTTGAAAAGAAGTGCTAGGTACAATATGAATAATTATGAAAACTAAATTTAAGAAAAAATAACCTAAAGCTAAATTAAACAATGTTTTTTTAGTATATTTTTTATTTGGATATATCGAAAAAAATAAAATTAAAAAAGGTAAATAAAAGATATGTAATAAATTCAATATTTCATAGATTCCTAAATGTCTATTTATAATATAGAGTAAATAAATAATAAAATAAAAACCATAGAATAAAAATATTTTTTTAGAAGAAAATTTTTTCAAAAGATAAATCAAGGTATAAATAAAAGTTATACTTTCCCAAAATAAAATTAGCGAATTTATTATAATATTATTACTATATATTTCTGAAAAAAAGTAAGTAAAAGGAATTAATAAATAAAATATTATAAATAATTGTTCCATTTTCTTTGGCATAAACCTCACCTGTTTAAATTATACCAAAAATAAGGAAAATGTTACAAATTTTCCAAAAAAAAGACTTTTATTAAAGTCTATAAAGTACCATCCAAAGTCTTTTTTATTAAATCTTTAGCATTATCTACTGATTCAGGGATTGGAACCATAACATAAGATTTGGCACTTTTATAAGAATAAGTATAATTGGAATCACTAGTTCCTGATAAGGTATTTTTGGTAATATTCCAACTTGGCATATCTTTAATTTGTTTTTTTACTAAACTAGTAATATTTTTTGTTCCAATATTGGTAATAAATTTACCCTCTAAAGCATTTAATAAATCAGCATATTTAGTAATAATATTTTTAGATAAAACTTTATTTATTATAGCTTCTAAAACTTGTTGTTGATGTTTAGTTCTAGCTACATCCCCTAAAGCTAAACTTTTTCTTTCTCGACTATAAGCTAAAGCTTGTTTACCATTTAATTTATTTATTCCTTCTTTAAAAGAATAATCAACTACTTCATCTTCTACATAATAAGCTCTAAAGGCTTCGTCATTATTTACTTCTATACCTCCTAATTGATCGACAATGGAAATTAAAGAAGTAAAATTAACTTTGGCATAATAATTAATATCTATATCTAATAAATCTTCAACTGTTTGAACTGACTTATCAATACCATAAATTCCGGCATGAGTCAATTTATCATTGTAAGTAGTATCTATACCATGTAATTTAACATAATAATCTCTAGGTATACTCGTAAAAAGTAATTGATGAGTTTGAGGATTAACTGTAACTACCATATTTACATCACTCCGAGATACACTAGTAATCTTACCATAAGTATCTATTCCTGAAATATAAACATTAAATGAATCTTTAGTAATATCTACTTCCTTAGTTAAAGAATTTTTTAAATCTACATCAACCGAAAATTTATAAATTATTTTTTCATTTTTAAGGAAATCATCGTGTTCCTCTTCTAAAATACTTTTTTCAGCATCTTCAATTAAAATAGCTTCTACTTCTTCATTCATAAAATCTTCTAATAATAACGATAAATCTTCATAAGAAATTAAATTGGCATCAACTTTTTTAGTAATCGCATCCTTAGCTTTTTCAATTCCTTCATCATTATTATTAGCAACATAACCAATATCACTATCTTTTAAATCTTTTAATTTATCATAAGAGTTAGATTTCAATGTTACTACACTATAATTTTTCGTATTATAATCATGTCCAGTTATTTTATTAAAAAAGTCAAAAGTATTCAAACTATAATTTATCACAACAAATAATAAAATTATGACAATAAAAGACAGAATTGTTCCAAATAAACGTTTTTTCCATCCTTTCCCCAACAGAAAATAGGATATTACTCCATCAAAAGTCAACAAAAGTAAAGTAAAAATTCCAAAATAAGTTATAGGTAAAACATTTAAGAAAAATAATAAACCTATAGTAATAACACTTATAATAAAAAGAAAACAAGTTAAATAACGGAAAATTTTCTTTTTTACTCTTTTTTGTTTTTTATTTATACTTTTTGCCATAACGTACCTACCTTATTTAACATTATAGCATTAATTTGTCAAAGAAATTCGTAAACAAATGATAATTGACATAAAGTTTATATCTTTATTAACTTAAGTTCCCACTTGATAAAGCCGCTACAATTCGATTGAACAAGTCAAATACGTTGGCTTTTTCTATATCTTCTTTGACAATAACATCCTCTTCTTTGACAATATTACCTTCGTTATCTATGACTTCTACACGTCCAATACTTTGATTTTTACTTAACGGAGCTTTCAATTCATTAACTATAACATTATAATTATATTCTCCTTGGTTTTCATTAATTTTAGATAACATAGTAATATCATCTTTTAAATAAACATCTACTTTTTCCTTCTTGGCTTTTTCTATTTTAACTTGACCTAAATTTTTCTCTTTCTCATATAAAATATTTAATTTATAAGAATTAAAACCATAATTTAACATATTAGTAGTATCTTTACTTCGTAAATCACTAGAAGGAGCATTCATTACAACAGACAAAAGACGCATTTCATTTTTTTTAGCTGTTGCAGTCATACAATAACCAGCCGTTGTTGTATAACCAGTTTTCAAGCCATCTACGCCTTCATAAAAACGAACTAACTTATTAGTATTAACCAGCCAGATACTTGATCCATCATTTTTCTTTAAATAATCTTCATAAATTCTTGTAAACTCTAAAATTTCTTCATGTTTTAAAAGTTCTCTTGCCATAACACTCATATCACTAGCTGTAGTATAATGATTTTCACTATCTAAACCATGAGGATTATCAAAATGAGTATTTTTAAGACCTAACTCTTGAGCTCTTTTATTCATAGCTTCTACAAAACTTGATACTGTACCACTAACCTTTTCGGCCATCGCTACAACTGCATCATTACCACTGGCAATAGCAATCCCTTTTAATAATTCTCGAACCTTATATTTTTCACCAGTTTGTAAAAATATTTGACTCCCTCCCATACCAGAAGCATTATCACTAATTACAACATCATCATCCATTGTAAAATCGCCACGTTCAATAGCTTCCATAATAAGGAGCATACTCATTACTTTTGTCATCGAAGCAGGAGCCAATTTCTCATTAGCATTTTTTTCATATAAAACTTTTCCAGTAGACATTTCTAATAATATTGCGCTTTTGGAATTACTTGCTAAATCTTCCTCAGCATAAACAACAGGAATCATAAATAAAAATAATAACACACCAATTATTAACTTCCTCATAATTCACCTCTAGTAAAAATTATGGCGAATTATTAACTTTTATGAGTAAAATTAATTATAATTTGATAAAATATATTTAAGTTAGAAGGATTGGTTTTCATATGAAAAAATATTTATATTTAATTGCAATTATTATTTTATGTTCTACTATTACAACATATTTTTATATGGAAGAGAATATAGCATATAGTAGTAAGGCGGTCTCAATCATGAAAAAATATAATGTTTATAACCAAATCGATAAGCAAAATTATTCCAAAACTTTAGATTTCGCATTAAATAGTAATAATTTTAATGAAAAATATGTTAATAACTATCAAAATATAGATTATGTCGAAGTTGATAACTTCATTACCAAAGTTAATACTCTTTTAAATAACTCGTATTCCAATGAAGAAATTAATGATATTTTTAAGTATATATCTAAAAAAAATATTGAAAAGCTTTTAGAAGAAGATAAATTAGATTTAAAACCATACTATTATATTAAAAATTTCGAAGTAGACAAATTAGATAAATATGAAGAATACAAAGATTTACACAATTGTTCTTTAGAAGAAGCTGTTTTAAAAGTTAATATTGGCTTAGATCACGATTTTTATACTCAAATAGAAGAAATTGAAAATAGTAATGAATATACTGTACTAGTTAATAAATATCATTCTTTAGGTACTTATGCTCCGAATGATTTAAAAAGTTTAAGTTATGATTCTCGATACAAACTACGAGCAAAAGCTGCTGATGCCTTTGAACAATTGGTAGCAGCAGGTAAGTTAGATAATGTTTATATAAGACCATATAGTGCCTATCGTTCTTATCAAACTCAAAAAACTTTATATAATAACTATGTTGCTCGCGATGGTGTAAAAGAAGCTGATACCTATTCAGCTCGACCAGGACATTCTGAACATCAAACCGGACTAGCTGTAGACGTTTGGAGTGAAGGCTATAATGAAATAAGAGAAAGTGACGCTAAATGGTTACAAGATAATTCCTATAAATATGGTTTTATTATCCGTTATACTAAGGAAAACATGCCTATAACTGGTTACATTGAAGAGCCATGGCATTTACGTTATTTAGGTGTTGATATTGCAACAGATGTTGTTGATAAAGATATAACTTACGATGAATACTATGATTTATATCTAAAGTAAAAAATTACTTTATTAATTTAGTTGTAAAATGTTTAGTGTGTGTAACGTATTAAGTTATATGCACTTTTTGTTATTAAAAAAAGACATATAAGTAAATACCTAATACAATTTAAGTGACTTAACAAAAATTGAAAGAAGGTCTTATAGTCTAACTTTTTTAATCAGTTCCATAAAGGGACTTTGATTAATAATTAACCAATTAAGAATCTTGGGCGAATGCCATACTCAGAAAGACTGTTAGTTCCAGAATAGCGGTAACCAGTGACAGCAGAAAAGCGTGAAGAACTAACTATATCCTTTAACCAATAAGTTAATGCCTGAGTTTTATATGAATTGATAAAATCCGGTTTTAGTTTAAATATGGTATATTGACAATTATCTATTCCCGTATCATATCCACTACTTGACCATGCGATTGTTCCATAAACGTTTACTTCACTCATTAAATCTAGTTTTCTTTTATACCATGTAGCATTGATACTTGCTCCGCCACTGGTACTAAATCGATTTGTCATTGTTTTATCTATTTGATTAGTTAATAAATTACTATATTCAATTATGTGATCTGTATTGTCATTACTAGCATTACTAACCCCAAAATCTGGTTCTATATATGTACTTAATATTGTGTCTAATGTTCCACCTTCTGATTTTTTATTTGCTGTAGCTTTTCCATCTTCTCCTACTTCATATCCTACCATTGCACTTCCTGCATATCCTCCTGCAGTTGTATTCGTGGAATTCATTTGAGCGTTAATTAAAGGAGCTGCTGGTATTATCGTTGCATGATGTTGAGTTAAGTCTTCAAACCCAGAATGTAAATAATTATCTAAATCAGCTATTAACCAAATAATATTTTTTTTATTAGTTGTTGTTTTTATGTAATCTCCAACAAATATATCGTCAAATTTTCCACTTTCTATTTCTTTAAATAAACTTCCATCTGTTAGTTTACTTGTTATATC
>CANRLP010000016.1 GCA_947631515.1 uncultured Bacilli bacterium
ATCATAAGTGAATGGATTAGTGATAGTGCTAGTGAGCGAAAATGGTTACGTAACTTTATTTATAATACAGGTTTCTTAAGTTCCAAAAAGAAAAAAAATAGTAATGATGAAAAGAAAATCTACGAAATGTATTATGATTTTCAAGATCGTATAAAATATATGAAACACTATCGTGTTCTAGCTATTAATCGTGGAGAAAAAGAAGGAATTTTATCTGTAAGTTTACAATTTGATTTGGATGCTATTGTAAAAAATTATCAAACTCGTTTTATTAAAAATCCTAATTCTTTTGTTGTTCCAATAGTTAATGATGCTATATTAGATGCTTTAAAACGTTTAATTTTACCGAGTATCGAAAGAGAAATACGCACCGATTTAACTGATAATGCTAGTGAAGAAGCTATTAATACATTTAAAGATAATTTAGAAAAATTATTAATGACCAAACCAGTTAAAAATAAAACTATTATTGGCTTTGATCCGGCTTTTCGGACAGGATGCAAACTTGCTGTTTTAAATCCTTATGGAGAAGTATTAGAAATTGCTACCATTTATCCCCATGAACCTCATAATAAAAAGATCGAAGCTACTAAAATTTTACGGGAATTAATTACGAAATATAACGCTGATATAATTGCTATAGGTAATGGAACAGCTTCTCGGGAAAGTGAATTTTTTGTATCTGAAGCAATAAAAGGTTTAAAGGTTAAATATAACTTAGTTAGTGAAGCAGGAGCCAGTGTCTATTCTGCTAGTAAATTAGCAATTGAAGAATTTCCTGATTTAACTGTCGAAAAAAGAAGTGCTATTTCTATTGGCAGAAGAGTTCAAGATCCATTATCAGAACTAGTCAAAATTGATCCCAAATCAATTGGTGTCGGTGAATATCAACATGATGTTAATCAAAATAATTTAAGTAATGCCTTAGACTTTACTGTTTCCAAAATCGTCAACGAAGTTGGCGTAAATATTAACACGGCGAGTTCTAGTATTTTAAAATATATTTCCGGATTAAATAAAAAATGTATTGAAAATATTCAAAAATTTAAGAAAAATGGTATCTTTAAAAATCGAGAAGAAATCAAAAATATTAATGGAATAAGTGCTAAAATTTATGAACAATGTGTTGGTTTCTTACGTATAAATGATGGTGAAAATCCTTTAGACAGAACTAAAATACATCCCGAAAGTTATGATGTAGCTACTAAATTATTAAAAACTTTAGATTTAGATATTAAAAACATGAATAGCAATGAATTTAAAGAAAAATTAAAATCTTGTGATCGAACTTTATTAAGTCAACAACTAAATAGTGATTTATATACCGTAAATGATATTATTGAAGAATTGCTAATGCCAGGATTAGATCCAAGAGATGCTTTAGATGATGTTTTATTAAAAAGCGATGTTTTAACTATTGATGATTTAAAAATTGGTATGGAACTGACAGGAACAGTGCGAAATGTTGTTTCTTTTGGGGCCTTTGTCGATATAGGACTTCATAATGATGGCTTAATTCATATATCTAAATTAAGCAAAGAATATGTTAAAAATCCTTTAGATGTCATTCATGTCGGCGATATTATAACTTGTTATGTTGATAAAATTGATAAAGAAAAAGAAAAAGTAAATTTAACATTAATTTAATCATTTAACAATATTCCTAACATTGTGTTATAATACATAGAAGCAGGAGGAATAAAATGAAAAAGAAGTATTCTACTTTTATTCTTTATTTTTTATCTATAATTTATTTAGAATTTATCAGTAAAATTTTAATGTTCAATAAATTACCTGACATTAAATTTGGCTTTATTATTTTATTTAGTTTAGCAACTGCTTTTTTTTGCCACTTTATGACTCATTTAGGACAAGAAAAAACTTCTCGAAAGATAAGTTTATTAATAATGATATGTATTTCAATTTTTTATATTTTTAATTATCTTTATTTCATTATGTTTTCCGTACCTTTTTCTATAAGTACTTTAGAACTTGCTGGTCAAGCTATGGACTTCGTTGAAATTGGCTTTGATTTAGTTATAACTAAAATTGTTGATGTTTTAATACTATTAATTCCTTTTATTAGTTATTTACTCTATAAAAAAGAGTTTAATTATACTCCTAATAAATCATTATTAAATTTAATGTTTACTGTTATATGCTTTTTAATTGCTATTTTTACTTTAAACTTAGATAAAAAAGGAATGTATTCTGCTTATAATCTCTATCATAATATTGATTCGTTAACAACCTCTAATGATGTTTTAGGAATATTTACAACCCAAAGATTAAGTTTAGAACGAAATATTTTTGGCTTTAAAGAAAATATAATTTTATCAAATGACCAAGAACATGAGAAGTCTAAAACTACAGAATATAATAAATTAGATATTGATTTTGACTCATTAATTGCTAACGAAACTGATGAAAATCTTAAAAATATTTATACTTATTTATCTAATAAAGAAGCTACTAATAAAAATGAATATACAGGTAAATATAAAGGCAAAAATTTAATTTTTATATTAGCAGAAGGATTTAATTCTATTGCTGTATCTAAAGAACTTACTCCTACTCTTTACAAATTAATTCATGAAGGTTTTAATTTTACTAATTATTATTCCCCAGTTTTTTTAAGTACAACTGGTGGAGAATTTCAAGCCATGACTAGTTTAATACCAACTCAAGAAATTTTAGGTATGTGGCGTAACAATAGTCCATACTTGCCATATTCATTAGGAAATGTCTTTAATAATCTTGGTTATAATACGGCTAGTTATCATAATTGGTCTTACAAATATTATGGGCGAAATAATACTATGCCAACTTTAGGTTTTAAAAACTTTACGGCTTGTGGTAATGGTCTCGAAAAAGAAATAAATTGTAAGTGGTTACCGAGTGATGTAGATTTAATTAATGCTAGTTTTGATAAATATGCTTTTAATGAACATTTTGCTACGTATTATATTTCAGTTAGTGGACATGCTCCTTATAATTTTATGGGTGGAAATAGTATTGCCCTTAAAAATAAAAAATTAGTGGAAAATTTACCATATAGCGATTCTGTAAAAGCTTATGTTGCCAGTCAAATAGAATTAGAAAATGCTTTAACTACTTTAATAAATAAACTAGATTCTAAAGGCATATTAGATGATACAGTTCTTGTTTTAACAGGAGATCATTATCCTTATACTTTAACTCTTGATGAAATAAATGAAATATCTAGTTATGAAAGAGATGAAACTATTGAAGTAAATCATAGCAATTTAATTATTTGGAATAATCAACAAGAAAATAAAACAGTAGATAAAGTAGCAAGCCAAATAGATGTTTTACCGACAATATTGAATTTATTTGGCATTGATTATGATTCCAGGTTATTGATTGGAAATGATATATTTAGTGATGCAGAAGGCTTAGCTATATTTTCTAATCGTAGTTGGGTATCTGATCAAGGAAAATTTATCACAAATCAAGGATATATTGCTAAAAATGAAAAAATGGTAGATAATAATTATATAGAGAGTATGAATACAAGAGTTTCTAATAGTTTTACCATTAGCAAAGCGATAATAGAAAATAACTTGTATCAAAAAATTTTAAATAGTTAGGAGTAATATTATGTGTGGAATAACAGGTTTTGTAAGCAAAGAAAAAAATAAAAAAAAGATTATTAAGAAGATGGCAGATCGCATTATTCATCGTGGACCAGACGCTGAAGGATACTACGTTGATGATGATGTAGCTTTAGGGCATCGTCGTTTATCAATTATTGATATCAATACAGGTAGCCAACCAATGTTTAATGAAGATGAAAGTTTGGTTGTAATCTTTAATGGCGAAATTTATAATTATATTGAATTAAAAGCCGAACTAAAAAAGAAAAAACACAAATTTAAAACTAAAAGTGATACAGAAGTATTATTACATGGTTATGAAGAATGGGGTAGTGACTTACCTAAAAAACTTCGCGGAATGTTTGCTTTTGCCATATGGGATAAAAAGGATAAGACTTTATTTTGTGCCCGCGATAATTTTGGCATAAAACCTTTTTATTATTATCAAAAAGGTGAAACTTTTCTCTTTGCTTCTGAAATAAAATCTTTTTTAGAACATCCAGATTTTGAAAGAGTCTTAAACAAAGAATTAATTGGACCTTATTTATCTTTTAGTTTTACTCCGACAACTGAAACATTTTTTAAAGGAGTATATCGTCTTGATCCAGGATGTAGTTTAACTTTAAAAGATAATAAAATAACTATTAAAAGATATTATAAAATGGAATTTAAAGAAAAAAGAATGGATTATCAAAAAACAGTAGATACTATTTCTAAAACAATGAAAGATTCTGTCGAACATCATTTATTAAGTGATGTAGAGGTTGGTTCATTTCTATCAAGTGGAATTGATTCATCTTATTTAGTAAGTATTGCTAAACCTGATAAAACTTATACCGTTGGTTATGATATTCCTCGTTATAATGAAATTGAGTATGCCAAAGATTTAACAGATAAATTAGGGATAAAAAATATTAGTAAAAAAATTACGAAACAAGAATATATGGATATTATTCCTACTATAATTTATCACATGGACGAGCCTTTTAGTGATCCGGCAGCCATTGCTTTATACTTTGTTGCTAACATAGCTAGTAAAGATGTTAAAGTTGTCTTATCTGGGGAAGGAGCAGATGAATTTTTTGCGGGATATAACACATATCGTGAAGAAGTTGATATGAAATTTTATAATAAAATTCCTTATCCTATCCGTCATTTAGCATCTATGTTATTTAGTCTACTTCCGGAAGTTCGTGGTCGTAATTTTATTGTTCGTCGAGGCATTAAATTAGAAAATAATTATGTTGGGATGAATCAAATTTTTAGTGAAAAAGAATGTAAGAAAGTTTTAAGCTTTAAAGATACTTTGAAAAATAAAGATATTACTAAAGAAGTTTTCTTAGAATACCAAGACAAAGACAATTTGATTAAAATGCAAGCGATAGATATTAATTTCTGGCTTGTTAAAGATATTTTACAAAAAGCTGATCGAATGACTATGGCTAATTCTATCGAAGGACGAGTACCATTTATTGATAAAGAAGTATTTAAAATTGCTTCCTCTTTACCAGAAGATTATAAAGTAACTAAAGAAAACACTAAAGTTGCACTTCGAGATGCTGCTAAAAAAGATATTCCTAACGAATCATACAAAAAGAAAAAATTAGGCTTCCCAGTTCCTTTAAGAGAATGGATAAGAGAAGATGATTTATATAACGAAGTGAAAAATACCATCAGTCAAGATTTTGTGGGGGAATTTTTTAATCAAGATTATGTTTTAAAACTATTAGAACAACATAAAAATCATAAAAAAGATACATATAAAAAAGTATGGGCAATATATTGTTTTGTTAAATGGTATGAAATATTTTTCTTAGATAAAGAATATAAATTGGCATGAAGAAAAATTTAATTTTAATAATTCCTAGCATTTTATTGTTAATTATTGTCTTATTGTTAGTAACAGACCATATTACTTTCATCGACAATGTTTATAACTATATTGTTATCCACAACAATTTCTTAACTAAAATATGCAAATTTATTACCTTTTTTGGTTCTTTCCCGGGAATATTACTTATTTCACTTATTATATTAATTTGTTCAAAAAATAAAGCTAATTGTTACAATTTATATATAGCTATAATTTTATCTACTTTATTAAACTTAATTATTAAATGGATAGTTGATCGTCCAAGACCTTTGCTTGTTCATTTAGTAACAGAAAATACCAGTAGTTTCCCGAGCGGACATGCCATGGCCTCTTTTACTTTTTATGGCTATATGATTTATATGTTATGGCACCTTGATTTCCCAAAAAAATGGAAAGTTTTAGGTATATTTTTGTTATCAACTTTAATACTTGCCATTGGTTATAGTAGAATTTATTTAAATGTTCATTATCTAAGCGATGTTTTAGCTGGCTATTTAATATCTTTTATATTTTTAAATCTATTTATAAACATTAAAAAGAGAAATTAATCTTCTAATAATTTCTCTCTTTTTTTAATTAAATCTAAAGCGACAATGTAATGGATTATACTTATTAATAAAGCTGGCATTATAAATATACGATAATTCAAATTAAATACTAAACCACAAATAAGTGTTCCTAAAGCGTTACCGAGTAGGGTAGCACAATAAGTAAGGTTAGTTAAAAATAAGGCATATTTTTCTTGAATATTGTTTGTAAAATAACCGCTAAAAATAAAACTATAGGGTTTATTAGTAATAAGTATGTAAATAATAATTATCCATAAAAATAAAACATTGTTGGTAATAAATACTAATAAGTAAAGAAATATTCGTATGCCAAATTTAAAAATTAAATTATAGTTATCATTTTTAAAGCGTAAGTATTTGACAATAATTAAGGATAAAAAACTAGAAACGATACCTAATCCTAAAATTAAATAACTGGCTATATTAGAACTCATATTTAGATTTTTAGTTAGCAAAAGAAGTGGCATTCCTAAAATAGCACTGTATATAACATCAGATAAAAAATTAGTAAATAAAAAGTAGTAAATAATTTTATGATGATTAAAATAATGAAGAGATTCTTTTAAATTAAAAATAGAAGTTTTCCGGCTAGTTAATTTAACATTTAATAAAACTAAAAAAGCGATAAAGTTAAAGATAATAGATAAAAACAAACAAGTATTATAATCAAAAGTATGATTAAAAAATGTTTTGCCTAATAAAACAGCAACTAATAAAAATCCTAATTTACTAAAGAAAAATTCGACAAAATCTTTTTTAGTATATAAATCGTCACTTTTACTAATATTCATCATTAAAGGATAAACACTAGCAATAATAATTTGACTAAAAGCGATATTAAAAAACATAAAAAATTTAATTAAGAATTGATGACTGCTTTGATTAAGACATATTAACACAGTTTCGGTTATCATATTAATAACTAAAGCAATACACATTCCCAATTTTAACTTATGAAATGAAACCCGAATTGTAAAATAAAATAAAGCTAGTACTGTAACAATATAAGAAATACTTATAACATTACTAATTGTTAGGGTTGCTAAACCATTACTACTCATCCATAATTCCCGATAATTATCAAAGCAACCAATTGAAAAGCCAAATAAAGCTAGAAAAACCAACAAATAAAAATTTTTATTTGTTTTTATTTTTTGCATACTACCACCAAAATTATTATATCAAACGGGGTTATTTTAAGTAAATAAAAAAGCCGAAAGGCTTAATTTAAAAGGTAAATCCCAATAGTTAAATAAGTAGCAAATAAAATCCATAATAAATAAGGCAATAGTAAATAAGCTGATATTTTATTTTTGGCATAAAATTTTAAAATCAAAATAATTACTAAGATATCTAAAACTATAATCCATAAAATAGATAGAAAACGCATTTTCCATAAAAAGAATATAAGTGACCAAAAAGCATTAACAAATAATTGCAAGTAATATATCACTTTATCAGAATTGTCTATTAATTCATTCTTTTGCATTAAAAAGTAAGATATTCCCATTAATAGATAAAGGATAGTCCAAGCAATGGGAAATACTATTTTAGGTGGAGCTAGAGGTGGCTGAATTAATGATGTATAATCTATACTATTTCGAATTAAAAATGCTACTAATCCTCCAATAAGTAAAGGGAAAAATAAATAAAATAAAGATCGAATAATCTTCTTCATAACTAAAGTCCTTTCCAGTATTATTGTATAAATTAAATAAAAAAATATGCCAAATAAAAACTGACTTAAATCAGTTTACAAATATTCTTTTAAAATTTCTACATGACGTTCTTGCATATCTACATACTTTTTTACAATATCATATACTTGTTTATCCATCTCTTTATTATTTAAAATCTTTTTACCTTCAATAATTCCCATATTAACTCCTTGCAATAATAATTCAGCAATTTTAGAATTACTGCTATCTAAAAAAGTTTTCATTTCAATTCCATACCATGTCATCATTTTATTCATAGCACTAGTTTTATGAGGCTCATCATTATCATATTTTGGATAAACACTTTCAATAATTTTTTTAATATCTTGATAGTCATCATATTGTTTTTCTAAAATATCTTTTAATTTTTTATCTTCAACTTTTTCTAAAATAAAATGAAGAGCATCCATTCCCATACAAGAACCTTTATGAATTTCATCTAAAGCATTAATATTTTCTTCTTTCATTTGTTTCCTCCTAAAAATAATATGGTTAATTTTTCTTAATTTATACTTTGCTTGGAGATTTAATAATTACATTGTAAATTTCCTACTTGAACACTAGTATCATTTTGATTTATGATTTTTTCATATTTAACTTTTAAATTTTCATAGTTCTCTAAAAGTTCGTTATTTAATTTACAAAAGGGAATAACTTTAAAATTTCGATAGTTATTTGTTCGATATGTATAAACTAAATCTCCTTTAATATTATCTATCGTAATTGTAGTATTATTGTTCTCTATCGTTTTATGAATATCTAAAGAAGCTAGTAAACCAATTCTTTTAGCGATACCATCTTGACCACTTATAAAATTTCCTAAAGAATAAATAACTACGGACTTACCAATATGTTCGATTGGCTGAATAACATGAGGGTGGGATCCAATTATAACATCGACTCCTAAACTTGCTAGAAATTCGGCTTGTTTTCTTTGTTCATTAGTAGGATTATGAGTGTATTCGACTCCCCAATGCATAGCTACAAGGACAATATCTACTTTATCTCTGATACTTATTACATCTTTAGTTACTTTATCATAGTCAAAAAGATTAACTAGATATTCTTTACCACTGGGAATAGATATTCCATTTGTACCATATGTATAAGATAAAAAAGCATAAGTTATATTATTTTTTTCATATGTGGGAATAGTTTCTTGGGCCTTAAATGAGTCATAACTACCAGAGGTAATAACCGGTTTATTTTGCCAATAATTTAAAGAATTTATAATACCTTGTTCACCTTTATCTAAAGTATGATTATTCGCTAAACTTACTAAATCAAAACCTGCATTTATAAAAGCATCACCAACTTCTTTTGGACTATTAAAACGAGGATAATTAGATAGACCTAATGGGACACCACCTAAAATGGATTCTTGATTGTAATAAGCTAAATCATAATTTGCGATAATAGGTTTTATAGTCTCTAATTGATAATCAAAATTATAAGTTCCATCTTTTTGTAATCCATCTTTGTAAGTCCCAGAGTGATACAAAGCATCTCCAACCATGCCGAGGGTTAAGTGATATTCTTCTTTTTGGTTGTTTTCAGGTATTACTAAACTATGCGTCTCATAAATATAAAATGTTAATGAATAAGTAAGAATAGAAAGTACTAAAAATAAAACTATTATTTGATAAAATTTCATAAAACCACCATGAATATGATACAAAAATAAAATAAATTATTTTGCCAATTTATGAATATAATGCAATTTAAGTGTTATTATGCTAAAATTAAATTGCAGGTGGGAATATGGAAAAATTACAAGAATTAAATTTACAATTACAATTAATTGCTGAAGAAATAGATAACTATAACGAAACAGAGTTAAATAAAGCTCAATATAATTGTGATAAAATCCTTAATAGTCTTAAAGGTATTAAAAAATATTATAGTAAACAAAAAAAATATGATTTAACTTATTGCAAAGAATTAATTTCAAATGGTAAAAAAATTAGAAATCAAATTAATGAAAGAATATTAAAGTTAAAAAAAAGTCAAGAAGATAATATTAAAAATAATGAAAATCAATTTAAATTAATAGAACTAGATGAAGTTTTAGCAATATTAAAAAGTAATAGCTCTAAAAAAGTTAAAATAACAGCTTTAAAAAATATTATAAATTCTGTAACAATTACAATTCAAATATTTGAATTAAATAATCAAGAATTAAAAAAGTCTTCTAAAGAATCTTTAGATAATAAAAATTATGCAGAATATGCTGAAATAAATAGAATGATTAAAACAAATTGGCAAGAAATTAAGTACTATAAAAATATTTTAAATAAATGTAAAACTTTACTTGCGCAAATAAAAAATCATGATTTAAAAATTAATTATCCTAAAAATAAAAAAGTAAAGCCTAAAGTGGAAAGAGAAAATAAATATTATTATTTAATTATTAATGATTTATTAAATAATGATCAAAATTATTTGTTTTTAAAAGAAATTTTAGAAGAAAACAAGAATTTTTTAAATGCTAGATTTAATGGAGAACATATTATCTTTGAAATATTAGATCGTTATATTTATAATTTAAAATTAAAGTTAGTCAATCAAAAATTGGTTCATGTTAATCATAATTATTACTATTCCTTATTAAAATTATTTTTAAATGAAGATTTAGAATTAAATGAAGAAGAACAACAATATTTAAAAGAACGATTGAATGAATTAAAAAATTATCTAGATGAAAAGAAATACGCTAATGCTTTAGAAATTCAAGAACAAATAGATGAATTATTTATAAAAAATGATCGAAGAAATGTCGAGCCACTTACTTTGTATCAAAATTATTTAAATCAATTAATGGTAAATTACAGTTTTAACCCATATAAATCTAATTTGTCTAAAGATTATTTTATAAATATTCAACAAAAAGTAGATGATTTTAAAGAAAATTATTATAAAACTTATGGTACTTATCCAGATGATAAAATAATTGCTGAAAATACTTCTTTACCTTTATATGCTATTCACAACCAAGTAATTGGTAATACATTAACTTTTGAGAATTCTAGATATGCTTATAGTATTAGTTATGATGAAGAATATAATATTTACTTTCGAATTCATGTTTTAGATACAACATTTATCGAGGAAGATAGTATTTGGTATCCAGAATTAAAAAATGGTAATCTTACAAAAAACAAAATCTTAAAATTTAAAGCCAATAAAGAAAATTATCCGACCATAACTTATCAAATAAAAATTAGTAAAGAAGGAATTGTTTATCCTGTTAAAATATTTGAAAGTTCTATTAAAGTTGATCGCTTAATTTTAAATAAAGATCTAATAAATTATCGAGAAGATGAAGAATTAAAAAACTTTATCGGTTGTTTTAAAATATTAAGTAATTATTATGATTATAATTTCGAAAATATTAATTCTATAAATATTCAAAATTTAATTGATGAAATATTAAATAAACAATTAAAAGATTTCTTTGCTGACCATAATTTACCTTCTTTATACTATGTAAATATTGAATTAGATGAAGAAGATAAAACTAAAATTCATAATCAAATTTGTTATTATTTAAGTAAAATCCCCAAAAAAGAAGCTCATCAACTAGTAACGATTTTGAATCAAATTTCTGTAAGTCGTTTTTATACCGAAGAAGCAGTTTTAGAAAGTTATATAGAGTTAGATAGTAAAACTTTTATCGGCTATAATAATTTAGTTTTATTAAGAGCTTATTTAAGAAATTTACCTTTAGATATTATTGTTATGAAATATGCTGATCGTATTCAAGAATGTAAGGAAAATTTAAATAAAGATGATTTATTTATTGATTATTTTAATGAACGAAAATTAATTAGAAGGCGTATGTCTAGTAGTAAGGAAGAGAAAAATGAAACAACCACCAATTGCTAAAATTTATGAAGCTTTAACTAGTATTGCTTCTAAAAGAATTAAATTAGAATCTAATGAAGCTATTGTCTATTCATCAGATAATAAAAAAAGTTATAAAGTATTATGGAAAGACAATTTATATACTTCTAATGATAACGCTACATTTTGGCAAGGATATCCAGGGTATCCAGTTATAGCAGTTTTATTATTACAAAACAAATTATTTTTAGATGAAACAGTTCTTACTTATTTAAAAGATATAAATTGGCATGAATTAAATGAAAAATATAAAAGAAATTATGATAAAGCAGTTGCTAGTGTTTTAGATAATTTTGAAGAAAGTATTAAAGCTAAAATAATTACTTATGTCAATAAAACTTATGAAGATTTATTAAAATTAAATATCGAAATAGTTCGAAAAATTTAAATTATAAAAGACAAATAAGAAAGTTTTATTTGTCTTTATTCTATTTCATCGATTTTTTTAACACTCAACATAGCTGATACTCCAGTTTGCAAAGTAATAGCTACATCATCTTCAGTCGCCGATAATTCCATATCTAAATAATCATCAGCATGTAAATCAATAATTGTACTACCATAAAAACTAATTTCATTACCAGCTGTAACGGATTTAGTAAGAACAGTTGAAGGTATCATAACTTGATTACTTCTTATCCAAATTGTAATATTAGTAGTTTTATCAGCCATAGCGTTTAAAGAATAATTAATTTCATAAACGCCGTCTTGATCTATAACAATAGTATTTTCAATAGATTCTTTAATATTTATATTAGTCAATGTTTCAATTAATGGTACTTGTACCCAACTTCCCACTTTTTTAGTATTTATAACTGAACTGATATTATTATATTTTCCACCATATGCGGCAAGTAAAGCTGTGCCTTCTGGGCCAGTTGGACCTGTGGGACCAATTTCACCTTGCTCGCCTTTTTCTCCTTGAAGCCCTTGTATTCCTTGAATGCCTTCTGGACCTGGAATTCCTTGGGGACCAATTTCGCCAGTCGGACCAGTTGGACCAACATTTCCTTGAGGGCCTTTTATTTTTCCTACATTTTGCCAAGAATTATCATTATTTGACCAAACATATAAACTATCATCAACTAAAAAACTATCACCTAAATTACCTGTTGAATGTTCTTTTAAAAGTTCACTTAAATCATCATAAGAACCCATTATAGTTACGCTTGTTCCTGCTGGACCAGTCGGTCCCATTGCACCATTTTCCCCTTTAGGACCGGTCGGTCCAATTATTCCTTGAATTCCTTGAATACCTTGAGGGCCAGAAATTCCTTGCGGACCAATTTCACCTTTAGGGCCAGTCGGACCAGTTGGACCAATTAAAATATTAGTAGGATTAATAATTTGATAACAACAATTTATTGATTTTGAACTATCTTGCGCCTTTTTAACTTTTTCTAAAGCTTTTTTATAATTATTATCCATTTTAAATTCATCCTTTTATTATAAAATATGTTTAGTTTTAATTATTGTTATCGTTAAACTATTTTTTAATAAACATAATCTGCTTCAGCACATTTAGTTAAATCAACGTTAATTGAATTTAAAAATTCTTTTAAATATTTATTATCATCATCAGTTACAAAATTATGTCCTTTACCGGAAAAAATTTCATATTTAGGCAAATTATCCATAGAAAATTGTTTATTATTAGCATCGCTGCTATGTTTTATAATTTGCATTATATCATAATCATAATTTCCTTCAATTGACTTAGTATATTCTAACATCATAGTACACAAGACTTTCGGCTTACATTCTTTATAAGCAGTATATAAAATATATTTATTATCTTTATATATATTTAATTGAACAGGAATACATTTTTTATCACCAATATTTATAGAAAATACTAAATCATTATAACTAATATCTTCTAGGCTTAAATTATTCATATCTAAAGTTAAATAATCATAATATATACTTTTTTTATTAGAAACATCATTAAATAATTTATTAATATTGTCTTCTTTATCAAAATTTAAGACTTGGGTGGCAATTATACTAGGAAACATTTCTTTTATAGAAGATTTATAATACTTTCCATCCTGAGGATATTCTACTTTAGTTAATTTATTATCTTTAAAAGTAACTTTACAAGGCATAGAACTACTTGATGAAATAGCTAATGAATCTTGTCCTTCAATATAATAACTCGTACTATATATCCACATATAAACAAATCTATAATTATCTTTTTTTTCAATTCCAAAACCATGATAACTATAAAAAACATTAAAATCCTTTTGCGTAGAATCTGGATTATTTTCCAATTCTTCGTTTTTTAAATAATCAAGACTGACATCATATAAATAATCTGAATCGGTTACTAAATTCACTTTCAAATTTTTACTATAATAGATTAAAATAGAAATAATTATTAAGAAAACAATAGTCAAAGCAATTATAATTTTTTTGCCTTTTTTCTTTATTTTATTTTTTTCCTTTAAAGTGGAAATAAGTGCTTTTTCTTTAGCTTTATCACTATTATCTTTTTCACCATTTATAAGTTCTTCCAAACTGATATTTAATTCTTCACATAATTTTTTAAACAATGATACATCAGGAATACTTAATCCTCTTTCCCATTTACTAACGGCATTTTTAGTTATTCCTAGTTTTTCAGCAAGTTTTTCTTGAGTAAGATTTTTACTTTTTCTTGCTTCTGCAATAAATTTTCCAATTCGTTCTTGATCCATAATTGTTTTCTCCTTAAAAAAAATATATCATTTATTTTTAAAAACTTAAACATACTGTGAGTTCACTAATAAAATATTATAAAAAAATCAAGGATTAAATTATAATTTTATAAAAAAGATATATTTTAAGCACTTCCAGCTAATAACGTGATTAAAAAAACTAGCCTATGTATAAAGACTAGTTTTGATTACTAAAATGGAGCCCTAAAGGAAGAAGTACGACAACTTTTTGGGATAGATAATAGTTAGTAATAAGCCATTAACTAATTTTATT
>CANRLP010000017.1 GCA_947631515.1 uncultured Bacilli bacterium
AAAAATGATTGGTATACCAGTGATGTAACATTTAGAATCGAAGGAAATGATGGAGAAAGTGGTATAAGAAATACCAGCCTTTCAAGCAATAAATTATCAAGTGATAATGCTTCGTATACTGTAGAAGGAACAGTAACAGATAAAGCCGGAAATGAAGGAAAATGTAGTTTAACAGTAAAAAGAGATGCAGAAAAACCGACATGTAATTGGAGTGGAGAAAGTACAAGTTGGACTAAAGAAAATAGAACAATAACAGCAACATGTCAAGATGGCATGAGTGGATGTGTAAGAAAAGATTATAGTCAAGCATATACAACTGGAACAACAAAAATTGCTAGTTTAAGTTATAGCTTAGAAGACCAAGCCGGAAATACAAATAGTTGTAGTAAAACAGTAAATGTATATGTAGATAAAGAAGGGCCAACAGTACCAACCTCTGGTTCAATAGGAAATGTAAGTGGAACGAATCCCACGGGAAGTATTCAAGGAGCAGCAGGTGGCTCAGTTGATGTAGGTTCAGGAATAAAAGAATATAGATATAAAGTAACCAATAATGGAACAACACCCGATAAAAATAGTTTTACGACCAATAGAAATTTTACAAGAGCATGTGGAACAAGTTATTATGCTTGGGCAGTAGCAGTAGATAATGTAGGAAATATTTCCGAAGTAAGATTCCTTGGAGTAACAAGTGATGGAGCAAATTCCTACACTGGTTGGAGTGGCTGTAATCGTTCTTGTGGGGGAGGACAACAAACCAGATCAAATACCTGTGCTTTAGTTACAACCGGTTTAAGTCAAAGTTGTAATACTCAAGGATGTTGTACTAATACTAGAACTGAAACTAGTGGCAACTGGAGTGGTTGCATTTGTGATACTAATGTTGGACATAAATATCAGTATAGAACAGTTACAACGAGAATAATAAGTAATTATGATGGAAGTATTTGTGGTGCAACGACAAGTAATGAATTTCACTATTGTGATACTTGGGCATTTGGTTTAGATGGCTGTTATTTAGCAGGAACTAATGCTTCTGTTCGTGGTACAACTTCTCATACCGTTAATAATTATCTTATTTGTTCTCACAATGGACAATCTGTTAATTTAGGTCGGGGGTCTCAATATTACTATACTTATAATGTAGATGGTAGTGGTAATGTTTGGGGACCAAATAGTAGTCCCAAAGCGTGTGTTTATGGTGGTTGGGATTCAGCTGGTTATTGTAGCGGAGGTAATTGCTCAGATTGTTATGGATTTGGTTCTTGCACTCATACTGGATGGTGGTTAAAATATGATTAAAAAGAGAAAAGAGGGAAAAAATATGAAAAAATTAGAAAAATCAGATGTTATTATAGGAATTTTAGTATTCTTAATAATTGTTTTAATTGTTGTAAGTATAGTAGTTGTAATTATTAAAAAGAATAGTAATAACGAAAATTCTGAAGAAAAGAATTGTGAGGTAAAAAATAATATTGTAGTTACTTGTACCAAAAAAGTAGATGATCAAAGCTTTTTTACTTATGTATTAAATGCTGATAATACTGGAGAATTAACTAATTATGAAGTTCGCTTTTCTTATACTTATGATGAAGCTCAATATATGAGTATTAAAGAAAATTATCAAGAAAATTCTTCTGGAATGGAATTTAATGATGAAAACCATGAAGTTGTTACTATAAATAAATATGATTCTATATTAGATGGTGATGGTAATGCCTTACATATGTGGTATAAAGATTATATGAAATCATTAACTGAACAAGAATATAGTTGTACCGAAGAAAAATAAAAGAAATTCAATCAAAAGAATTTCTTTTTTTTTAATAAACTATATTTATTTGAATAATTTGATTAAATAGTAAAGTTATTTTATTTGCTAAAGATATTTGTTTGGAAATAGGATTAAGATGGCTAATTTTAGAAGTAGTTTTTAATAAAAATCCTTTTTTATAATATTTAACTGTTACTGTAGCTTCTTCAAAAAAGGCTTCTAAAATTTTAGCTTCGTTTTCCATTAATTGTTCTGGTGATAAATTAGGTTTGGCAATTTTGCTTTTATTTTTTATTACTTCCGCAATTAATTTTTGTTCTTCAACAATACTATTAAAAGGTAGCCATTTTATAATTCCCCGATCATTATTCATGATGACCACCTATTTTTTTATTTCGCTCTTTAATAGTGGAGTCATTAAGCAGACTAGAAGCTTTTAAAATACTATTTTTGCCAAATTTCATTTTAACTTCATCAATAGTTTTGTTGATGTTTTCATTTTTTTGAATATCTTGATATTCTTGAAAAAGATTTAATTGAACCCCTAATTTTTTGCTTAAATTACTGCAACATACGGTAATTTTGCGAATGGGAAGATTGTCATAGAAACGATCAAACAATAAAAAACAAGCTTTTTTAATATTATTTTCATCATCAGTAGCTACTTCCAATTTAGTAGTATGATAAAAACCATCATTAATAATTTTAGAATATTGAATACCAAGACCGATGCAAGAAGTTTCACAGTTTTTTTCTCTTAATCTAATTCCTAAAGTTTCAATCATTTCGGTGATAATTAATTTGGCATTTTCTTCATAATAATCTTTAAATAATACTTGACTATGACTAATAGATTTTTCTTTTTTAATTTTTTTAAAATCAGCAATACGAGAAGTATCTATACCATTAGCATGATTCCAAAGTTCTAAACCCATAATACCAAATTTATCTTTCAATTTATTTTTATCAAATAAAGCTAAATCTTTTATAGAATAAATACCTAAATCATTTAATTTTTTTTCCATATTAGGACCAATACCCCACATTTTACTTAAAGGGGATATATTCCATAACTTAGTTTTTATGTCATCATAAGTCCATTTAGCGATACAATTTTTTTCATGTTTAGCATCGATATCCATAGCAACTTTAGCCATTAACATATTAGATCCAATACCACAAGTAGCTGTAAGACCTGTTTTTTTCTTAATAGTTTTTAAAATATCTTGAGCAATTTCTTCATCACTTTTTTTATATAAATGTAAATAATCAGTAATATCTAAAAAACATTCATCGATAGAATAAATATGTAAATCTTCTAAAGCTACAAAATCTAAATAAATATCGACCACATCGCGAGATTTTTCTATATACAATTTCATTCGAGGATTAACAATAAAATATTTAATATTTTTAGGAATTTCATAAAGACGAGTTCTTCCTTTGATACCTTGTTGTTTTAAATAAGGTGTAACTGCTAAAGTAATAGCTCCTTGACCTTGATTTTTATTAGCTACTACTAAAGGAGTGGTAAAAGGATCTAAATTTCTTTCAATACATTCACAAGAAGCAAAAAAACTTTTCAAATCAATACATAGAAAATGCCGTTCTTTCATAAATTACCTCCGAACAAATGTTTATATTCATTATAACAGACATCTTAAAAGATGCAACTGGTAAGATTTGTAAATTGTGCTATAATTATAAAGGTGATGAAAATGAAAGGACGCAGAGTTGCCTTTTCATGGGCTGTAATTCATTCTTTAGCTGATACTTTGGAAGAAAAAATATTAATTAAATATAATGAATCGCAGTATCTTTTTTTTATGCGTTTAATTTCAGGAATCGTTTCTTTAATCTTTTGTTTTTTAGGACATATCGAAATGTCTATAATATCTTTCGGAGTATTAGTTCTTTATTCTTTGGCCATGAGTGGGGGAGATTTTTGCTATGCTAAAGCTATTCAAACATTACCAATAGGACTAGTGAATCTTGTTGATTCAGGCAGTTTATTTTTAATTTTAATATGTGATATTATCTTAGGTTATATTAAACCTAAACTTATTTTTTTAATATTATTTATAATCTTTTTTATAGCTATTTATATATTTTCTTATGAAACTAATAAAATGAAACAGCAAATTACTAATAAAAAAATTGATTTAAAAAATATTTTTGTAATGATAACGGCTACTATTTTTTATGCTTCTGAACCTTATTTTATAAAGCTAGCTAGTAGTAAAGGAGCTAATGAATTAGGAATTAATTTAATATATAACTCGGCGTCTATACCTCTTTTTTATGGTTTATATTTAAAAGAAAAAAAGCAAATTCCTAATATGTCCAAGGAAAATAAAAAAGAGTTTGGTATTTATACAATTTTAGTTGGAATTATGTATGCTGTTACAGGATTATTAAATATGATTGCTTATCAAACTGATACTCCTATATTAATAGCTTTAATTATGAAATTACAATTATTTTTCGTTGTTATATTATCGGTAATTAGAAAAACTGATAAAATGAATTGGAAAAAAACTATTTCTTTATTAGTAGGGGTTATGTGTATTTTAATTATGTCCTTTATTAATTCTTAATTTACAAATGTTTTGTTTTTGATATACTAAAATTATGAAAAAAATTAATTTAAAAAAAGAAAAATGGAATAAAGAAAATTATCAAGAATATCTAGAATATTTAATTAGTTTAAAAAATGATAGTTATAAACAATTTCATTCTAAGTTAGTGACTACTAAATATGAAATTTTAGGTATACCTTTACCTATGCAACGTAAATTAGCTTCGACAATTAGTCAAGGCGATGCAATTTCTTTTTTAGATGTAGCAGGATCTATTTATTACGAAGAAGTATTAATACGCGGTTTAGTACTTTCTTCTTTAAAGGATGAAGATGTTGTAAAAAAGTATTTAGAAGAGTATCGCTTACTTGTTGATAACTGGGCAATTAATGATTCTTTTTGCAATAGTTTTAAAATTGTTAATTTAGATAAACGAAATTGGTTTAATTATTTTGCTAATTATTTAAAGGAAGATAATGAGTTTAATAAGCGTATGGCTTTAGTTATCTTTTTAAATTTTTATGTTGAAGAAGTTTATTTACCAGATATATTTAAATTAATAGATGAAATAGATAGTGAAGCTTATTATGTAAATATGGCTGAGGCTTGGCTATTATGTGAATGTTTTATAAAATATCGGGATGAAACGTTAAATTATTTAAAAAATTGTAAGATAAATACATTTACTTTTAAGAAAACTATTAGTAAAATAAAGGATAGTTATCGTGTCAGTTTGGAAGATAAAAATTATTTATCTAATTTAAAAAGGAGCGCAATATGAAAAAATTAAAAATTGTAATTTTATTATGTATGATATTAGGAGTTTCTGGCTGTAAGGAAAAGTTAGGAGATATCGAAACTATCGAAAATATTTCTTATAGAGAGACGGATAAAAAAACTAATAATGTTTTAATTGAACTTGAAGATGATCGTAAAATATTAATTGAATTATATCCAGATATTGCTCCTAAAACGGTTGCTAATTTTAAATCATTAGTAGCTAAAGATTTTTATGATGATGTAATTTTTCATCGAGTTATTAATAATTTTATGATTCAAACAGGTGATGCTACTAGTTTAGGAAGAAGTGCTAAGACAATAGAAGGGGAATTTAGTCAAAATGGTTTTGATAATAATTTGTCACATGAACGAGGAGTTGTTTCAATGGCACGAGCTAATGATATGAATTCTGCTAGTAGTCAGTTCTTTATTGTTCAAGCCGATTCTACTTATTTAGATGGTGCCTATGCTGCGTTTGGTAAAGTTTTAGCAGGGTTAGATGTTGTCGATGCTATTGCTAAAGTAGCTACAGATATTAATGATAAACCTTTAAAAGATATTAAAATAGATAGTATTGATTTTGTGAAAGTGGTGGATAACAATGAATAGAGAAGATTTAGCCAACTTAATATTTCCTAATATTACTAAAACTATAGAAGATTATGAAAAAGAATATCCCGAAAGAAATTTGCCTGATGGTGCCATGGTTACACGTTTTGCTCCAAGTCCAACTGGATTTATGCATATAGGTCATATGCTAGCAGCAGTTGTTGATTATTGTCTTTCTAAGAAAAAAAATGGTGTCTTTTATTTACGAAATGAAGATACTGATCAATCCCGGGAAGTTGAAGGGGCTGTAGAATATATTCGTAGTGTGCTTGCTCATTATAATTTAAATCCTGATGAATATGAATATCGTGATCTAAATGAAATAAAAGGTAGTTATGGCCCTTATATTCAAAGTGAACGAAAAGAAATTTATCAAGCTTTTATTAAACATTTAATTTTAGAAGGAAAAGCTTATCCTTGTTTTTTAACCCAAGAAGAAATGGATTCGATAAGAGAGTCACAAGCAAGAGATAAAAGAAGAATTGGAATTTATGGCAGATATGCTAAATATCGGGATTTACCTGTTGAAGAAGCTATAAAAAAAATCCAAAATGGTGAAAAATATACTATTCGTTTAAAAAGTAGTGGGGATTTTAATCGCAAGTTTAAATTTAACGATTTAGCCAATGGCGAAATGGAATTTCCGGAAAATGATATAGATATTCCCATTATGAAATCTTCTAACGGCCTACCTACTTATCATTTTGCTCATTTAGTTGATGATCACTTAATGCGAACGACTCATGTGGTACGTGGTCAAGAATGGATTTCTTCAATTCCTGTACATTACGAATTATTTAAAACTTTTAACTTTAAAATGCCAAAATATATTCATATTCCTTTAATCTTAAAAAAAGATGGCGACCATGTTAGAAAGATTTCGAAAAGACTTGATCCCGAAGCTAAAATGAGTTTTTATGAAGAAATGGGTTATCCTAAATATGCCGTTATAGAAGCAATAATGACTATTGCTAATTCTAATTATGAAGCATGGAGAGAAAATCATCCTGACGTTTCTTTTACCGAATTTGAATTTTCTCCTAAAAAAATGAGTGCTAGTGGAGCTTTATTTGACTTAGATAAATTAAATAATATTTCTAAAAACTATCTTAGTCATTTAACGAAAGAAGAAATATATAATGAAGTTCTTGCTTGGAGTGAAAAATATGATTTGGAATTTTTTAATATTTTAAAAAAATATCCTGATTATTCTAAGCAAATTTATAATATTGAAAGAGAACAAAAAAAGCCACGTAAAGATTATACTTATTATAGTGAAATTAAGAGTAAAACTTGGTATATGTATGATGAATATTTCCAAAATATAGAATATAATTTTTTAGAATATGATTTGAATGATGTTAGATTAATTTTAAATACTTATATTGAAAAATATTATAATGAATTAGATACACAAGAAGAATGGTTCAATCGCATTAAAGAAATGTGTGATAATTTAGGTTATGCTAGTAATATGAAAGATTATAAAGAACATCCTCTTAATTATAAAGGTAGTATTGTCGATGTAACTAATATTATAAGAATTGCTTTAACTACACTTTCTAATACACCAAATTTATACGATATTATGAAAATTTTAGGTAAAGATCGCGTTATAAAAAGAATGCAAAGCATATAAAAAAATAGTTTCAAAATAAAACGAAACTATTTTTTTAAATTTTTATTTAAACTTAACATATCATCTAAATTCATATTTGTTTCATATATTTTTTCTTGTAAAAAATAATTATTTATACGCTTTTGTTCTAAAGCACTAATCATAGAGGATGGATCATCTTTATAATCATCTAAATCAATTTGTAAAAGAAATTCAATCATTAATCTATTTAGTTCTCTTTCACTTTGTTTTTTTAATTTTTCTTCTTCGTTATTTGTATAAATGGTTGATTTACCATCTAAATCGATAAAATTAGTTTTTAAAGTAACAGGATTGACTAAAACATGAGAGTGACCAGTTAAGACATGTTGCCCATTTGGTAACGTATACATTTTTTGGGAGTAGGGACTATTTGATAAATCACAATGATATATGTTATTTTTCAAAAGTTCGGCTTCGGCTTTTAAAACATTTAAAAAAATAATTTTACGAAGTTTTAAAGGAAGCCCTGTAAGTTTATGAATTTGGATACCAGTAGATCTTTTTAAAACACATCCAGCAAAATGATTATCAATATAAACTAAACCACAAGGTAACTTAGTTAAACTTATTTGTTCTTGTTTTTTATTAGCCAGTATAATGGCATCTTTAGGAGCTAAAATAATTTTATCTTCATTAGATTCATATTGGTAATATTTTAAATGATCTCTAAACCAATCATTTTGCCAATTTTCTTTTTGACCCATATAATAAATTTTAACATCATCGTCTTGTATATCAGGGTTTGAATGTTGATAAGTAATAGCATGATGATAAATTTTAATTAAAAAATTATTTTGATAAGCATATACTGTACCATCAGTACCATAACCAATTGTTGGTAAATTTTGCAAATCTGCTTGGCTTAAATAAACATTATTCATATCTATTTTCTCTTCTTTCTTAATATTTAGAATAGATTATAACACAAAAGAAAAAAATATGGCATATTATACTATCTTTTTTATTTTTTTTTCGTTATAATATGCCTTAGAAAAAAGGTGATGTATTAAAATGGCTCAAACAACTAAGAAAAAAAATAATAAGAAAAAACGGAAGAAAAAAGTTCAAATATTAAAAAATAATACCAAAAGTACAAAGAAAAAAACAAATTCTAAAAATAGTAAGAAAAAAGTAAGTACTTCTAAGAAACAAAATCTTAATAAAAACCAAAAAACAAAAAAGAAAACAACTCAAATTAAAAAATCTTCTATTAATAAAAATAATAAAGATAAGAAAGTAAAGGAGAAGAAAACTGCTTCACCAAAAGAAGTAGTAGTTGAAAACAAAAAAAATCAATCTTTAAAATCATCTACGCGAAAAAAATTAATATTTATAGCAATAATTTGCTTAGTTATAGCCATGTTACTTTTATTTCCTTATGGTACGAGAGAATATGTTTCTGAAGCTTCAGGTAAAATTTTAGAAGTTCCGAAATTTTCTAAATTGAGTGAGGAATGTTGTAATTATGAAGCTAGTTTCACCAGTTTACGTAGTTATGCCGTTTTAAAAAAAGAATTACAACAAGTTCTAGATAGTTATGAAGTACTAAATTGTGATAATAAAAAATATTATTATAATACTAAAGAAGATTTTACAATAACAAATTATAAATTAGAAAGAGGCCTATTTTTAAATAAATTTTCAATTTCTTATGGAGCAGGTAATTCTTGTGAAATAAATACCTCTTTAAAAAATATAGAATTATTGCCAAGTGATTATTCTATTTCGGATGCTAAAAGAGATGGAAGTTATGTTATTGAAAATGGTAATATTTATAATGAAGAAAGTTATACAGAATTTTTAAATAATGTAGAAAATAAAGTTCCTAGTACATTACGAATAGCTTCATTAACTACCGAAGGGGATTTAATTTTAACTGATTTAAAATATTTAGAAACTGGTAAGTATAAAATTATATATGATGGAACAAGAGATCGTTATAATAAAGATGATGATCGAGTAATGATGGCTTATTTTTATGATCATTTAGGGATATATAAAAATAAATTATATGCTTATAATGGTGAAAAAATCACTAATGGTTCTGTAAATACTAGCGATGTTTATTATTTATTTGATATAAAAGAATAGCTAAATATATTGTCAAATTCTTTAAATACTGATAAAATAAAAATGTCTTTCAAAGGACGTTTTTGTTATGACCCGTTGGTGAAGCGGTTTAACACGCCACCCTCTCAAGGTGGTATTCGTGGGTTCGAAACCCATACGGGTTACCAAAGATTATAAATGGCTTAATTAGCCATTTTTTGTGTTAAATTTGCATATTTTACAATTATATGGTATATTTAGTTATATTTTTAGGGGGATTGACTATGAAAAATAAGAAAAAAATGTATTCATTTGTGCTGGCTGGTTTAGCAGTAACTCAACTTACTGGTTGTGGTAAAAAACTAGAGCAAAATGAAAATGATATTGTAAATAATACCGAAATTTTAACAGAAAGTACTGAAGAAAATATTGAAACTTTAGATGATGTTATTGTAACTTATTCAGAGGATGGTATAAATTTAACGCAAAATGGGGAAGAAAGCGTTGAAGAAATTTTTAATATAGAAAACGAAACTACGGAAACTGATAGTTTTTATATAACCCAAGAAAATGTCGAAAGACAAATAGAAGAATATCTTAGTCAAGATGAATTAGAACGTCATTTTAATACAGATTTATATGATTTAGAAAATAATGATATTTTTTGGGATAAGGCGATAGATGTAGTTTATCAAAATAGTCAAAAAGCTCCAAAAAATTTTCAAAGTTTAACCAAAGATGAAATTAGTTATGTTTTATCTTTACTAAAAGAGTATTGCAATAATTTAAAAGATACGATTGATATGTCAGAAGTAGCTTGTAAATTAAATGATTTAAGCTTATATTATGGATTTGATGAAGTAAAAGAATTATTCCATACTGCTGAAACTACTTCAAAATATATTGCTTATTATGATAGTAACAAAGATATTCATACTTTTGATCCAACAGATAGTACTAATATTCACGAATTTTTCCATTTTTTATGCTATGGTTGCAGTTGTGAACATGATCGAAGTAAATATTATGCTAATGGAATTAATTTGGTAGCTCCTGAATATTCTTTTGATAATGGATATAAAGAAAATTATGAAGATTTAAATTTAACAGGTTTTGAGTATACTTTTATTGAAGAAGCCAGTGCCGAGAGAATGATGTATACTTATTTAGGAGAAATGCCAACATCATATAATTATTATCAAAAAGTTACGGATAATATTGAATTTGTTTTATCTTTAAATGATAATTATCAATTAGATAGTTATGTTAATAATTGTTTGGAAAAACAACCTATTAGTTTTTTAAGGGCTTTTCCTGTCAGTGATTATAATTCTCAAACAAATTTTACCGATAATATCAGAATGTTAGTAGTTTATGATGCTTTATTACGTTATGATTTTAATAGAATTAATACTAATAGTAAGTATTTTGGCGATATTTTAGACAAATGTAATAGTTATGATGAAGAAATTCAAAGTACATCTAATTTAATTTTATATAGTCAATCACAATTAACTAAATTATTTTTTACCAATCTTGTTACTTTGAATGAAAATCATCCAGATAAAAATAATCTTGAATATTATTCTTATTTAATTCAAATATTTTATGGAAGAATGAATCAAACTAATACTATGTTTGCTAATCTTTGGGATTTTGATGATGTAAAATTAAATGAAGCCTATGATGAATATTTTAAACAAATGGAAAATATTTATGTTAATTATTTAAGAACTTATTATCAAGACAATAATTTAAATCTTGCTGATGTTCAAGTTTATGGCGAAGAATATGTTGAATTACCGACAATTCTTAAATATCCAGAATTTGTACCAGAAGAAAAAGAAATGTTTTATGATACTTTGAAAAATGAATTACCAAATTTAGATCTTTCAATTGCCCGAAAAGTTTCTTTACAAAAATAATAGGAAAGTGCTACTTATTCTGTTATAATTAACTTGGAGGAATTTATGTTAAAAGTCGAAAATGTTACAAAATATTATGGAGATAAATTAGCCGTCGATCATTTATCTTTTGAAGTAAAAAAAGGGGAAATTTTTGGTCTTTTAGGAGTTAATGGAGCAGGTAAAACTACTACTTTTCGAATGATTATTGGTCTTCTCGATATGACAAGTGGTAAAATAACTTTAAATAATAAACCTATTGATTATAGTATGACTGATAAAATTGGTTTTTTAACAGAAGAAAGAAGTTTATTAACCAAATTAACGGTATTTGAACAAGCGATTTATTATGGAGTTTTAAAAGGAATGGATAAAGTCCAAATCGAAAAAAAATTAGATGAATATCTAGAATATTTTCATATATCTGATTATAAATACCGTAAAATTAAAGAACTATCAAAAGGAAATCAACAAAAAGTTCAATTTATTACAGCCATTTTAAATGATCCTGAATTACTAATTTTAGATGAACCTTTTTCTGGTTTAGATCCAATTAATGTGCAATTATTTATGGACGTTATTAAACAGTTAAAAGAAAAAGGGACAAGTATAATATTCTCATCCCATCGAATGGAACATGTCGAAATGTTTTGTGAAAAATTAGTTGTTTTAGTTAATGGTAAATCAGTTTTAGAAGGAAATTTAAAAGAAATTAAAAAAGCTTATCGTAAAAAAAATATCCATATAGTTGCCGATAATTTAAATATCCAAAAATTAAAGGAAATTGAAGGAGTCGAAGACGTTATTGCTAACGAAACGGAAACTATTGTCAAAATTGCTAGTCAAGACCATGTCAAAAAAGTATTTAACTTTGTAAAACAATGTGAAGATGTTTCTAAATTCGTCGTCGAAGATGCTAGTTTAAATGAAATATTTTTGGAGAAAGTAGGAGTTATATATGAAGGCTAAATTACGGTTTTTAATAGGTCAAAGCTTAAAAAAGAAATTAAATACAAAATGGTTTAAAATAGCCAATATTCTAATTTTTATTTTAATTATAGGCGTATTAAATATGGATCGACTAATAAGTTTTTTTGGGGGAGATTTCGAAGATGTTACGAAGGTTTATGTTCTTGATGAAATAAATGCTTATCCACTTTTTGAAGCCAATTTTAATTCATTAATTACGTCTTTAGAAGATTTAGGCAATTATGAAATTGAAAAAAGTAATGAACCTTTAGAGACATTAAAAGATAAATTAGAAGATGAAGAATCAATTATTATTAATATTAAATCTTCTCAAGATAATTATATCGAGGCGGAAACCTTTAGTTTTGAACCAATTTCAATGATAACAGAACAAATAATTCAAAATAGTTTAAACAATGTAAAGAGTTCATTTGTTTTACAAAATAGCAATATGACCGAAGAAGAAATTTCATCTTTAACTAGTAATGTAAGTATAAAGAAAACAGTTACTAATCCAGAATTGGATGAAAATGCCGAAGGTAAAGATATATTATCTAGTGGCTTAATAATTATATTTATTATTCCGTTCTTTATTTTAATTACAATGTTAACTCAAATGATCGGAGCAGAAATAAATGATGAAAAATCAACCCGAGGGATGGAAATAATTATTTCTAATGTTTCTCCTAAAATTCATTTTTTATCTAAAATTATTTCTTCCACTTTATTTGTTTTAGTTCAAGCTGGTTTATTGCTTTTAGATATTATGGTAGGTTTTTTAGTACGAAAATTATTAGGAACTTCATTAGTTTCAAGCGATGTAACTGGTGTTATTGGAGATACTTTGAAAATGGTAAAAGATACAGGAGTATTGGATTTGTTACTTAAAGGATTACCAATTATAATAATTTTATTCTTATTAAGTTTTTTAGCATATGCAATTGTCGCCGGAGTTTTAGCTTCAATGACAACTAATATTGAAGATTATCAACAATTACAAACACCTTTAATGATTATTTTAATGGTAGGTTATTATATTGCCATTATGGCCTCAGCCTTTGAAGGATCAGTATTTGTTAAAATTGTTGCATACATACCGATGATATCATTTCTAGTTGCTCCAGTTATTTATTTATTAGGTCAAATTACTTTAGGAGAATTAATTTTATCGACAATTATTTGTGGAATAGTAGTTTATATATTTTTCTATTATGGTTTGCGAATATATAAAGTTGGTATTTTAAATTATTCTAGTCAAAATTTATGGAAAAAAATATTTAAGTCGGTAAAAGAAAAATAATTAGGAAGCTATGGCTTTCTTTTTTTGATTGAAAATGATGGATAAATGAATTATAATTAAGGTAATAATAGAGGAGGATTTATATGAAGAAAATAAAAAATAACCTCCCAACCAGACTGACTCTGGGGGGGGGGTATAT
>CANRLP010000018.1 GCA_947631515.1 uncultured Bacilli bacterium
TCCCGAACAGAGAAGTTAAGCACTGAAACGCCGACAATAGTGTAAGCGAAGATAGGAAGTTGCCTATTTTTTTTTGCTTAAATTTTGATAATTAAAAAAAGAAAAATCATAATTATCTATGATTATATAAACATAAATAGAGAAGTATACGGAGGCAGTATTATGAGTGTACGGGAATTTTTAAAAATATTTAATGAAATATATTCCGACAATACAGATGAATTTACTATTTCTACGATATATGAAGATAATGAATTACTATATGATATTGAACAAAGCTTAGTCTCTAAAAAATTATTTTTGAAAAATATATTTTATGGCAATCCAAATTTAGTATTTTTTATTTCTCTTTTTAATACGTATCAAAATCTAATAAGTGAAACATTTGATAAATACCCTGAATATTTAAAATATAGTTGTTATACACATGCTTTTATTGTTCATATTTTAAAAGTATTAGAGCAGAATAATTTAATTAAAATAATATCCTTAAAAAAAGAAAATCGAATTAACTTAGATGGATATTATGAAGCTATAGGAAATAATAGAAAACATCGTTATGTACAAATGTATATAGTAAATTTTCAAAAGATGCGTAATTTTGTCAAAAAAGATTTAGGATTAATTCGTGATTTATTAAACTTATTAAAAATAGATGAAAATCAAATCCATTTTTATCAAAATATGGATGATGAAATACAAGTTGGAGTTAAAAATTATGTATATTTAAAAAATCTATATACAGGAATTATTTTTAAACAATTGAAAAAAGAAATAGATATAATAGAAAATTACACAAATGAACAAGTTTTAGAAAGAACTCAAAAAAAATAAACTTATTAAGCATTATTTAGTATATAATAGTATAGAGGTAGATAATATGGGCAATATTACAGATTATTTAAATTGGCGTGGAGATCTTACTTTACAACAATCTCATTTTAATGAAGTTGATAACTTAGTATTATCAGAATTTTCTTATTTTAATTATCAAAAAAGTATTAAGCATAAAAAAATATTGATAAAAGATTTAGTAACTGATTATTTAGCGAACCATTCGGAAAAAGCGATTAAGGAAGAGTTACCATTATCTCAAAATCCTATTCCTTTCCTAACAAGTTTAAAATCTTCTACTCGTTTTGGAAATTTAAAAGTATTTAATTATCTTAATATATTATCTAAAAAAGAAGACAAGCAGTTTTCTGCTATTAGTATTGAATTAAATTATAATACGGTTTTCGTTGCCTTTAAAGGTACAGATAATACATTATTGGGTTGGAAAGAAGATTTTAATTTAAGTTTTATGCCAGAAATTCCTTCTCAACTAGAAGCCGTAAAATATGTTAACAATATTCCCAATAAATATAAAAACATCATTTTAGGAGGACATTCTAAAGGTGGTAATTTGGCCGTTTATGCTGCTAGTAAATGTAAGAAAAAAATAAAAAAGAAAATAAAAATAATTTATAATAATGATGGTCCTGGTTTTTTAGAAGATTTTATTTTATCAAAAGATTATAATGATATATCAAGTAAAATAATAACTATTGTTCCTGAAACATCAATAATAGGAATGCTTTTAACTCATAAAGGTGATTATAAAGTAATTAAAAGTATGGGCAATGGCATATGGCAACATGACGCTTTAGCATGGCAAGTTGAAGGTAATCATTTAACTACGATTAAAACAGTTGATGAAACTAGTACTAAAATCAATCATTTACTTCAAAATTGGCTTTCTAATATCGATAGAAAAGAAAGAGAAATTTTTACTAATACTTTATTTGAAGCTTTCGAAAAATGTCAAATAGAAACAATAAGTGATTTGGCCAAAATACCAATCCGAAAAATTCCTAGTATAGTTAAAACAATAGGGAAAATAGATAATGAAAATAAAAAAATGGTAATTGACTTAATCAAAAATTTAGTAGTAGAAGCTCAAAAAGATTTTGATAAAAAAACAATTATGCAAGGCTTAAAAAGTTTAAATAAAAAATCTTAGTGTCAAGTCTATATAAATTATTGTATTACAAATAGACATTTTGTTATAATAATCATAGGTGATAATAAATGGATTATAAATATACATCCAGAAGTGAGCAAGATACTTTAGAATTAGCTCAAAATATTGAAAGTGAAAAATTTCCTAATATGGTAATTTGTTTAGAAGGAGAACTTGGGAGTGGTAAAACTGTATTTGTAAAAGGTTTTGCTGGAGCTATGGGTATAGAAGAGAATGTTACTTCTCCAACTTTTAATTTAGTTAAGGAATATTTAAATGGGGAATTACCTTTATATCACATGGATGTTTATCGTTTAGAAGGATCTTGTGAAAATGTCGGTTTTGAAGAATATTTTGATAAAGGTGGAGTATCAATTGTTGAATGGTCTGATTTAATAATAGATTGCTTACCTGAAGAAAGATTAGTAATTAAATTTAAAGTAATTGATGAAAACACTAGAGTACTTGTCTTTGAACCTCATGGAAAAATTTATGAAGATTTGTGTGATAGTGTGTTATAATAAAACTCAATCAAGAGTTTTTTTATTTGAATTCAGGGAAGGATAGATAAGATGTATACATTATACTTGGATACTCATAGTAATAAAATTATTATTGTGCTATATAATAATGATCAAATATTAATCAAACAAGAGCAAAATACAAGTTATGATCATAGTATTTCAACAATGCCTTTATTAATTAAAACTTTAGAACAACATAATTTAAAAGCGGAAGATTTAAATCAAATAGTGGTAGTAAATGGTCCAGGCTCTTTTACCGGAGTTCGTATAGGTGTGACTATTGCTAAAACGTTAGCTTATACTTTGAATGTCCCAATTAAAACTGTTTCTAGTTTATTTATAAAAGCTGTTTCTATTGACCATGAAGAAGTAACCATTGTCGAACGAGAAAAAAATGGAGTATTCTTAGGGAAATTTGATAAAAATAATAACTTAATTGAAGATTATCAATATTTAAAAAATAAGGAATATGAAAGTTTAACAAACAAGCAAAATTTCGTTGAAAATATAGCTTTAGATTATGAAAAAATAAAAAAATCATTAGAAGCGTTAGAAAACCAAAATCCTCATAGTGTTAAACCATTATATGTTAAAAAAATTGAGGTAGAAAAATGATTCGCGAGTTTTTAGAAACAGATTTTGAAAGTATATATGACTTGGGTAATGAAATAACGAATTCATTTTCTCAAACAAATGATTTAATTCAAATAAAAAAAGATCCATATACTAAAATTTTAGTTTATTTACTTAAAGATAAAATAGTCGGTTTTATAATGTATACTATTTTAGAAGAAACTATCGATATATTAAATATCATAGTTAGTAAAGAAAATAGACATCAACGTATTGCTAGTTGTTTGATTGACTATATGATTAGTGATATGCCTTCTACAATTAAATCTATAACGTTAGAGGTTCGAAAAAGCAATTTGCCAGCCATTAATTTATATTCTAAATTTGGTTTTGAAGTTATTAATGTTCGAAAAAAATATTATAGTAATGGCGAAGATGCCTATTTGATGGGAAGAGTGATTAAATAATGAAAGATGTTTATATATTAGCAATTGAAACTTCTTGTGATGAAACAAGTATGGCTATTGTTAAAAATGGTCATCATGTGGAATCTTTTACTGTTTTGACCCAAATGGATACTCATGCTAATTATGGTGGAGTTGTTCCAGAAATTGCTTCTCGTATGCATACTGAAAATATTACATTGGTATTCGAAGAAACAATGAAAAAAAGTAAAATTAAAATGGCTCAAATTGATGCAATAGCAGTGACTTATGCTCCTGGTTTATTAGGTAGTTTACTAGTTGGAGTGGAATTTGCTAAAACAATTGCTTTTGTATATAACAAACCTTTAATTGCTGTCAATCATACTATTGGTCATATTTATGCTAATAATATTGATAATGAGCTTCAATTTCCTTTACTTGCCTTAGTTGTTAGTGGAGGACATACCGATTTAATTGAAATGAATAAAGACTATGATTTTAATGTTTTAGGAAGTACAATGGATGATGCTATTGGTGAAGCATTTGATAAGGTGGCTAGAGTGTTAGATTTAAAATATCCGGGAGGTCCTAATGTAGAAAGATTGGCCAAATTGGGACAACCAACTTATAAGTTACCAAAACCTTTAAATGATAAAAGTTTAAATTTTAGTTTTAGTGGTTTAAAAAGTAGTATTATCAATTTAGTTCATAATGAACGCCAAAGAAATCATGAAATAAATAAAGAAGATTTGGCTTGTAGTTTTCAAACTACGGCTTTTGATGAAGTAACTCGTAAAGTAGAATTAGCCCTTCAACACAAAAAATATCGTCAATTAATTATTGCGGGTGGAGTATCTGCTAGTCAGTATCTTCGTAAGGAAATTAAAACCTTAGCAGACAAGTATGATATATTATTAAATATTCCTGATTTTAAATATTGTACCGATAATGCAGCGATGATTGGAGCAGCAGCGTATCCTCTTTATTTAGAAAAAAAATTTGCAGATTATTCCTTAAATGCCCAAAGTGGAGCAAGTCTTAATTCAAAATAAAAATAACGTTATAATTTGGCAACGTTATTTTTTTCTTTTAAAAATTTTTCCCATAATTGTTGTTCGTTATATAAACAGTTTATATTTTTTCTTTTAGCTACATAATCATCGAAGGTTCCAATTACTTTGGCAGGATTACCAGCGATAACACTATTAGCAGGGACATCATGAGTAACGACGCTTCCTGCTCCAATAATAACATTAGGACCAATTCGAATATTTGGCAAAATTGTAGAATTACAACCAATAAACACATTGTCCATAATTTCAATGCAACCATTTTGATATAAGAATTCTCCTTTATTTAAATTATTTAAACCTAAATGAAAAATATCATGAGTTACAAAAGTTACGTTACTCGTTACAATAACATTATTATGAAATGAAATTAATTCTGGATCAGAGGGGATTATTCTGGGTTGAAAAAAGAAGTTATCTCCTACATGTTTAAAAATTTGTTTTTTTAGAATATAACGATTTCTTTTATCACTATTTAAAATTAAAGCGATTCTTAATCTTTGTAATTGTTTCTTTGTATAAGATTTCATATGATCCCTCTTTAATATCTTACCAAAATTAATAAAGTTTTACAAATAAACTTAAATAGTGCTAAAAGAATTTGTTAATGATTAAAAACTTGAGATTTTCGAACAAAAGAAATTGCAACTTTATGTAATTATTAGGTTTCTGAAAATATATAAAAAAATACAGATTTTATTCATCTGTATTTTCTGAATCTTCAAGAGAATTATCCGAAGTGTTTGAATCTTGATTTTCATTTTGAACTGAACTATCTGTAAGGCCTGGAATAATGTCTGTTATATCACTTGGCTCATTTTCTTCCGTACTATTTGAAGTATTATCGCTCGGTTGATTATCATTTTCATTATTAGCAGTAGGGCAAGATTCACTTATATAAATTGTTAAATTGGTAATACTTTTCGCAAGTGTTCCGGCTGATACATTTTGATTACTTATTAAACCAGGTGTACCAGTACCACAAGCCGTAAATTCTTTGTTTATCGTAACCCCATTTGCTTGACCCCATTCTTCTGCAAAAGAAACAGTATTACCTATAAAGTTTGGTACAGTCGTTAGTTTACTTCCACTTGTTATTCCTTTACCAATTACCGCCATTGTATATTGTTCATTGTAATCATAAGAGAAAGTTTTAATCATTTCTTCTTCTTTTAATTCTAGATTAACATTCATAGCCTCAGTTATAGCTGCTAAACTATCTTCATAATAACCTAAAGCCGATACATTCATTCCTCCAATAACTATTGGCAAACTATAAACTTCTAAGTAAGTTTTTTGAATAGTAATAAAATCATTACCCTTTAATCCTTTAATTAACATATCTTTTAAAGTTTGATAAAAGGATAGTAATTGGTTCGTTGTTAAATTAGTGGAAATATTTTTACCGATAGCATCTAATATTTTTTCAAAATCAGCAAAACTGGTTTTTTGTAACATTTTTTTAGCCATTGCTTCTATTATTTGTTGTTGATGTCTATTTCTTGCTAAATCACTTTCTAAAAAACCATGACGATTTCTAGCATAAGCAAGAGCTTGTTCCCCATTTAAATGTTGCATCCCAGTATTCATACATACTAAATTAGTCATATCTCTTAAGGCATCACTTTCACATAAAACGCCTTCACCATATTTTGATATGTAATAACTATAATTTGGGGCTTCAACCTCGACATCAATACCATCTAAAGCATTAACTAAATCAATTGCTCCGTTAAAGTTAATCTTAGCATAATAATCAATTGGTACATTAACCATATTTTGAATTGTATTAATAACACATTCCGTTCCATAAGCAGCAGCTGAGTTAATCTTATTATAACGATTATTATTACAAGCAATAGGTACATAAGTATCTCTTGGAATACTAAAAATTGTTGCTGCTAAAGTTTTAGGATTAAAAGTAATTAACATTAATGTATCTCCGTTAAAAGCGGCATTGGCGTTCATACCATCTATTTCTGAATCAACACCCATTAAAAGCATTGTAAATGGTTCAGTTAACTTTTTATTGGTGTTGGTAATAGTTTTAGTTTTCATTTTTTCAGAATATTTATACAAAACTTTTGTATCACTAGCAATATTAGCATAAGCTTCTTCACCACTAAATAATACTTCATAGTTACTTGATACAAAAATAGCTGCTACTTCTTTATTATATAAAGCATCTAGCATCGAATAATAATCATCATAGTATATTACATCTTGTTCTAAGTTTTCTTTATTCTTTAAAGTATTAGCTAAAATATAACCTTCAATATCTTGTTTATTATTAATCATTCCTATTTTGCTACTTGTTGTTAGTTCGGTTTCTGTTAAAGCAATTAAATTAGTAGTATATAACGTATATTCTTGGCTTGATAACATATCTATTTTACTATAGAAAGTATTAATAATAATAGAAGCAAAAATCATGAGAGATCCCAATAATACATTAATTATAGTCAAAACGATAAATTTTTTAAAATGCTTCACCAACAAAGTCGATAAACCAAATAAAAAATATACCAAAAACCATATAAATAATAACAAAAGTAAAATTACTCGTATGATAGTTTCAATTCCTACTAAATAAAGCAAAGATTTAATAAAAAAAATATAACTTATGATAAATAAAATAGTAGTAATCAAATATATTGTTAAAGCAATTTTATTAGACCGCTTAATTTTTTTCCAAAGTATCTTCATAGTTGATATCCTTCCTCTATTTTATCATTATATAATATTTTTTAGTTTATATACAATAATCATTTACTTGACAATTACCTTACAAATTCCTATTTACTACTTTAAATATATGTCGAAAAATGATATAATAATTTAGCAAAGGAGAGTGAAAAGGATGAAATCAAATAGTAAATGTATTTTTAATAAGTTTATTGCTTCTAATCTTGTTGCTAGTATTTTGTTTTCATCAATATTTTCTTTTCCTGTCCAAACTTTAGCAGAAGAAACCTATCAAGCTAAGATTACTACTAATGATGTTCGCTTGCGTTCTAAACCAACCACTGATAAAGAAAATGGAGTTAGTAATATTTTAACTGAAGTTGATGAAGGAACAATTGTTAATGTTTTATCAATGAATAAAGAACCGGCTACTAGTAAATGTGATCAAGGATGGTATAAAGTTAGTTATCAAAGTTATACTGGTTATATTTGTGCAAATTATATCAGTTTTGATATTTCTAATACTGATCAATATGATCGTCCTTGGACTTCTCCTAAAAAAGCTATTATCGGTGGAGCTAAATTTATTGCTAAATCTTATATTGCTAAAGGGCAATTTACTAGTTATTTAAAAAAGTTTAATGTTAATCCTGACTCTTATTATGAAATGTTTAATCATCAATATATGGCTAACTTAGCTGCTCCATCTAGTGAAGCTAAAACTAGTTGGTCGACTTATAATAAAAATGGTTTAGCCAGCCTACCATTATCATTTAATATTCCAATTTTTAATGATATGGCTGATAACTATGATTTACCTGGAGGTAACAAAGCAAGTGTCGATAAACAAGATGCCGTTACTGATCAAGCTTTTGAAGATAAGTTAAATGCTCAAGGTTTTCCGGAAAGTTATAAAAAAGCTTTAAGAGCTTTGCATACTAAATATCCTAATTGGACATTTACCGCTATGAAAACTAATGCCTCTTTTAATGAAGCGGTATTAAACGAAAAATTAGTTTCTTCAATTAATGGTGGTAGCCAATATTATGAATTAGAAAATGGTAAATCAGTTCAAACTGAACCTGGTTGGTACTTAGCTAATGATGCTACGGTAGCTTATTACTTAGACCCTAGAAATTTTTTAACTGAAAATTATATTTTACAATTTGAAAGTTTAGAAAATTCTGATAATTATAATGAAAGCATTGTTCAAAGTGTTTTAAATAATACTTTTATGAGTGATTTATCTATATTAGATAATCAAAATTATGCTAGTATTTTTGTAGAAGCTGGAAAAGAGGCCAATGTAAGTGCAGTTTATTTAGCTTCTTTAGCTAGACAAGAATCTGGAAATAAATTAGGAAGTAATACTAATGGTGCTGCTTTTGAATATGAAGGAATAGAATATTCTGGTTTATATAACTTCTTTAATATTGGAGCAGTAAGTAGTGCTAGTAATCCTAGTAAAGCTGGACTTGTTTATGCGAGCGGCGGATACTGTACCAAATGTTCTAGTGATGTAACTACTTATGTTCAATTAAATTTAGCTAATTTAGTTAGCACAGCTGGTTATAAAATAAATAATAGTTATATTAATGGTTTTGCAATAGAACAAAGTGTTAATGAAGTAAAAAATAAATTTCAAAATGAGGCAATTCAAATAAATGCCAGTAGTGATTTAATTGGTACGGGTTCAACTATTTCTTATAATGGTGAAACTTATACTGTAGTTCTTTACGGAGATTTAACTGGTGATGGTAAAATAAATTCAGCAGATTTGTTAAAAATGCGTCAACATTTACAAGGCACTACAACTTTAAAAAATGCTTATTTTCAAGCAGGAGCTTTAGTAAATGGTTCTACAATTAATTCAGCAGATTTATTAAAATTAAGACAACATTTATTAGGAACAAAAACTATATCACAAGTTTAAAAAGGGTGAATTTATGAAAAAAAAGTTAGTCAAATTATTTCTTTTTTTGGGTTTAATACCTATTTCTGTTCAAGCTGGAACGGCTTCTATAAGTGCTCCATCAAGTGTTGAAGTTGGTAGCAAAGTAACGGCTACAGTAACCTTAAAAAATACTGCAGCATGGAATATAAAAATTAATTCATCCGGCTCAACTAGTGGTTGTTCTCAAAGTTTTGCCGATGCGACAAGTAATGGTCAAAATACTACTAAATCATTGAGTGTAACATGTAAAGCAACTGGAGTAGGAGCTATCGCTTTTGTTGTTTCGGGAGATATCACTAGTGCAGATGGAACAAATTCTAACGTTTCTCTAAGCAAAAGAGTTACTGTTACAGAAGTAAGACCAAAATCTACAGATGCTACATTATCTTCTTTAAGTGTAGAGGGGTACGAATTATCACCAGCATTTAGTAAAGACACTTTAGAATATTCAGTTACAGTTCCTTCTACAGTAGATAAAATAAATATCTCAGCTAAGAAAAATGAATCTCATGCTTCCGTAGAAGGTACAGGAGAATTTGAAGTTAGTGAAGGATCCAATGTATTCCCCGTTACAGTTACCGCAGAAAATGGTTCTAAAAAAACTTATACTATTAACGTTAATGTCGAAGACACTAATCCTATAGAAGTTCATATTGATAATCAAACTTATACTTTAGTTAAAAATTCTAAAAACTTAACTATCCCTGAATCATATGAAGAAAAAACTATTCAAATTAATGGTATGGATATCCCAGCATTTTATAATGATATTACTAAATTTACCTTAGTTGGTGTCAAATCTTTAGAAGGAAATATTTCTTTAGCAATATATGATGAAGAAAATAATACCTATACTATTTATCATGAATTTGCAGGAAATAATTTAAATTTATACATAACTAATTTTCCTAAACCATATGAAGATTTTATTCAAGACTATCTTTCAATTAATGATATTGAGGTAGAAGTATATAAATTAAGTGAAAATAGTAGATTTGTTATTGTATATGCAATGAATATTAATACTGGAGAATATAATTATTATTCTTATGATACTGAAGAAAATACTTTTCAAATTTATGATGATTCTGACATAAAAGTATTAAAAGAATTAAAAAAAGAAATGAAAACTTATATTTATATTTGTTTTGCTTTTGGTAGTGCTTTATTTTTAGCAATAATTATTATCATTTACTTATTGAGTAAAAAAGGTAAAAATAATCGAAAAAAAAGAAAATCTGAAATAGATACTTTAGATGATGAACCTAAAAAAAATAAAAAAGTCAAAAAAGAATCAGATAAATAAACTGATTTTTTTATTTTACTTCATTTTATAAATAAATTAGGTTATAATAATTTTAGGAGTGAATTCTCATGTATTTTGTAAATGGACATAATGTTTTTATAATCGTATTTGTGACATTTCTTTGTAGTTTGATTACTACTCCTTTTGTGAAAAAAATTGCTTATCACATAAAAGCAATGGATTATCCAAATGCTAGAAGATTAAATAAAATACCTATGCCAACACTTGGTGGTTTAGCCATATTTTTATCTTTTTTACTTGGATACATGTTATATGCTAAAAGTAGTACGCAAATGTTATCTATCTTAATGGGAAGTTTTATTTTAGTTCTAATGGGGTTGGTAGATGATATAAATCCTTTAAAAGCTAAATATCAACTAATAGCTCAAATAATTGCCGCAGGTATTATAGTTTTTTATGGAAATATAACTCTAGATTATTTAAGTATTTTAGGTATGAATATCCAATTTATATCTCCTTGGAATTATATAATTACCATAATCTTAATTGTCACAATAATTAATGCTATAAATCTATCAGATGGTTTAGACGGATTATGTTCGGGCGTAAGTGCAATTTATTTTTTAACTATTTCTATTATTGCTTTTATAATGAATGCTCAAGATGGTCTTGATACCATTTTATCATTAATAATGTTAGGATCTATATTAGGATTTTTAGTGTATAATTTTCCTCCTGCGGAAATATATTTAGGAGATACAGGAAGTAATCTTTTAGGTTTTATAATAGCTGTTACAGCTTTACTTGGTTATAAAACAGCTACCTTTACCTCGCTTTTAATTCCACTTATTATTTTAGCAACCCCAATAATCGATGTTGTTTTTTCCATAATAAGAAGAGTTTTAAAAGGTCAAAATCCCTTTAACAGTCCAGATAAACAACACTTACATCATCAACTTTTAAAAATGCAATTTTCAACAAGGACCTCCCTTTTAATTATTTATACTATTGATATATTATTTGCAGGAGTTTCTATATTTTATACTTTAGGTGATACCTATTTAGCTATTTTTATATATATTGGCTTAATGATTGTCTTCCTATTTATAGTATTAAAAACAGATATATTATTTAAAAGGAATAAAGGTAAGAAACATGAATAAGATTAAAAATATTTATCATAAGTACCAAGAAATTATTAATTATTTAATAATTGGAGTTTTAACTACTTTAATAAGTATTGTAACTTATTATATTTGTGTCCATACTTTTTTGTCTTCAAATAATGCCATTCAGTTACAAATAGCTAATATTATTTCTTGGATTGTATCAGTTTTATTTGCTTACGTTACCAATCGGACTATCGTCTTTAAAAGTCATTCCAGCAAATATTTACAAGAAATTATCAGTTTTTTTGGAACTAGATTACTTACTTTAATATTAGATATGGGAATAATGTTTTTATTAGTTACAATCTGTTCAATTAATGATACTATTGGCAAAATAATATCTCAAATTTTAGTCATAATAGCTAATTATATATTTAGTAAATTTTTCGTTTTTAAATCAAAGTAATAGTTTAGAACTATTATTTTTTTTAATAAGTTTTGCTATCATTTGTCGAATCTATTTAAAAAAATTGAATTTTATTTTATATTGCCTTTAGCAAAGGTGATGAAAATGTTACATATGGATTTAGAATACAATAAAGGTATTTTATTTGCCAGACTTCGAGGAAGTTTATCTAAGAAAGGATCATATAAGTTAAATAATTATTTAGTACCAGTAATATTAAAACATAAAATTAAATTTCTTGTTTATAATTTATTTGAACTTACAAGTATAGATGATTCAGGATTAGATGCTTTACTTAATACTAAATGTGCTATTAAAGCTAATAAAGGAAAAATTTTTTTATGCGAAGTGCCAAAAGAATTTAATAAAGAAATTCGAAAATTAAGAATAAAAGAAACAACTAATGAACTTGCTGCATTAGAATTAATTCATGTTTAGGAGGATTTATGGATACTTTTAAAACAGAAGAATTAGTTAAAATGTATACTCCTTTAATATACAAAATTGCCCGCAAATTTTATAATGTAGACATTGATGATTTGTTTCAAGAAGGAGCCAAAGTTATTACTCAAGCTTATAAAAATTATCGTAAAGATGGAACAACTAAATTTTCAACTTATGTTTATCCCTATATTTATGGAGCTATGTATACTTATGTTAACAAACAAAACCATCCAATTAAAATAACTAAAGAGATATTAAGTGAATATAAAAAGATTGAACAAGCTAGGTATCAATTAGCACAAGATTGGCATCGTATACCTACTTATGACGAAGTAGCGCTTTTTATAGAAAAAGATATTCAAGAAGTAAATCAGATTGTATCTTATGCTACTACAATGCTTGTTAGTATGGATAAAAATGAAGAAAATGATCGAAGCATGTATGAAACTATTCCTGAACAAGAAAGTATTTCTTTAGAAGAAAAATTAACTATTTATGATGGCTTAGATTCTTTAAATGAAGATGAAAAGAAAATATTACATTATCGTTATTTTGAAGATTTAACTCAAAGTGAAGTAGCAAGAAAATTGCATAAGACTCAAGTTATGATTTCAAGATATGAAAAAAAAGGTTTAGAAAAGATGAAGAGCTATATAGAAAATTGATAGATATTTTATCAATTTTTTTTTGATTGAAAATGGTTGTTAAATGAATTATAATTAGATTAATAATAGAGGAGGATTTATATGAAGAAAATAAAAAATAACCTCCCAACCAGACTA
>CANRLP010000019.1 GCA_947631515.1 uncultured Bacilli bacterium
AAAAAAAAGAAATTATTCTCCTAATGTAGCATTTTTAATTTCTTCTAAATAATCATTCATAATTGTTAAATAGTTTTCACCATTATCTTTATTGTCTTCACTTAAGGTAGTCATAGTATTAACAGTTACTATTTTAGCGTTATAATCTTTTTCTAAAGTTTTAATAATATCAGATTTTTCTTCAGTATCTTTGATAAAAATAGTTGTGTAATTACCATTTTTGAAGTTAGTTTTAATATTATTCAAATTGATATTTGTTAAATTTTCTTCATCTTCTAATGATATAACATGGAATCCATAATTATCTAAATATTTAAACATATTGCTAGAAGCAACAATAGTTCCTTTTTTAGAATCATTGGCACTACTAGCAACTTTTCTTAATTCAGCATCCATAACTGATAAAGTTTCCTCTAAGGTTTTATATTTTCTTTCTATTTCCTCATTAGTATATTTACTATTTGTAAATTCTTCTAAATTATTTTTAATCGTTGTTGCAAGCATTAAGTAATAGTTAGGAGACAACCATAATTCTTCCATCCCATTATTGAATTTTAAACCATAAGTAACATCAATAACTTTTAATTTGCGATTTTCATTAATTAAATTTTTAGCTATATCTAATTCATGTGATAAACCATTATATATAAAAATATCATTTTTACTATATTCTTTTAATTGCTTATTAGTTAAAGTATAATTGTTAATATCTGTTCCCTCAGGATAAATACTATTTAAATTTTCCGTACTATATATTTCTTCTAAAATATAATTAATAGGGTAGACAGTAGTTATAATATGTAGTCCATCGGTATTTTTTGAATCACAAGCAGTAATGTTAAACATAATAATTCCTAGTAAAATAATTTTTGCTAATTTTTTCATTTTTCTTTTCCTTTCATTGGAACTGGATCATAACCAAATTCTCCATGAGGATGACACTTTTTTAACCTCTTTATTCCTAATAATATTCCTTTTTTAACGCCAAAATTATTAATTGCTTCAATCATGTATTCACTACAAGTTGGTGTAAAGCGGCATAATTTATGAGATGCAAAAGGAATTACTTGGTAGCATCTTATTAGAAAAATAAATATTTTTTTCATAATAACCACCATGATTATTTTACTATATTTTTATATTCTTGTAAAATAAGTTTTATCCTTGAATTATTTTTTTTCTGGATTAATTTGCTTTTTTGTTTATTTACACAAATTAAAGAACTCATGTTATAATACTTAAAGTACAGGTGATAATGATGCTAGAAAAATTAAAAGAATATGGAATATTTATTAAAAATGAAAGCCTTTTAAAAATAGCTTTAACTCACAGTTCTTATTCCAATGAACATCATGTAGAAAATTATGAGCGTTTAGAATTTTTAGGAGATGCAGTCTTAGAATTAATAACAAGTGAATATTTCTTTTTAAATACTAAATACAATGAAGGAAGTATGAGTAAAATTAGAGCTAGCTATGTTTGTGAAGAAGCTCTATATCATTATGCGCAAGATATCGATTTACCGAAATTTATTTTAGTCGGTCATGGTCAAGAGAGTAATATCAATGAAACTATTATAGCTGATGTTTTTGAAAGTGTTTTAGCTGTTATTTATTTAGAATGTGGCTTAGATGTGGTTAAAAAATTCATCTTAGATTTAATTATTCCTTACATTGAAAAAAATGTTCAATTTATCCATGATTATAAATCACTTCTCCAAGAAATGGTTCAAACTGATCGAAAAAGCTTAGAATATATATTAATAAACGAAACAGGTCCTGCTCACAATAAAGAGTTTACAATTGAAGTTCGTATTGATGATATAATATATGGTCGAGGTAGTGGTCATAGTAAAAAAGAAGCTGAACAAAATGCCGCTAAAGATGCTTATCAAAAAAGTGCTGGTAAAGGAGTGTAGGCGATGTATTTAAAAGCAATTAAAGCGAATGGATTTAAATCTTTTGCCGATAAAACTCACATTCTTTTAGAAAACAATATTACTTGTGTTGTCGGACCTAATGGAAGTGGCAAAAGTAATATTGTCGATGCTGTTCGTTGGGTTATGGGAGAACAATCTGTTAAATCTTTAAGAGGAACTAACGCAATGAGTGATATTATTTTTGCTGGTTCTAAGACTCGAAATGGAGCAAATCGGGCTGAAGTATCCCTAATCTTTGACAATCGTGATCATTATTTAAATAGTGAATTAGAAGAAATAGAAGTTAAAAGAATTCTTTATCATAATGGCGAAGGAGAATATTTTATAAATAATTCCCGAGTTCGTTTAAAAGATATAACTGATTTATTTTTAGATAGTGGAGCTGGTAGTGAATCAATTAACATAATCAGCCAAGGTAGTATTGAATCTATTGTCAATAGTAAGCCTTTGGAAAGAAGAGTTATATTCGAAGAAGCTGCTTGTGTATTAAAATATAAAAAACGTAAAGAAGAAAGCTTAAAAAAACTAGAAAAAACAAAAGATAATATGGACAAAATCTCTTTAATAATTGAGGAACTCCAAACTAATCTTGCTCCTTTAAAAGAACAAAGTGAGAATGCTCAAAAGTATTTGGATTTAAAAGACCAATTAAAGAACATTGAAATAGCTTCAATAACATATGATATAAGTCAAATTCATGAAGAATATGCTCATTTAAAAAGTGAAATTGATCAAGCAAATGAAAAACTAGTTAATTTAGATACCTCATCAAGCGAAGAAGCTTCTAAATTAGAAATGTTAAGATTAAAAAATATGAAGTTAGATGAAGCTATTAACGATTTAAATAATAAATTATTAGACATTACAAGTCATTTTATTAATTTACAAAACGAAAAACTTATGTATAATGAAAGAAAAAAATTTGATCAAAATGCTATTAATATGGATGATAACATTATTTCTTTAAAAGAAGAAATTTTAAATATAGATAAAAATATTTCAGGATTAGAAGCAGAAATTAATATTATTAATGACCAATTAGAAAAAATTGAAGCAGAATTACGCGAAATTGATGAAAATGCTTGCTATGCTAAATTAAAACAAAATACTATTAATAATAAATATCAAGAAAATGTGCGAAGTTTATATAACTTAAAAAGTAAAGAAGAAATACTAGAAAGTGCTATTTTAAATGATAGTAAATTGCCAATGCCCGTTAAAAGTATTTTAATGAATGAGCGCTTAAAAAATGTGCATGGTACTATTGGCAAACTAATCGATATTCCTCCTGAATATATGACAGCAATTGATATTGCTTTGGGAGCTAGTGCTAACTTTTTAGTAGTTGATGACCAAGAAGCTGCTAAAAATTGTATTCAATATTTAAAAGATAATAAATTAGGTAGAGCTACTTTTTTCCCTTTAAATATTATTAAAGAAAAGTTTATTCCTAAAAATGATCTTATTCGTTTGGAAGAAATGAATGGTTATATTGGATTAGCTAAAGATTTAGTCAAGTATAATGAAAAATATGCTAATGTCATCAAAAATCAATTAGGAAATGTATTAGTAGTTGATAATATAGATTCTTTAAATCGTATAGGAAGAATAATGGAATTTAAGTATAAAATAGTTAGCTTAGATGGCGAAATTTTACATACTGGAGGTTCCTTAACAGGTGGTACTAATAAAAGTAGTAATAGCATTATAAAAGACAAAGCTGAGTTAGAACATGTTAAAAGTGAGATTATTAAGTTAGAACAAATTCAAGAAAATTTACAAAAAGAATTAAATGATTTTATGAAAAATACGGATATATTAAAAGAACAAGAAGAAGCAATTCATTTAAAACAAATTAAATTAAGAGAACAATTAAAGGAAAAAAATAATGCTATTCAAGAAAAAAAGCAAAAGCAATTAGAACTAAATAAAGAATTAGAAGGTCTTACTACTTTAAAAGATGGTAGTGTTGATGAAAAGTTAATGACTTTATTAAATGAAGTAAATGAAGCCGAAAAATCTAAAAACATTTTAGAAACCAATTTAGAGCAAATGAAAAATGACAAAAGCGAATTACAAAGTCAAATTGAAGAGTTAGAACATACTTATCGTGATAAAAATTCTAATTATAATAAATTACAAAATGAATTAAAAAATAAAGAAGTTACATTGGGCAAATTAGATATTCAATTAGATAATTATTTACAAGAGCTAAATGAAACTTATAATTTAACTTACGAAAAAGCTAAATTAGAATATATTTTAGAAGAAGATAGTGAAGTAGCTAAGAAAATGGTTAAAGATTTAAAAAATGCTATTGCTCGTTTAGGAGAAGTTAATGTATTTGCCATTGAAGAATATGAAAAAGTAAGCACTCGTTACAATTTTTTAGTAAGTCAAAAAGAAGATTTGGAAAAAGCTAGTCAAAATTTAACCGATGTCATTGCCGAAATGGATGGCATTATGATTGATAAATTTAGTACAACTTTTCAAAAAATTAATGAAGAATTTAAAGTTGTTTTCAAAAAATTATTTAAAGGTGGTAATGGTTTATTAAAACTTACCGATCCTGAAAATATTTTGGAAACAGGTGTAGAAATTATTGCTGAACCACCTGGTAAAAAATTAAATTCGATTGGTCTTTTAAGTGGAGGAGAGAAAACATTAACTGCTATTGCTTTATTATTTGCAATTTTAAATGTTAAAACTGTACCTTTTTGTATTTTAGATGAAGTAGAAGCCGCTTTAGATGAAGCAAACGTTGATGCTTTCGGTAAATACTTACAAGAACAAAAACAAAATAGTCAATTTATTTTAATAACTCACAAAAAAAGAACAATGGAATATGCAGATACTTTATATGGTATTACGATGCAAGAATCCGGAGTTAGTAAAATCGTTAGTGTTAAATTAGAAAATATTTAATTAGAAGATTGAATATCAAGGAGAAATTATTCGTTATTACAATAAAAAAACTGCTTAAAAGACAGTTTTTATATTTCACGCATATTTTCTTGATTTTTATAAGGATCTTTAGGATCAATTTTATCAATAAATAAAATACCGTTTAAGTGATCTATTTCATGTTGAAAAGCTATAGCTAAATCTTCGCGAACCCGAATAGTATAGGAATTTCCATCAATATCTTGAGCTTCAACTGTAATACGAGCATATCTAGGTACAATACCTTCAACATCTCGATTAATACTTAAGCAACCTTCACCTTCACCAACATATATTAATTCTTCACTATTACTTATTATTTTAGGATTAATAATAACATAATTTTTAAATTTTTGATCTTCAACCTCATCTACAACGACAAAAATACGTTTAGCAATTCCTAGTTGAATGTAAGCAAGACCCATACCAGCTCTTAAATCATATTTTTTCCGTAAATCTTCAATTTGACTAATTTTCAAATAATCAAGCATATCTTGAATTGTTTTTTTATCTTCTTTCGATAGCGGAAAAGTTACTTCTTTACTAATTTGGCGTAAACGTTTGTCTTTTTCATCTAAAATTACTAAATCAGGTAAATTCATAAAAATCCCTTTCTCTCGACAATTAATTTATCATAAAATCAAAAAAAAAGGAAGCTTAAACTTCCTAGTTGTTATAATTGTTGCCCCAATTCCATCCTGCACCGATGATGATGACTAAAAGAATGAATAGGACAATCCATATAGCAGCACCTAAACCGTATCCTGAAGTGTATCCAGCATATCCGGTATTTCCACAACAAGGAGCGGCATTGTATCCACCACTAAAACCTGAGTTATAGTAGCCGTTATTTCCGTAATAATACATATATTATACCTCCTTCATGTATCTAATATAGTTTATTAAACTGTTAAAAAATTGCTACTTTTAATTACCTAAAAAATATGTTTTTTACACTATAACGTATTTTTTTTAAGATTATTAAAAAAATTATGATATGATTATAATAGGTGAAGAGAATGAAAAAAGTCCTAAAACATTGTGATAAATCTTTACTATTTATGATGATTTTATACTGTATCTTAGGTTTAATAATGATTTTAAGTGCTTCTAGTGTTTCTGCGGTTTTAAGATATAATCAATCCTCTTCTTACTTTTTTATTCGTCAGTTAATTTTTGTTTTAATCTCATTTTTTATAGGAATATATCTAATCCTACCCATACCGACATCAAAATATAAAATTTTTACGCCATTTTTAGTTGTTGGTATTTTTGCGGCTTTAGTAGGTCTTTTCTTTTATGGAGTAATTTCTAATAATGCTCAAAGTTGGTATCGTATTGGTTTTTTTAGTTTGCAACCCGCTGAATTTGCTAAATCGGTATTAATTATTTATATGGCTGTGTTTTATAATAGAAGTTTGAAAAAATCCAATAAAAGTCCTTATTATAATTTAATACCTTTAGCTGTGGCAGGAATTATATTTATATTAGTAGCGATGCAACCAGATTTAGGAGGAGCTTTAATTATCGCTGGAATTGCTTTTTTAATTTTTCTTATTTTACCAATCGATAAACAAAATCAATTAAAATTATTTAAAACTTTAGGAATTGCCGTTATAGTTTTAGTAGTTGCTTTATTATATAGTGGTAAAGATTTTTTAAATTCGCGGCAATTATCACGTTTACAATTTCAAAATCCTTGCTCAAGATATACGGAAGATACTGGTTACCAAGTTTGTAATGGTTTTATTGCTATTCATAATGGCGGATTATTTGGAGTAGGGCTTGGCAATTCGACTCAAAAGTATTTATATTTGCCAGAAGCTCATACAGATTTTATTTTTCCTATTTTAGTTGAAGAGTTAGGGGCCGTAGTAGGAATTTTAGTTTTAATAGGATATATATTTATTTTATATCGAATTTTAAAGATTGGTAAAGAAGCCAAAGGAAATATTCGCAATATGATTTTATGTTATGGAACATTTGCTTTGATATTTTTACATTTAATTGTTAATTTGATGGGAGTTTTAGCTTTAATTCCTTTAACGGGAGTACCAATACCTTTCTTAACTTATGGCGGAAGTTTTACTATTAATTTAATTTTAATGTTATTTATAGTAGAGCGAGTTTCTTATGAAAATTATGAAAGTAGATTCAAGAAAGCTATGGAAAAAATTTAGAAGATAGAAAATATCTTCTTTTTTTTAAAGGAAAAAACAAATTTACCTTGTACATATATAGTAGGAGGTGAAAAAATATGGAATTGCTAAAAAAATATCTTACTAATGCTTATATTCTTTATGGGATTATCGCTCTTTTATTGATAGGAAATGTTTTAACTTGCGTCTATTTTCTAAAAAGTAGAAGTAAGCAAATTTTAGAGGAAGATTCTGCAATTACGATGGCAACTGATGAAGAAATATCTCCAACTGATTCGATTGATGAATTAACTGAAGAAGAAAAAAAGAAATTACATGTTGATATTAAAGGCTATGTTAAAAAACCAGGAGTTTATGAGGTAGAAGAAGGAGCAATTGTTAATGATATTATAAATTTAGCAGGTGGAGTAAAAAGTGGAGGATCTACCGAGAATATTAATTTAAGTAAGAAAATAGTTGATGAATCAATGATTATTATTTCTTCAAAAGCTGAATTAAAAAAAGTTACTACTTGTATAAATACTGATTCGTCAAGTACAGAAACAAAAACTGAAACTAGTGAGTCAACAGTAAATAATAATGCTGTAAGTACTGGTTTTGCTAATCAAACAGAATCAGATTATCTAATTGATAATAATTCTAGTTCATCTAGTTCAAATAATAGTCAAGATTCTTCAAATACCAAAATATCTATTAACACAGCTTCTAAGGAAGAATTAATGACTTTATCAGGTATTGGGGAAAAGACGGCTGAAAAAATTATTGCTTATCGAGCTACCCAAAAATTTAATGTCATTGAAGATTTAAAAAACGTTAGTGGAATTGGGGATTCTTTATTTGAAAAAATTAAAGATTTTATTACAGTCTAATTATTTTTATTTAATTTTATTAGGACTATTAAGTATCTTTATTTTTGTTAAAACCCAAGTTGTAAATTATAAGTCTAAATTTCCTGACAATATTTCATATCTAGAAGCTCAAATTATTTCTTATAAAATAGATGGTGGTAAACTATCTTTATATTTAAAAGAAAGAGAAACATTTGTAGCTACTTATTATTTTTCCAGTTTAGAAGAAAAACAACAATTAGCATCAGATTTAGAAGTTGGATGTATTATTCAAATAACGGGAAAGAAAAATGAATTAAGTAATCAGACTATTCCTAATACTTTTGATTATAAAAAGTATTTAGAACATCAAAAAATTTATTTATCTTTTGGGATTGAAAAAATGAATATTCAATCATGCAATTTAAATTTAACTAATAGAGTAAAAAAGTTAGTAAATAAACGAATTCAAAATCTTAGTGATAATGCATATATTAAAGCTTTCGTTTTAGGGGATAAAAGCTTAATGACTTATGATGTACAAGAAAAAATTCAAGAAAATGGTGTAAGTCACTTATTTGCTTTATCGGGGATGCACTTATCTTTTTTCGTGGTATTTTTAAATAAAATTTTAAAGAAATGGCGCTTAAAAAAAATTTTTATTTATAGTTTTTTAATTTTCTATTTAATATTAGCATCTTTTCCTGTGTCTTTTATTCGGGCTATTTTGTTAATGTTATCTTTAGATTTAAATTCAAAGTTTAATTTTAATATTTCCAAAATAAAAATTCTATTTTTAATTGCCTCCTTATTACTTTTTTATGATCCTTTTTATATATATGATTTAGGGTTTTTATATTCATTTATTGTAACTTTCTCTTTATTATATGCTAATAATATTTTGCAAACTAAGCCCAAAATATATCAATTATTTTTAATTAGTACTATTACGTTTTTATATAGTGCTCCCATAACAATTAGTTCTAATTATGAAATCAATCTTTTAGCTATTATTAATAATATAATTTTAGTCCCATTTGTAAGTACTATAGTTTTTCCTTTAACTATTTTAACTTTTTGTTTTGGCTTTGTTTATCCAATTTTTAATATAGTAATAAATATATTAGAAAATATAAATTCTTTATTAAATAATTTTTCTTTTTTTCTAATTGTTGGTAAAGTTAACTTATTAGAAATAATAATTTATTATTTTTTACTGTGTTTTATTATTAAAATTAAAAATAAAAAATGGGTAAGTCTTATGATTGTTTACTGTTTATTTTTATATAATAAAAATTTATGGTTAAATAATTCTTCTATTACTTATTTGGATGTGGGTCAAGGGGATTGTGCTTTAATTACGGCACCTAAAAATGAAAAAGTATTTTTAATTGATACAGGTGGTAAGATTAGTTTTCCTAAAGAATCTTGGCAGAAGGTTAAGCATGAATTTAATATTACGGATAATATTATTACTTTTTTAAAAAGTAAAAGAATTCGTCATATTGATTATTTAATAATTACCCACGGAGATTATGATCATATGGGCAATGCTATTAATTTGGTTAATAATTTTTTAGTAAAAGAAGTTATATTTAATAATAATGAATTAAATGATTTAGAAAGACAATTAATAAAGTTATTAGATGAAAAAAATATTAAATATTATCAAAATATAGAACAATTAGGTTTTATGAATACTAAATTATATTTTTTAAATACAAAAATTTATGATAATGAAAATGATAATTCTAATGTTTTATTTTTAAATTATCTAAATTATAAGTTTTTGTTTATGGGGGATGCTGGTATAGCCAAAGAAAAAGATCTTTTGACTAAATATAATTTAAAAGAAATTGATTTTCTAAAGGTTGGGCATCATGGCTCCGATACAAGTAGTAGTGAAGATTTTATTAATGCAATTAATCCACGATATAGTTTAATTAGTGTCGGGAAAAATAATAGATATAATCACCCCAAAAATAGTGTTTTAAATACATTAAAAAATTCGAAAATACTGCGAACTGATATAGATGGAAGTATAGAAATTATTTTAACGAAAAATGGTTATAAAATTAAAAATTATAGTCCTTAATCTAAAACATATTTTAAACTTTATCATAAAATATATTACACTAATTAGTGTTTAGATAGATGAAAGAGTTTAAAGCTCTTTCTTTTTAGATGATTCATGTTATAATAAAAAAGGTGACTAATAATGTATTTGATTTATGGAGAAAGTTATCAATTAATAGCTGATGAAATTAAGAAAATCATCCCCAATGATAGCAATGTTATTACAATGGATTTAGCTATTTTATCATTAGCTGATGTAATAACTGAAGCTTCTTATGTTTCTTTGTTTGCTGAAAAAAAATATATTATAGTCAAAAATGCTGATTTTTTTGGATCAGGTAAGGAAAAAGAAAATGAAATTAATTTGCTATTAAATTATATAGATCATCCTATTCAAGAATCAACAATTATCTTTTGTACTTATAATAAAATAGATTTCCGAAAAAAAATTACGAAAATTTTTAAAGAAAAATTTAAAATAATAGCTTTAGATAATTTATCTAATGATGCTATTTTGGATAAAGCTTTAGAATATGTCAAAAGTAATAAATTTAAAATATCAAAGGAAATATTACAATATATTTTAAATGCTTGTCAAAATCATTATGATTTAATTTATAATGAATTAAATAAATTATTTTTGTATTATGGTAAGCCAGAAGAAATAAAAGAATCGGATGTTTTTGCTATTGTATCCCAAAATATGGAAGATAATAATTTTAAATTTGTAGAAGCTGTAGTAACCAAAAAAATTTCTACGGCTGTTAAGATACTTGCTGATTTAACGGCTTTAAAAGTTGATGCTATTTCCTTATTAATGCTTTTAGCAAGAGAATATCGTTTAATGTATAGCGCTACTTTTTTATATAGTAATGGTTATCGTAAAAATCAAATATGTCAAGAATTAGAATTAAGAGATTGGCAAGTTGATAAATTATTAAAATCAGCCAATTTATATGATCTATCTAATATGGCTTTTTATCTTAAGACATTAGCGCAATATGATTATCAAATTAAAAGTGGCAAGTTAGATAAAGATTTAGCTCTCAAAGAATTTTTAATGTTAGTGGTTGCATAATTAGAAAAAATTTACAAATAAATAATAAAAGAGTATAATTATAAGTAGGGTGAAGACTAATGTTTGATGCATCTTCTTTTAAAAAATATTATGTAGATGAAGATAATAATGCAATTGGTAAAATTACCTGTAATTTTGATCTAATTCATAATGAACAATTTATAAAACCGATTATAAGAGATAATGATTTAAAAGAAATTACTAAATTTGGTAATCGAGATTATTTAAAATTAGATCAATATATTATTACTTCTTTAAATAATTATTACAATCGCCTTATAAGTACAAGTGGCGAAGAAAGAAATAATATGCTTCAAACGTATCGGCGTTTATATTCTATGTGGCAAGAACTACACAATTTGAAAATTAGTAAAAATTTAAAAGAAATTGATAAGATGTATGACTTATTTTCATATGAATTATATATACTTGGTTATCTAAATTAAAAAAAGTAAAATTTGTGATTACTTTTTTTTCATGCTAAAATATTTTAGGAAGTGAAAAATCATGAATTATATTAAAGGAAAAATTCGCGCAATAATATATAAAAATGATAATGGTTTTTTTGTCGGAACTTTTCGAGTTAAAGAAACTAATGAAGAATTCATGAAAGATTTTATTAATAAAACTATTACTATTACCGGAACTATTTTAGATCCTAACGAAGAAGAAACTTATGTTTTATATGGCGAATATTTAAAACATGAACGTTTTGGTTTTCAATATAAATTTACTCATTATGATAAAGAAAAACCAACTGGTAAAGATGCTATAATTGAGTTTTTAGCAAGTCCCTTAATAAAAGGATGTGGCGAAAAAACTGCTCGAAATATTGTCACATATTTAGGAGAAAATGCCATTGATTTAATCAAAGAAAACGTTAATAATTTATACTTAGTACCTAGTATGACCGAAAAAAGAGCCAATACTATTTATAATTCTATAATCGCTCATTCTTCCAGTGATGATTTAATTATTGAATTAAAAACCTATGGTTTTTCGGTTGCAGAAGCTACCAAAATAATCAATAAATACAAAGAAAACACTAGCGTATTTTTACATGAAAATATCTATTTATTTAAAAAAATAATTGACTTTAATAAACTAGACCGTATTTACACGCAATTTTTTGATCCAGAAAGTCCGATAAGAAAAAAAGAATGTATTTTAGAAACGATGAGAAGAATTAGTGATACTTTAGGAGATGTTTACTA
>CANRLP010000020.1 GCA_947631515.1 uncultured Bacilli bacterium
CTTTTCTAACTCTAGGTCTTCTTTCTTACTTAATATACCCCCCCCCAGAGCTAGTCTGGTTGGGAGGTTATTTTTTGCTTTCCTCATATTCTTCCTCCTCTATTATTAACTTTATTATAGTTCATTTAACAACCATTTTCAATCATAAAAAAAGTAACATTTTTTTGTTACTTTATCCAATTAAAAATCTTGGGCGAACGCCAGTTGAGAAGGTCGCACTGAAGTTACGAGAAGAGCCATCGCCACCGACACCAGCAAATTGAGATGAACTAACTACATCCTTTAACCAATTTTGAAATACATAAGTCCCATAGCTATCCATGAATTTATGTTTTAATTTAAATATGGCATATTGACGATTATCTATTCCAGTATCATACAATGAAGAAGATTGTACTGTCGAACCATACACATTTATTTCACTCATTAAATCTAGTTTTCTACTACTATACCATGCCCAATTGCTACTTGCTCCATTGGTAATTCCCTCTCGATTTATTCTTGTTTTATCCACTTTATTTGTTAATAAATTATTATATGGTATAATATGATCCATATTATCTTTACTAGGATTATTGTTTCCAAAATCCGGTTCTATATATGTAGTTAATACTGTATCTAATGTTCCACCATTCTTAGTAGTTGTAGCTATTTCATCGGATCCTACTTCATATCCTACCATTGCACTTCCAGCATATCCACCTATAGTTGTATTCGTGGAATTCATTGTGGCATTCATTAATGGTATTGCAGGTATTATCGTGGCATGATGTTTGTTTAAAACTGGATTCCCTGTATAGAAATAATTATCTAAATCAGCTATTAACCATACTACTGTTTTGCTACTTACATCTTTTTGGCCACTTGAACTTGTTATATAATCTCCAACAAATATATCGTCAAATTTGCCACTACTTATTTCACTAAATAAACTTCCATCTTTTAATTTATTTGTTATATCTTTTCCTCGATATGTATTTCTTCTATATGCAACTCCGGCTTCGATATATTCTTGATAATCTTCTTCTGTTAATTCACTATTAAATGCTAATTTACATTTTGTTCCTTTATTTATGTTTTCTACTCTCAAGTTCCAAGCATTATAATCCCATTCGGCTTTTATTCCTTCATCACAAGTAGCTGTTACTTTGTAGTATTTATCTTTACCTGTACCTTTTGGGGTTGTTGGGATATTATCTTGTTTAACATTATCTACTTCTATCGCAAACTTCACATCATATGAAAAATCTGGTACTATTCCTTCTATTACATTGTACTCTTTTTCTGACTCATAATAAGCATAACTCTTGTATAAGAAGATTCCGCCAATAGTTGCACATATACCTATTATGGCTCCAATTACAAATGTTTTTCTTTTTTTATTTTTAGTAAATCTTTCTAACTCCATTTTTTTATCTCCTTACTTTCGCCTATTCTACTATTTAAATTGTATCATTTGCAATTTACTTTTGCAAGACAAATTGCAATATATTTTCTAACGATATAATGGTATAAAATTTGATTGGGTGATTAAAAATGGCATTTATTTTAAAAAATGATCGTAAAGAAACAGATAACAAAACTATTCGATTCCCTGTAGAATTAATAAACAGAATTGAGAAAACTCTAGAAGGAACAGAAATCAACTTTTCAAGATTTGTCATCCAAGCATGTGAATATGCTTTAAACAATATGGAACCAAAAATAACCACCAATTCTTCTAAAGAAAAAGAAGAAGTTCATTTATAGTATGAAACTTCTTCTTTTTTTTATACTTTATTCTTTATCCTTTTTCTTTGGTTTAGGCAAGGCTTCTTTTCGAGATAAATTTAATCTACCACGATTATCATATCCTAAAGATTTAACGGTAATGATATCACCAACTTTAAACATATCCCCTGCTTTTTCTACACGCTTATGATCTAATTGAGAAACATGTACTAATCCTTCACATCCAGGCCATAATTCTACAAAACAACCAAAATCTTCAACTTTTGTTACAACACCTGTATATATTTCGCCTTCTACTACTTCTCTTACCACATCTAAAATCATATCTTTAGTTGTTTTAATAATTTCGGGATCGTTATGATAAATAATTACTCTACCATCATCTTCTAAATCTACTTTAACAGCATCTTTATCATTAACTGAATTAACATGACTAGCTTCTAAAATAATTTTAGTAATCATTTCGCCGCCACGTCCAATAACATCTTTAATCTTTTCAGGATCAATTGTAAATGTTTCAATCTTTGGGGCATAAGGAGATAACTCTTTACGAGGTTCTTTAATACAATCCTCCATAACATCTAAAATTTCTAAACGAGCTTTTTTAGCTTGAGCTAGAGCTTCTTTTAAAATGTTCTTAGTAACACCTTTGATTTTAATATCCATTTGTAAAGCACAAATTCCATCACGTGTTCCTGCAACTTTAAAATCCATATCTCCCATATGATCTTCAAGTCCGGCAATATCGGTTAAAATGGTGTATTTTTTGCCATTACTTATTAGACCCATAGCAATACCTGCTACTGGTTTTTTAATTGGTACACCGGCAGCCATTAAAGATAGACATCCGGCACAAATTGTCGCTTGACTACTAGAGCCATTACTTTCTAGTATTTCACTAACTACCCGTATTGTATAAGGAAATTCTTCTTCACTTGGAATAACTTGCGCTAAAGCTCTTTCTCCCAAAGCTCCATGACCAATTTCTCTTCTACCTGGTGAACCATATCTACCAGTTTCTCCCACAGAAAATTGAGGGAAATTATAATGAAGCATAAAACGTTTAGCATCTTCTATTCCTAAGCCATCTAAAATTTGATGTTCTCCAATCGCACCCAATGTTGTAATAGCTAAAGCTTGGGTTTCGCCTCTGGTAAACAAAGCACTACCATGAGGTCGAGGAAGTAAATCTATTTGAGCATCTAAATGGCGAATTTCATCCATCTTTCGGCCATCTGGTCTTATTTTCTTATCTGTAATTAATCTTCTAACTTCATCGCTTTCAATTTTATCTACGACTTTTTTAACATCTTTTAAAATTTGTTCAATATTCTCATCATTAGCATAAATTTCAGCAAAATTTTCTAATGTGGCATTTTTTACTTCTTCTATTTTTTCATAACTAGCTAACTTATCTTTAATTTGAATAGCCTTTAGCATATCTTTGGTAGCATATTCGGAAACTGCCACTTCTAATTCTTCAGGAATAGATGCTACAGCTAGTTCTTTCTTTTCTATACCAATTTCATCAATAATTTTTTGTTGAAATTCACATAAAGTTTTAATATGTTCATGACCAAACATAATGGCTTCTAACATATCTTTTTCACTTAATTCTTGAGCTCCAGCTTCTACCATACAAATAGCATCTTTTGTCCCAGCTACAGTTAAATTTAGAGTACTTTTTTCTAATTGCTCAACAGTAGGATTAATAATAAATTCCTTACCGATTTTACCAACTACTACTCCGGATACTGGCCCATCAAAAGGTATATCACTTATTCCTAAACACAAACTAGAACCAAATAATGCCGCCATAACAGGGGAATTATCTTGATCAACAGATAAAACTGTATTAATAACTTGAATTTCATTTCGTAAATTTTCATCAAACATTGGTCGAATAGGACGATCAATAATTCTGGCTGCTAATGTTGCTTCATCAGTAGGTCTACCTTCTCTTTTAATAAAACCACCAGGTATCTTACCAACAGAATACAATTTTTCTTGATATAAAACTGTTAAAGGAAAGAAATCAGACGTAATTGTATTTTTACCCATAACGCATACTGATAAAATAACTGTATCTCCATATCGAATTAATACCGATCCATTTGCTTGCTTAGCTAATTCTTTTGTTTCAACAACTAATTTTCTTCCTAAAAAATCCAATTCATAGACTTTTTTCATATACATTCCTCCGATTACAAAAAAAAGACACTTGAAAAAACAAGTGCCCTATTTTCTTATATTTAATTTTTCTATTAAATTTCTATATGCTACTATATCATTCTTTTTCAAATAATCTAGTAATTTTCTTCTTTTACCTACCATCATTAAAAGACCTCTTTTTGAATGATAATCATGAATATGGACTTTTAAATGTTCAGTTAAACTATTAATCTTTTTAGTTAATATTGCTATTTGAACAGGTGTTGAACCACAATCATTTTTATCACGGCCAAACTCTTTAATAATTTCAGCTTTTTCTTCTTTTGTAATAGTCATTTTAAATTTCCTCCTTTATTAAATAAATTGGTTTAAACTGAGTATGAAAATCGAGGTATTTCCAAACTAAGAATAAACTTCCAATTAATTATATTATGTAAATGTGAAAAATGCAACAAATTTTCATCTTTTTCATCTTCTATATTCTTTTTGTTTTATATTCTTTTCAGCTATTTGATAAAGATTACTTAATTCTTGCTCATATATATTTTTTATACTGGGATTAACAAACATGCTCATACTTTCATTTTCTTCCTTAGTATGAGTAGCCAAAAAACTTTTTATTAAATAAACAGATTGATTATTCAAACGTGATACGCTGAATTGAATTTGCCATTCACTAATTGTTTTTTGACGGCTTTTTTTTAATGTTTTTAAAAAATTATTTAAGTTATATTCTTCTAAATCTATTGAATCATCCAAAAATTGATTTAAATCTTCTCTTTTTTGAATTGCTTTGGCAATACTTTCAATTTCTATTGTTTTACCAGAAATAGTAAATATACGATCTTTTATAATAGCTGCTAAATTATATAATTCTGTTAATGATATTTCCATTTTACTTTCTCCTTTGGTTTAACTATTGTATCATAATATTTTAAAAATAGAACAAAAATTTAAAAATGATGATGAAATTCTTTTTCAATAGTACTAAGTTGATTTATAATTTCAGTAAATAAATACTCAATTGCATCATCATTATAATCAGTTAGATCTTCGCCATTAACTTTTTTTAATAAAGCAACTTTCATTTTTTTATTTTCTTCTTCTGTATGAGTTTCTAAAAAAATATATATGTAATTAATAAGATTTTGATCTAAACGACTTGATGTTATAAATTTAATATAATCAGTAACTTTTTTTCTTCTAATTTCTTTTAAATATAAATAAAAATTATTTAAATCACTAAAAATACATTTTTGATTAAAGTATTCTCCTAAAGGATTTAAATCAGTTTTAGCTAATAATTTTTCTTTGATTTTTTCTGAATTATAAACTTTTGTAGGTAATATTTTGTCTTTCCAGCTTTCATTTTTATATAAAGCATTTTCACAAAGTTGGATGTTTTCTTGAAAAATTCTTCTTTGTAAAATCTCTACTAAGTTATTTAATTCATCTGATTGCATAACACTACCCCCCCCCCTGCTTTATATTTACCAAGAAGTATGAAAAAAGCAAATTTATAACATAAAATCTGCTTTGTAAACACCATTTTCTAATTTGTATATGGCAATAATTTGAGAATTATATTCCATAAAAAGATGAGTATCTTCTTTATTTAAACGTAGGGGAACACCATTTTTTACTTTTTTGAACTCTTCTTCATTTAATTGATAACAATTATAAGAAAATAAATCTTTTATTGTTAATAACTGATATTTATTATTCTCTATATCATCTAAAGAATTAGAATTTTCTATTTTAAAATCCCCTTGCCGAGTTCTTAATAAACTACTCATAGTTCCTAGCACTCCTAATTTAGTACATAAATCATCGATAAAACTGCGTATATAAGTGCCTTTTGATACAACTATTCGAAAAGTTATTTCTCCTGGTATATTCTTTAAAAGTTCAATATCATAAATTTCAATATCTCTTTTAGGTAATATAACTTCTTCATCATTTCTGGCATATTCGTATAATCTCTTGCCATTAACATGAACCGCCGAATATTTAGGAACAGTTTGTTTACTTTTGCCAATAAAAGAATTTAAAGTGTTTATAACTACCTTGTTATCCACTTTAATATTATCATTTTCTTTTAGTATTTTCCCCGTAATATCCTTGGTATCTGTTTCTATCCCAAGTTTAACAGTTGCAATATATTCCTTATCATAAGCAGTAATTTTGTCCACTAATTTAGTATATTTGCCAATACAAACAACAAGCACTCCCGTTGCTAATGGATCAAGAGTTCCTGTATGACCAATTTTCTTGGTATTTAATTTTTTGTTTAATATATTAACAACATCTCTACTTGTATAATATGCTGGTTTGTTAATAACAATTACACCATTTAACCTATTCATCTTCATGAATTTCTTTAATAATTTTTTCTATTTTATCGCCATATGCAATAGATTCATCATAAATAAATTTTAGTTTAGGGGTATTTCTTAAATCCATTTTTTCAGCTACTAAAGTACGGATGTAGCCAGATGCTTCTTCCATTTCTTTTTCTAAGACTTTATGTTCCATTTCATTCATACTTGTAAAATAAACTTTAGCAATTGATAAATCAGGGGCAACATCGCAGCCAGTTATTGTAATAGTTTTAAGTAAATTGTCTCTTGCCTCTTCCATCAAAATATTACTAATAACGCGCATCATTTCGGAAGCAATTCTTTTTTGTTTAATGCTAGACACTAACGTTTCACCTCAACCATTTCATATGAAGTAATAATATCATTTTCTTTAATATCACTAAAATTTTCTAACGTAATACCACATTCGAAGCCTTTTTTAACTTCTTTTACCACGTCTTTTTCTCTTTGAACACTTGCTATTTTACCTTCATAAATTACAATACCATCGCGAATGACACGTGCAAGACTACCATTTTTGATTATTCCCGAATTAACATAAGATCCTGCAATATTACCAACTTTAGAAAATTTAAATATTTTACGAATTTCGGCTTCTCCAAGTTCTTTTTCTTCAAATTCAGGGTCTAACATACCTTTCATGGCTAATTCCATTTCTTCTACAACTTTATAAATAATTGTATATAAACGAATATCTACATTGTATTCTTTAGCAACTTCTTTGGTAATATTAGAAGGACTAACATTGAATCCAATTATAATAGCATCACTAGCATGAGCAAGAACAACATCGCTTTCCGTAATTGTTCCAATGCCACTTCTTATAACTTTAACTCGAACTGATCCAACTTCAATTTTTTCTAAAGCATTACGAACTGCTTCTTCGCTTCCTCTTACATCAGCCTTTAATACGACATTAATTTCTTTTTCTCCTGCACTAATTTTACTGAATAAATCATCTAAAGAAACACTTTTTTGAGTCATTTTTTGTTCCCGAGCAGCTACTGCCCTTTTTTGAGCAATAGACTTAGCTTCGCTTTCTGTTTCAAAAGCCATAAATTTATCTCCGGCACTTGGATTATCTGATAAACCTGTAATTTCTACAGGAGTAGATGGTCCAGCACTAACTATTGAAACTCCTAAATCATTTTTCATGGTTCTTACCTTACCACTACAAGTTCCAACAACAATTGGATCTCCTAAACGAAGGGTACCATTTTGAATAAGTAAAGAGGCAACTCCACCAATATTTTTATCTAAACGACTTTCGATTACAGTACCAACAGCATAACGATTCGGATTAGCTTTAAATTCATTAACTTCACTAATAGTTTGAATTGTTTCTAAAAGTAAATCTATGCCTTCTCCAGTTACCGCCGAAATATCAACAAATGGATGTTCTCCACCCCAACTTTCAGGAGTTATTCCAGCTTCACTCATTTCTTGGCGAATTCTTTCTGGATGAGCTTCTGGTTTATCAATCTTATTTACCGCTACAATAATTGGTACATTAGCTGCTTTAGCATGATCAATTGCTTCTTTGGTTTGAGGCATGACTCCATCATCGGCTGCGACAATTATTATTACGATATCAGTTACACTCGCACCTCTTGCTCGCATTTCGGTAAAAGCTGCATGACCAGGAGTATCTATAAATGTTATTTTTTTACCATTATGTTCTACTTGATAAGCCCCAATATGTTGGGTAATTCCACCAAATTCAGTATCCGTAACTTTCGAATTTCGAATATAATCTAGTAAACTTGTTTTTCCATGGTCAACATGACCCATAATTGTAACTACTGGAGGACGATTTTCCAAATCACTTTCATTATCAGTAATTTCGTATTCTTCAAAATTAGATAAATCTTGGGTTTCTTCTTTTTTCAATGTTTTGTCATAATCCATGGCAATTAGGGAAGCATTTTCAAAATCTATTGCTTGATTAACATTTACCATTAAACCTAAACCGATTAGTTTTTTAATGATTTCATTTGCATTAACATCAATAGCATCAGCAAGTTCTTTGACCGTCATATTATTTTTGTAAAGAACAATATTTTCATCAACTGTATTTTTCATTAATTTTTCTTTATGTTTATACATCTCTTTACGTTTAGTTAAATATTCTTCTTTACTACTAGCAAGTTGACTTTTCTTCTTTAATTTTTGTTTCTTTTGGGTATCATTTATCGCCGCAATTTTACTATTTCCCATTATTTCTTCTACGACTTCATCGATATCTTCAGCTTCTTCTAAAGTAGTTTCAGTATCGGTACTAATTAAACTAATGGCATTATCTAAAATGATTACATCATCATCGCTTAATTCATCACTAGCATTTTTTACCTCTATTCCTAATTCACTTGCTTTTTTTAATACTTCTGCAACAGATAAATCAACACTTAAAGCATATTCTTGAACACTCATCAAAATCACTCCTTTTCTAAATCATTTTTAACATTTCTTCATAAATTGTATCGGGAATTTCAACTTCTAAAGTCCTATCTAATATTTTATTTTTGCGGGCTTTATTTATGACATCGGCATCTTTTTTTAAGTATGCTCCTTTACCATTTTGTTTACCCGTTACATCTATTAAAACATTTCCTTCCGGTGTTCTAACAATTCTTAAAAGTTCTCTTTTTTCAAGTCTTTCTCTAGTTACAACACACAAACGCATAGGTATTTTTTTTTGTTTCATATTCATACCTCACCTCTTTTATTCGGTTTTGTTACCTTCTTCGTTGATTTGGGTAAGAGTTTTTACTTCAATTTTATATTTAGTTAAACGACTAGCAAGTTTAACGTTACTTCCTTTTTTACCAATGGCTAAACTTAAATTTTCATCGTTTACAATAGCAAGAGCTTCTTTTTTTACTGGATCCGTAATGTTTACAATAACATCTTTAGCAGGTGATAGAGCATTTTTAATAAACTCTTCTGGGTTTTCACTATATAGCACTAAATCAACTCGTTCACCATTTAATTCTTTTAAAATATTTGCAATTCTGCTGCCTCGCTCACCTATACAAGCTCCAATAGGATCAATTTTTTCATTTGTCGAATAAACAGCTACTTTGCTTCTAATACCTGCTTCTCTTACTACGGCATAAAGCATAACACTACCATCCACAAGTTCTGGAATTTCCGTTTCAAATAACCGACGAACAAAACCATAATGTTTACGAGAACATAGAATAAGTGGTCCTTTGGTTGTTGCTTCTACTTTACTGATATATACTTTGACACTAGAGCCCATTTTAACTTCTTCATCAGGAATCATTTCAGATTTTGGTAATATTCCTCTTGTTCTACCTAAATCTACATAATAGTTTTTAGCATCTTCCATAGCAAGCATACCAACCATCATTTCGCCTTCTTTGTCTTGGAATTCTTCCATGATACTATTACGTTCAGCTTCTCTAATTTTTTGATTAATAACTTGCTTAGCAGTAGATGTAGCAACTCTTCCAAAATCTTTTGGAGTTACTTCCCGTTCGATTGTTTCTCCAACGGTAATACCTGGGACAATTTCTTGAGCATCTTCAAGAAGTATTTGGGCATCTTCATTAATTGCTGGAGGAATTCTTGTTACATTACCTTCCTCATCTACTTCTTCTGTTCCATCATCATAATCATCGACAACTACTAAATAGGAATAAACTTTTATTTCTCCTGTTTCTCTATTTATGTCTACTCTCACATTAGTTTTAGAATCAAAATTCTTTTTATAAGCAGTAGCAAGTGCTAATTCCATAGCATCAAGAACTACATCACGACTAATATTTTTTTCTTCAACTATATGATCTAATGCTTTTAAAAACTCTTTCGAATTCATTATTCATTACCTCTTTCTTTACTTAAAACGTCTAAAATATATTCTTCTTCAATTAAATCTAACTTATCTAGAATGGGATTTATGATATTAGTTGCTTTCACAATCGTATCTAAATCAATGCCATTTACTTTGTCGAGCACTATTCGTAAAAAATGATAATTACCCTCTTTAACAAAATTTATACTATCAACTATAATTTCTTCTGTTTTTAACTCTTCTTCAATATTTTTACGAATAATTTCTAATTTTTTTTCCATACATCACCTCAAAAAAATTAATAAATAAAAGCGGGAATTTCTGCCCACTTAAATCTGTTACCAAGATTATAACATAAGTTAATTCAAAAAAAAAGAACTATTTTAAGTTCTACTAATAACATACTCACTTTTATTATCATTTAGATGTTCTTCTGATTTAATATATCCTAAAGCATTACCCATCGCCACTAAATAATCTACTTGAGCATCCATTTGGGTCCATAACTTCCCATCTCTATCTTTTTTTAACTCTCCAAAAGAAACTTGCTCATTATAACTCATAATATAAGTAAGTAAATAATATATATTTTCTGCATTATTTAATAATTTTTTTCTATCAAACATATAATCGTTAAAACGACTAGCGCCTAAAACATATTGAGGATTTTTCCAAGGTTGCTTATCCCCTATTTGTGTACATTCTTTAAAAATGCTTAAAATTTCCTTTTGAATTTGTAATTGTTCTTTCATTTTCCAAACACCCCTTTTTTTAACCAAGTTAATTATAGCACAAAACATTATAAAATGCAAATTGACCCCCAAATCTAGCTATATTATTTCAAAAAACCATTTTGTACTGCTTTGGTATCATTGACCACAATAAAAGCATTTTCATCATATTTTTTAATTAAAGAAATTAATTGTTTTAAATGTTTATGATTAATTTGAAAATACAGCATATCTCTTTTATTACCATTAAAATCATCTTTTAAATCAATAACGCTAACCGCATAATTATGTTTTCGAATAGCGTTCATTAATCGTTTATTACCCTTTTCTATAACGACTTGGACTCCAACTATTCCTTTAATAAAATGATTAGCTATACAAGAACCAATTAAAGTTCCGGAGGCATATCCTAAAGAATAAGATATGGGAATAAAAATACTTTTTACATCTGTAATTAAAGCTTCTCTTGCAACTACAAACCATATAAAAACTTCCACAAAAGCTAAAATAACCATAATAAATGTTTTACCTTTTACCATTAACATAGTTCTTATTGTTCCAATCGAAACATCTAAAATACGTGCACAAAAGATTTTTAAACACAAAAAAAATAGTTCCATTATATCACCCAGAAACTATTTTTCCCTATTTCATTAAAAATAAACCAAAGGCAATTATTAATATTAATAATATTAAGATGATAAATAAGATAACTATGCCTTTTAAAGATGCTTCTTTTTCTTCTCTACCGATAAAAATTTGTTGCTTCCCTCCATACTTTTCACTAACAAATTCTGTTTTTTTATTTGATCCTGTCAAATCTTGATATTTTTTTTGTTCTATAATTTGATCACTATCCATCATCATCCCACATTGCTTACATAAATATCCTTCACTAGACAAAGGCGCTCCACATCTTTTACATTGCATACTATCACCTACTATTATTTTACCTAGATTTAAGTATTAGTTCAATATATACTTTTTATAAATTTTTGCTAAAATTTTGAAAAAAATTCATTTTTGTTTAGTTTTTAACAATATTACAAAAATCGACAAAATAATAAAAAACACTATGTTAATATCATCTTATTGAAAGAGAGGTGCATAGGAATATGCGTAGTAGAGTTAAATGGTTTAAAGATGAAAAAGGTTATGGTTTTATCAAGTATACTGATAACGAAGACATTTTTGTTCATTATTCTTCAATAATTCAAGATGGTTATAAAACTTTAAAAAAAGATGATGAAGTAGAATTTGACTTAATTAAAACCGCTAAGGGCTATCAAGCAATTCATACTAAAAAAGTAGAACAATAAAAAAAGAATGAAATTTTATTTCATTCGCCAAACTCTATGAGTTTGGATTTTTTTGTTTTATAATAAATATATG
>CANRLP010000021.1 GCA_947631515.1 uncultured Bacilli bacterium
AAACAAAAAGAAATTCATGCCTTAGTTGTGGGAATACCAAATGTTGGAAAAAGTACTCTAATTAATAAAATGGCTGGGAAAAAGGTGGCTGTAGTAGGAAATAATCCAGGAGTCACGCAGCATTTAAAATGGTTAAAAACACCATACAACATTTTACTTTTAGATACTCCGGGTATTTTATGGCCCAAATTAAGTGAAGAAAAAGTTGCTCTTAACTTAGCAGCTATGACAAGTATTAAACAAGAAATATTACCTATTGATGAAGTAGCCGTTCATATTTTAAAAATGTTAGCTGAATTTTATCCTCATATTTTAAAAGAAAGATATAATATAGATAATGTAAGTAATATAGAAGAAGCATATTTAAGTATTGGCAAAAGTATTGGAGCTATAAAACATGATGAGGTTGATTATGATCGAGTTAGTAAAAAAATAGTTAATGATATGAAAATGGAATATATAAAAGGAGTAACTTTTGATAGATAATGGAAGATTTATTGAAGTATGAAAAAGAATTATATAAAAAAGGCATAAATTTAATTGCCGGTGTGGATGAAGTTGGTAGAGGTCCCCTTGTTGGGCCAGTTGTTGCTGCCGCTGTTATATTACCTAAAAATTATCAGTTGGAGGGTTTAACTGATTCCAAAAAATTAAGCGAAAAAAAACGAGAATATTTTTATGACATTTTAATGAATGATGCTATTGCTATTGGAGTAGGTGAAGTATCTGCCAAAAAAATTGATGAAGTAAATATTTATCAAGCTAGTAAGTTAGCTATGTTAGAAGCAATAAGTAAATTACCTGTTAAACCAGAACATGTTTTAGTTGATGCTATGCCTCTTTCTTTAGATGTGTCTGTAACTCCAATTATTCATGGCGATGCTTTATCATTATCTATTGCGGCAGCGAGTGTTATTGCTAAAGTTACAAGAGATAGAATGATGCTAGAATTGCATCAAAAATATCCTGAATATCACTTTGATAAGCATAAAGGTTATCCTACAAAATTACATTTAGAATGTTTAAAAAAATATGGCCCATTAGCAAATTACCGATTTACATATAAGCCAGTTCGTGATATTTTAGATAAAGGTGGCGAAGTAGTAGATGAAAAAATTAGGGAAAAACAAACTATTTAAAAATTATATTTCATTATTTATACCTTTGTTTAGTATTGAAATATTATTCCGAATTTTATCAAATATGCCTATCTTAGATTGGGCTGTATTCCGAATATTTATTGGTTGCAATATTATTTCTTTGTTAATTGGTATTGTGACAGTTTTTTTAAAAAACAAAGCAGGGAATATACTAACAGGTATTGTTTTATTAATTGCGACAATTTACGCAATTTTACAAGCTGGTTTTGAAAATTATATTGGGGTCTATGTATCTTTAGGAACGAGTAGTCAATTAGGAGCAGTAACTGAATACATTAAAGACTATTTTGATTCTTTCAATCCTTTATTTTATACAATGGCTATTCCTTTTGGTATTTTTATATTATATAAATGGTTAGGAGAAAAACACTTATTTCAAAGCTATTTTAAAGAAATGGATAATTTATTTCAAAAGCGAATAGATAGAAGACATACCTATATTGCTATAATTATTCTAATTATTATGGGTGGGATTTATTATGAATCATTAAGTGTCAAGTTTATGCAAAACTCTTTACAACTAGAAAGTACTAAATCCTTATTTGAAAATCCTAGTAATCCCAATATTAGTGTTAATCAATTTGGTATTGAAACTTTTGGACTTTTAGATGTTAAAACAACATTTATTAAATCAGAAGATGAAGAAGTAATGACTTTTGAAAATCAAGATGATTCTGAACCAATTACGGATAATTCTCGTCTTTTTGATGATAGTAATTGGCTAAAATTAAATGATGAAACATCTAATAATAACTATAAAACTTTAAATAATTATTTCTTAAATCAAGATATTACAGAAAAAAATGAATATACTGGTAAATTTGCTGGCAAAAATTTAATTGTTATTATGCTAGAAAGTGTTGATGAAATATTTATTAATCCTGAATATTATCCAACATTTTACAAAATGTATACAGAAGGTTGGAGTTTTGAAAATTCTTACTCTCCAAGAAACTCTTGTTCTACAGGTAATAATGAAATGAGTGGTATGGTTAGTTTATTTAGTATTTATAGAACATGTACTGCTAATAATTATAAAAATAATCAATATTTTGAAAGTATTTTTAATTTATTTAATAAAGCTGGATATAAAACATCTTCATATCACAACTATACAGAAAAATATTATTATCGTTCTACAATTCATAAAAATATGGGTAGTGGAGCTTATTATGGAGTAAGTGATTTAGGAATTGCTTATGATGAAGCATATAAAGAGTGGCCAAGTGATATATTATTAATGGAAGAAGCTATGAAACGAATTGATACTACTAATCCATTTATGGCTTGGATTACAACGGTAACTAGTCATCAACCATATTATCTATCTAGTGAAATGGGTGATAAGCATCTAGACTTATTTAAAAATACTAATTATTCTACTTCTTTAAAACGTTATATGTCTAAATTAAAAGAATTAGATTTAGCTTTAGAACGTTTACTAGAATTATTAGAAGAACGTGGTGTTTTAGATGATACCGTAATTGTCATGTATGGTGATCATTATCCATATGGTTTAAATACTAGCGATATTAATACCGCATTAGACTATAATGTAAACGAAAAGAACAACGTTGATAAAACTCCATTTGTAATTTATAATCCAAATTTAACTGCTGAGCATTTTTCTCAATATACTTCTTATATGAATATCTTACCAACTGTAGCTAATTTATTTGATTTGGACTATGATCCTAGATGGTATGCTGGAGAAGATATTTTATCTCCATCTTATATTAATTCGAATAAAAATCGAGTTATATTAGCTGATGGTTCTTGGGAAAATAGTATTGCTTCTTACAATGCAACTACTGGAAAGATTACGTACTTTACTGATGAAAAATATACTAATGAAGAAATAATTGCTATTAATCAAGAAATAAATAATAAAATTAAAATGAGTAATTTAGCTATCCAAACTAATTATTTTAAATATTTAGATGAAGGTTTACAAAAATTAGAAAATATAAATACAACTGAATAGAAAGGAATGTCTATGAAAAAGTTAGTAATTGTTGAATCACCTGCTAAAAGTAAAACAATTGAAAAATATTTAGGTAGTGATTATAAAGTAGTATCTAGTAAGGGTCATATTAGAGATTTAGCAACTAGTGGGAAATTTGGTTTAGGAGTTGATGTTGAACACGATTTTACACCAAACTATATTCCTATTAAAGGCAAAGCTAAAGATATTAATGCTTTAAAAAAAGATGTTAAAAATAGTAGTTATGTTTATTTAGCAACTGACCCTGATCGAGAAGGAGAAGCTATTTCTTGGCATTTAAAGGATACTTTAGGAATTGATGAAAATTATAGTCGAGTTGTATTCAACGAAATTACTAAAAACGTTGTTATTAATGCGATGAATGAACCACGTAAAATTGATGAGAATTTAGTTAAGAGCCAAGAAACTAGACGTATTCTCGATCGGATTATAGGTTTTAGATTAAGTAAATTAATGCAATCCAAAACTGGAGGCAAGAGTGCAGGGAGAGTTCAAAGTGTCGCATTAAAATTGATTGTTGATCGCGAACGAGAGATTGAAGCTTTTGTGCCAGTAGAATATTGGACAATTCAAGCTGATTTTAAAGATTTTCAAGCTAATTTAGAAAAATATCATGGTAAAAAAATAGAAATAAATTCTGAAGTAGAAGCTAATGAAATTCTAGATAAATTAAGTAATGCTTTTAAAATAGATTCAGTTAATCAAAGTGATGCTGAACATAAAGCCAAACCTGTATTTAAAACTTCGACTTTACAAAGAATGGCCGCCAATAAAATTAATTTTGCTCCTTCTAAAACAATGCGTGTTGCTCAGAAATTATATGAAGGAATTGATATTGGCAGCGAAACAGTCGGTCTTATTACTTACATGAGAACCGATTCTGAGAGAGTATCAAGTACCTTTGTCGCTGAAACTTTGGAATATATTAAAAAAAATTATGGACCCGAATATATTGGTGGCGTAAAATTAGGCAAAAAAGATAAAAATATGCAAGATGCTCATGAAGGTATAAGACCAACCAGTATTTATCGGACTCCTCAAAGTATGAAAAAATATTTAACAGCGGATGAATATAAATTATATAATTTAATATATATAAGAGCTTTAGCATCATTAATGGCCAATGCCCAATTTTTAATAACTAACGTTTACTTAGAAAATAATGGCTATCTATTTAAAACGAGTGGTAGTGTTTTAAAATTTGAAGGTTATTTAAAAATATATCATGAATATGAAGACCAAAATGATACAATTTTGCCAGACTTTGCTTCATATAAAAGTAATACCATTATTGCTAATAGTATAGAAAAAGAACAACATTTTACTAAACCTCAACCAAGATATACGGAAAGTAGTTTAATTAAAGAAATGGAAAATTTAGGAATCGGGCGTCCTAGTACTTATGCTACAATTCTTTCGACCATTAAAGATCGGGGTTATGTAACATTAGAAGATAAAAAATTAATTCCAACTACTATTGGGATTGAAACTACTGATAAATTACAAGAATTTTTTAGTGATATTGTCAATGTTGAATATACTAGTGCAATGGAAACGGATTTAGATAAAATAGCAGAAGCTAAAGAAAATAATATTAAAGTTTTACGGGAATTTTATGATAAATTTGAACCATGTGTAGAAGAAGCTTTTGAAAAAATGGTCAAAAAAGAAGCCGAAAAAACGGGAGAAACATGTCCTGAATGCGGTAGTGATTTAGTTATTCGTAATGGAAAATATGGTGCTTTTGTTGCATGTAGTAATTATCCTACTTGTAAATACATTAAAAAAGAAGAAAAAAGTCAAAAAGAAATTATTGATTGTCCTGAATGTGGTGGCAAAATTATCGAAAAAAGAACTCGTAAAGGTAAAATTTTTTATGGATGTAGTAATTATCCAAATTGTAAAGTTGCTTTGTGGTATAAACCAACAGGAGAGTTGTGTCCTGAATGTCATCATTTGCTAATGGCTAAAAAAGATAAAATTTTATGTTCAAATTGTGATTATATAAAAGAATAAATTAGTTTTATTCTTTTTTGATGAGAAAAAACTAAATATAAGAATTGATTCAATAATTGAATTAGTTGCTAACGATAATAAAATCAGTTAAAAAATTTTAATTATTTCCAAAAAATGTTATAATTAGAAAGAATGAGGTGTTTTTTATGGGATATTTTAGTAGAATAAGTTTTACTGATGGCGATTATGATCGTGAAAGTGACAATACAAAATTTTTAAAAAAAGAATTGATAGAAGCAATAGGAGATTATTCAAAATATTCTAAAGCTGATTTGGAATTGATGGATTTGAAAAGCCTAAGAGGAATATATGCTAATGCCATGAAACAAAGAAAAGCTGTCATTGAAAAATATAAAAGTATGATGCCTTCTAGAGATAATGAAAATATTAATACGGAAGATAATCAAAAATTAGGACGATAAAAATGGATAAATATATTCATTCTTTTATTGATTATTTGCAATTTGAATTAAACTATAGTAAAAATACTATTCAATCTTATCAAATTGAAATTTTAAAATATCAAGAATATTTAGAAAAACATAAAATAAATTATTTAGAAATTGATAAAGAAAAAGTTAGAAATTATTTAAAATATTTAGATTCATTAAATTATAAAAACTCTAGTATCTCCAGAAATTTAAGTGCTATTCGCTCTTTTTATAAGTATCTTGTAATTAAAGGAGTAATTGGTAAAAACATTTTTAATAGTATTCGTAATCCCAAAAAAGAAAAAAAGTTGCCTAATTTTTTATCAGAAATTGACATTGATAATTTATTTAGTTTTGTTGAAAAGGAAAATTACCAAACTAATATTCATACCAATCGGGATTTATTAATTTTAGAACTTTTATATGATACAGGTTGTCGAGCTAGTGAACTTGTTAATATTAAATTAAAAGATATAGATTTTAAAGAAAAAAGTATAAGGGTTTTAGGTAAAGGAAGTAAAGAACGTTTGGTTTATTATGGGGAATATACTGAAGATACTTTAAAAAAGTATTTAGAAGATAGAAATGAAATTTTAAAAGAAAAAGAAAGTGATTATTTATTAGTTTCTAAAGAAAGTGGAAGACTTACAACTCGAAGAGTTGCCCAAATTATTGATGAAATTATTGAATATGTGGCTATTAAAAACAAAGTTACTCCCCATACATTAAGACATAGTTTTGCTACCCATTTATTAAATCATGGCGCCGATTTAAGAAGCGTTCAAGAATTACTCGGCCACTCTTCGCTTTCAACTACTCAAATATATACGCATATATCTAATGAACGTTTACGCAAAGTTTACTTAGATGCTCATCCCCGTAATCGCATATAAATTGTACATTTTTTGTCAAACGTAATCTGATTCATTGTTCTTTTATTTTTTTATATCTATAATTATTTAAGATAGGAGATAAGATAAATGACTAAATATGTTTACTTTTTTAAAGAAGGTAACAAAGATATGCGAGAACTTTTAGGAGGAAAAGGCGCCAATCTAGCAGAAATGACAAATTTAGGCTTACCAGTTCCTCAAGGTTTTACGATAACAACTGAAGCTTGTCAAAATTATTACCTAAACAATCAAGAATTGTCTAAAGAGATTGCAGATGAAGTTCTGGCTAAAGTAATGGAATTAGAAAAGTTAACGGGTAAAAAATTCGGTGATGCTAAGAATCCATTGTTAGTTAGTGTTAGAAGTGGTTCTAGAGCTAGTATGCCTGGTATGATGGATACAGTATTAAATTTAGGCTTAAATGATGACGTTGCTAATAATTATAGTAATAATGAAGAGAGCAAGCGTTTTATATATGATTCTTATCGACGTTTTATTATGATGTTTGCTGATGTCGTAAAAGGTTATTCTAAAGAAAAATTTGAACGTTATTTAGATCAATATAAAAAAGATCATAATAAAGAATATGATATAGAATTATCGGCTGATGATTGGTTTACAATAACTAATGATTTTAAAAAAATATATTATGATATTGCTAAGGAAGATTTTCCTAGTAATCCCCAAATTCAACTTTTGGAAGCTGTTAAAGCGGTATTTAAAAGTTGGAATAATGATCGTGCTAAATATTATCGCAAAATGAATGATATCCCTGATGATTGGGGGACTGCTGTCAATGTCCAAGAAATGGTTTATGGAAATTTAAAAGAAAATTCGGGAACTGGTGTTGCTTTTTCAAGAAATCCTTCGACCGGAGAAAATGAATTATACGGCGAATATTTAATAAATGCTCAAGGTGAAGATGTAGTTGCTGGCGTTAGAACTCCGGAAGCTATAGCTACTTTAGAAAAAATTATGCCAGATATTTACACTGAATTTAAACAAATAGCTAAAAATTTAGAAAATCATTATAAAGACATGCAAGATATGGAATTTACAATCGAAGCGGGGAAATTATATATATTACAAACTAGAAATGGTAAACGTACGGCCTCTGCTGCTATTAAAATAGCTGTGGATATGGTCAAAGAAGGCTTAATTTCCAAAGAAGATGCTCTCTTACGAGTTATGCCCAAACAGTTAGATTCTTTATTACATCCAACTTTTAACAAAGATGTTTTAGCTAAAGAAAAATGGATAGCTCAAGGCTTAGCTGCCAGTCCGGGGGCAGGTTCGGGGAAAATATATTTTGATGCCGAAGATTTAATTAATGCCTCTAAAAGTGGAGAAAAAACAATTTTATTAAGATTAGAAACAAGTCCTGAAGACATTGAAGGAATGAATTATGCTGAAGGAGTACTAACTATTCGAGGAGGTATGACTAGTCACGCTGCTGTAGTTGCTCGAGGAATGGGTAAATGTTGTATTTGTGGTTGTAGTGATTTAACTATAGATGTAAATAAAAAAATAGTAACTACCAAAGATGGTTTAGTTTTAAAAAAGGGTAGTGAAATTTCCTTAGATGGAAGTACAGGAAAAGTTTACGCAGGTATTTTACCATTAGAAGAATCGCAAATTAGTGGAGACTTTAAAACCTTTATGGATTGGGCTGATGAAATAAGACATTTACATGTTCGGGCTAATGCTGAAACGGTAAAAGATGTTAAAACAGCAATGTTATTTGGAGCTGAAGGTATTGGTTTATGCCGTACTGAGCATATGTTTTTTTCTGAAGAACGAATATTTAATTTTCGTAAAATGATTTTAGCAAATACTAAAGAAGAAAGAACTAAAGCTTTAGATGCTATTTTACCTTATCAATTACAAGATTTTGAACAAATTTTTGCCTCAGCTGCTCCAAATCCAGTAGTCATTCGTTATTTAGATCCACCATTACATGAATTTTTGCCTAAAACTGATGAAGAAATTAAGGAATTAGCTACTTCTCTAAATATTTCGGTAACAGATATTAATAAGCGTATTATGGAATTAAAAGAAATGAATCCAATGATGGGCCATCGTGGTTGTAGGCTTTTGATAACATATCCTGAAATTGCTCAAATGCAAACAAAAGCAGTTATAACATCCGCAATTAATACTATAAAAAAAGGAATAAATATAATCCCTGAAATAATGATTCCTTTAGTAGGGGATGAAAACGAATTAGCTTATATAAAAAATATTGTTGATGAAACAGCTAAAAAAACAATGAAAGATTTAGATTGCAATATTAAATATATGGTTGGAACGATGATTGAATTACCAAGAGCGGCACTTAAAGCATCAGAAATTGCTAAATATGCTGAATTCTTCTCATTTGGAACCAATGATTTAACTCAAATGACTTATGGCTTTAGTAGAGATGATGCTTCAAAATTCTTAACAACTTATTATGATCAAAAAATATTTTCCCAAGATCCTTTTACTACGATTGATGAAACAGGTGTTGGTAAACTTATTGAAATGGCAATTACCAAAGGCAAAAGCGTTAATAAAAATATTGAATTAGGTATCTGCGGCGAACATGGAGGAGAAGCTAAAAGCATCGAATACTTTAATAAAATTGGAATAGATTATGTGTCTTGCTCTCCATATCGCGTTCCTGTTGCTCGACTTGCTGCTGCTAGAGCTGCTATTATAGAAAAAATGAATAATTAATTTTAAATATAGGAATATATTATTAATGTATACTATTTGACATTTCATAAAAATATAGTATATTTATATTGCACTTGAGAAAGTGTGAAAATGTTTTTCGCTTCCAGGTGGCGACTAATAAATGATCCTGGTTGAAATTGTAGAAAAAGCTTCATCATAAGATGGAGTTTTCTTTTTACTTTTATGGTATACTTTTTATAGAGTTGATGCAAATGATATTTTTATATGAGAATAATAATCCTTTTTAAACACTAAAAAATAGTGTATAATTATTTTTATAGAATAGGGTGAGACTATGAAATTTTTAAGTATAGGACGTTTAACTTATGATATTAATATAATGATGGATAATTATCCCATTGAAGGTAGTAAAAATGAGACAAAAGAATTAATTAATTGTAGTGGTGGTTCAACAAGTATTGTAGCTTATGCACTAGCTAAATGGAATGAAGAATCTTACATTTCCGGGGTCATTGGTTATGATGAAATAGGTAATGCAATGCGCAAAGATATGGAAGAAAATAAAGTTTTAACTACCTATTTAGAAACTAACTATGATATTAAAACTCCAACATCTTATATTATTTCTAATAAACAAAATAATTCTAAAACTACTATTACTGCAGAAACATCTACATTTAATATCAAAAAATATGAATATGATCAACCAATGGATTGTGTAATTACAGATGGATATGAATACAATGCTTCGGTTTATGCTTATAATAAATATGCTAATTGTATTACTATTTTAAATGCTAAAACTCCTCGCCAAACATTATTAGATTTTTTCAAATATGCTAAATATGTTATAGCATCAAAAGAAGTAGCAGAAGCTATGACAGGATTAAAAATTGATTTCAATTCACCAATGACAATGGCTAACATATATAAAAAAATTTGTGATAAATATCCTCATATAAATTTATTAATAAGAGTCGAAGAACAAGGTATTATTTATCAAGTAAATGGAGAAATAAAAGTTTTAGCTGATATAAAAAATGCGGGCATAGATAAAACAGGGGCTCATGATGTTTTTGTAGCTTGTATAGGTTATGGATTAACTAAGCATATGGATATGGAAACTACTATTCGTTTGGCAACTATTGCGGCAAGTTTAACTAAAAATACCTTAGGATCTACATTATCAATACCTTTATTAAGTGATATTATCAGTTTTTATGAAAGCAGATTTGGCAGTTTTAATAGTAATATCAATAATAATCCTAATCCAACTAATCAAAATCCAGTTAACCAAAACCCTGTTAATCAAAATCCTGTCGATCCGGGAAGTGTAGGACAAAATGCTGCTTCCCCTCAATAAGTATCCATCTTTAGATGTTCATGGAGAAACTCGCGATACATTATATACTGTTATAAAAGAATTTATTAATGATAACATAAAATTAAAAAATAAGGTTATTATAGTAATACATGGTAAAGGAAGTAGTATTTTAAAAGATGAACTTCATCATATATTAAGAAGTATGAAAGAAGTAAAATCTTTTTATTTACATTATTGGAATCAAGGTGTCACAGTAATAGAATTAAATATTTGACTTTTTGGAAAAAAAGTGGTAAAATGACGGAGCAATAAGAAAATTGGACACCAATTTGACATTTGCAAATTTATGTGCTATACTTAGTACATAAATAAATTGGGGGGTATGGTTAAAATGAAAGGTTATGTTTTAGACTATATTGATGAGAATGAATATCGTAAATTAGAAAGAGCTTTAAAAAAATATAATATGTTAGCTTTTAAAAAGTTAAATTTTGAATATTATCCTTCTTTAAGAAATGGTAAATTCTTAGGAGAACTTGTTTCTCAAAATAAAAAAGCTGGTACAGAAACATATGAATTAAAGCTACCTAGTGATAAAATGTTTGTTCAAATTCATGGTGAAGTAAAACTAGTGTATACAGTTTATAAAAAAGAAGAAGTAGTTATGTTAGATTCTATTACACCAAAAGATATATTACTTGAAGGTCATATGTCTGAATTAACAACATATAAAGGTGTTATGATATCTCGTGCTAATGCTTCAAAAGATATGTTTAAAATTGATTTATTAAACATGTTACAAGATAAGTAGAAATACTTATTTTTTTATTGTTTCTTTAATTAAAAAGGCTTGCGTGACATAAAATATTATGATATTATTATTAAGTCAATGGACCTCTAGCTCAGTTGGTTAGAGCATCCGGCTCATAACCGGGCGGTCGCAGGTTCGAGTCCTGCGAGGTCCACCATTTTTATATGCGGGTATGGCGGAATTGGTAGACGCACTAGACTTAGGATCTAGCGGAGCAATCCATGGGGGTTCAAGTCCCTTTACCCGCACCATTGACGAATCTATTCGAGCTTTTTCGAATATTGATATAAAAAGATAGCCCCTTAGGTTATTTTGATACACTTGTCAAAATACCTAAGGGGTTAATTATTTTGTCAATACAAAATATATTTTGAATTAAAAATATTGAATTCATAAAGAAAAAATGATATAGTAATTAACACTGAAAATGGGGGTGAAGATAAATGATGAAAGTTAGAACAACAA
>CANRLP010000022.1 GCA_947631515.1 uncultured Bacilli bacterium
TTTAATTCAAAATCTGAAGTTTTATTTTCATCACTAATAATACTTCCTTTCTTTGCTCGATTAAAATCACTTTTTAAATGAGCTAATTCATGTAATAAAGCAAAATAAATATCAGCATATCTTCGATGTTTTGTTGTTAAATATATAGCAGGTTTATCATTCAGAATTTTAAATGCTCCTCTTATTTTTGAACCACTTAAATCTTCTTCAATGGCCAAATAAACCCCATTAGCATTAAATTTAGCAATTAGATCATTTTTATCAAATTTATTAATTTTAGCACAACTTTTTATATATTCTACTAACTTATTAATATTTTTTTTATTATAAGGCTTAATATCTTGTTTCATTACTTCTCTATAGCATTTTTCTAACCATAAAGCTTTTAATTCCAATTTATCATTCTTACTTTTATAAAATATCGAATTATCACCCTTATATAAACTTTCTGGATTAGTTATTCTCAAATATTTTAGAATATCTTTTAAAATACTATAATCATTTCTTATGTTAGTAAAAGAAACATTATATTTTTTACTTAATTCTTTATAATTAAAACGTTTTAAATATTCTTTAGCTGTTAGCTTATTTTTATTTAAAAATTCATTAATTGTATTTTCCAATTTAAAATTACTTTCAACATTTAAAATATAATTAATAGGAATATTGGTCACAAAAGAAATATTATAAATCATTCTATTAGTTAACTCTATTTTACCTTTAATAATATCAATTAAATTTTTCGGAGTTGTATTAATTCTTTCTGCAAATTCTTTTTTACTTATGTTATTATAATTTAAATATTCATCTAATTCTTTTCCAAATTTATTCATCATAATAAATTATCCTTTCTTCTGAAAAATCTTTATAATGATCATAACTAATAAAAATAAGATATATTTTACTTTCATTAGCGGGAAGTACTATTAATCTTTTTGTTCCACCATTTTTTTCTAAATTAAAAGAATAAAACTTGTTATTTTGATATTTTAATTGTTCAAAACCATATAAGTTTTTTATAGGATTGGTTTTTAATTCTTGAAAATTATTTGAAGTTTCAATATAAGTAATTATTTCTTTTAAAATTTGAATCTCTTTAGGATATTTCTTTAACTTCTTCGCTGTATTATCATAACTTTTTGTATATATAATTTGCACAAATTAGTACCTCCAATTATCTTCCTCCTTATTTACTTATATTAACATATAAGTTATTACAAGTAAATAATATTATGTACTTTTTTATACTTTCTATTATATATTTTAAAAATAAATTTGTATTTTCCTTTTTTAATTAAATATTTTATAAATTAAGTCCAAAAAAAAATAACGCTTAACTCGCATTATTTTATTCAGCTGCCCCATGGCCATGGACAATAGCTCCGAAAGTTTTAAAAAATATTTTTACATCCAACTTAAATCCTTGACGTTTAGAATATTCACTTTCTAGTTTTAATCGTTCTTCAAAAGAAGAATGTTCTTTACCTGATACTTGCCAATAACCAGTAATACCAGGTTTAGTTTTAACAATTTCATTATAATATGAACCCATATCCTCTTTTTCTCTTGGTAAATAAGGACGATTACCAATCAAGCTCATATTCCCTTTAAATACATTTATAAATTGAGGAATTTCATCAATAGACATCTTTCTGATAATTCTACCAATTTTAGTAATTCGGGGATCATTTTTAACTTTTTTATTTATACTATATTCTTCCCGAAATTTTTTATCTGTTTTCATAAGTTGTTTTAACATTTCATCAGCATTAGGAACCATTGTTCTAAATTTATACATTGTAAATAACTTGCCATTTTTACCAATTCTTTGTTGTTTAAAGAAAATAGAATGGAAATCACCACTTAAAATAGAAATAATTTTAATAACTAATGTAAGTGGAATCATAACTATCATGCCAATAATTCCTACTATGATATCACAAAATCTTTTTATGCTAAAATAACAAGCTTTTTTTATTTTACTCTTTGATATCATATCATTCGTAACAGCTTCTTCTATAATCACACTATCGGAATGCATAATAAATAACCTCCAAAACTATTTTTATTACTTCCCCTTTAATAAAAGTAATAAATTTTTTTCTTTTTCTATATAATATCACATATTTGTAAATTGTCTAGTAAAATTGACAAAATTTGACTGGAAATTTATGAATAATTTTCCAAAATCTGTAAACCATTTTTAATTTTCTTTTTCTTCCTCTTCGGCCATATGACGAAACAATTCAAAGAAGATTTTAGATAAAGCATCTAATTCTTCTTTTTCTGTAACAATTTCTACAGAACTTTCCCCATCATTAACTACTTTTTTAACAATTTTTTGGTTGTTAACAACAGGATTTTCCTCTTCATCAACTTCAATTAAATATAAATACTCAGCATTTTGATAATTAGTCATACAAGCTACTGTATAATCTTTATCATCTTCTAAAGTTAATATATCAAATAATTCTAATGATTCCATTAACGTCCTCCTATTTGGGCATTATTTACATCTATATCATCTATTCTATAATATCCTTCATACCCATTACCTAGACCATTTTCATTTTGACTACGAATAGCAACTGGAGTTGCTCCATTACTTTTTAAAGCATCCTTTTTAGCTTCAAAATCTGGGTCATTAGTATTCAAGAAAATAATTTCGCCATTATATTCATATGCAACACCTGTACCTGTTCTGAAACTATCACTTTCAAAATACGCATTTTTGGCATCCATATTATTATATGCATCATACATGTCATCATAGATATGAGCATCATCATCAACAGTAAAGCCATTTTCTAAAATTGCATCTACTATATCCTCTTTTTCCGCTACATCTGATTGTTCTTTAACTGGTTCTTTTTCGTGATTATCATTATTTTGATTTGCTATTGAAGATATTTTGTTACCTAAATCTTCCAATTCTTGTTCATTAAAATCCATATCTTGATTTTCAATTTCTGGTTTATTAGATTCATCTAAAATGTGTAAATTATCACTATTACTTCCCATATATAATGTTGCTGCAAAACCTAAAGCTAAAGCAATTTTTGGAATTCTTTTTTTCATTTTGGCATATAATTCTTTTTGATTTTTAGGTTTACGAACCTTTTTGATTTTAGAAATATAATTACCAACTTTTTTAGGTATAGCATTTAAAGCTTTGGTTACTTTTTGTAAGACCCCTAAATAAACTTTTTGAGAATATTCTTCGATGGTTAATTTGGCTAACATAAAGTCATTCAAATATTTCCGATCAATAGTAACCATTTCGCCATTATATTCTTCTTGACAAGGAGTTTCTACTTCTTTATCTAAAATAGCAGCAATGATATTTTGAGAATATCCTACTTTATCCCCTCTCGGTAAGTTTATACATAAATTCATATCGAAATGAATATCTTTACCAAAAGAATCGATTTGACTATTCTTTGAAATAATATTACTAGATAAATTAAATAATTTATAGCACATAATAAAGGTTGTTTGATCTTCTTTATTAATTGTATAGTTTTGCCCATCTAAATTAATTGTTACGGGATTTTTAATTGGTAAATTAGCAATTTTACAAGCTAAATCATCAAAGTATTTTTTATGGTCAACAATTTTAGTAGTATTATTAACAGTATTCCAATCAATAAAGATTGGACTATCTGTATTATTTTTATACTTGTCTATTAATTGGCACATTACTTTTATTGAATTATAATAGCATAATTTAAATATATCCGCATATTTTGCACTTACTTCAAATGTTCTATTATTTAAATTAAGTGTTACTTTATTATCGTCTTCAATTTTTAACATCCCATTAATTAAACGTTCTAAAGTTTGATATTGTTTTTCTAGTGGTTGTTCGTCTTTGTTAAGGTTAATAACTTCTTTTATTTTAGTTTCTTCTATATCTTCATTTTCTTCTAAATTATCTTCAGGATTTTTTACATATTTCGAAATATAATCTATAATTTGATGAAATATTTTTTTCTTTTCATTCGGAGAAATTGTTTTATCATTTTCGACAATTTGAGGATTTAAAGCTATTTTAGCTATTTTTTTAGCATCAGAAGATGATAAACCTTCTTCTTTGAAAAATTTCGTTAATTCAGCTAAGGAATCAAATTTTTCGCGATTTCTTATTAAAGCTAATTTAGCAACTAATTCTTTAATCTCTGTTTCTTTAATACTATTATCTTTTTCATTTGCTTCGATAAATAAAATTTTATCAAGCAGAGTACTTACTTGTTCATTAGAATTTACTTCACAACCATATTGAATCATGATTTCTTCTAGACGTTTCATTGCTTTTTGTCTTTTTAAATCTATTTCTTCAAATTGCATTTTATCTTGTGCATTAATTTTAAAATTTTGACCATCGTAAGTTGTAACAGATATAACGTTTTGATCACTATCAGCTCCCGCATAAAAAGACATAACCGAAATAGCTCTTTCTGTTTCTTCCATTAATTCTTTTATTTGCCAATAATCATCAATATCATTAACTTGAATATCATCAAGATTATCAGATACATCTGGTTCTATATTATTTATCTTTTTATTGTTTTCAAGTCTTTCAAGATATAAATTATTTAAAATTTCGACACAGAAAAGATAATGTTCAACATAAGGAACAGCTATTCTTTTAAAAGTTCCATCTACTTCTATTTTCTTTTTCTTACCCTTAGCATGTTCGATATTATCCAAGATTTGTTCACAATAAGCAATTTTATCATCAATGTTAGATAATTCATATAAAGCTTTAATATTAATTGAACGATTATTTAGATTTTTTCCCATATAAGTCTCATAATCAAAATCCAAATTTTTTCTTTGAATCATACAACTTTCGGCATCCATAACATCGATTATTTTAACCCCGTATTTATCCCATTGATCTTTGTATTTTTGATATCCTATTAATGTACAAACATCTTGCCATTCTTTAGTTGTTGCCTCATTCCCATCATTTTTATGAACTTTATGATTTTTAGCTAAAATGTTTAATAATTCTTCCATATAATCCAAATATTCTTTTTCATCTTTTAAATCTATTTGATTATATTTACTATTGATATTATTATATGAATTTTTTAATTGTTGAACAGCATCTGCAATTATTTCAAAATTTGCAAATGAATCAATCTTTAATGTGCGATTAATAATAGCAGTTCTTTGATTTGAAACTTTTTCACGAAAAGAAGCCACTTCTTCAATATATATTTCTTCGTTCATATTTTTTTCTCCCTTGTTAACAATATTTTATAATAAAATAGCTGAAAATGCAAACTGACATCTATGGAGTTAATGTTATTTCTAAAGTTTGTGTTAAATCAATCGGTTTTCCAACTTCTAAATTGATTCCACTTACTACTCCATAACCATTTAAATGATATGAAAGTCCAATTAAATTGCAAAAAGAAACTATATCATTAGTACTCCAACCCAAAACGTTAGGCATTACTAAACTGGTATCATTGGTTAAAAGAAAAACTTTTGTCCCAATTAATAAATTTGCTCTCTTTAAAGGATATTGATTAACTACATATTTACCATTACCTAAAACAACTGGTTGGAGTCCTTTATTTTTTAATTCTTCAACAGTTGGATTTATTTGGTTCGAAATATAACTACTTAAAGCGATAATTTTACTCTCATCAACATCATTGATAGCTTCGGACAAATTCATAGTTTTGGCTACTTCTTCTACCACGTTATTAACAATTTTAGCTATATCATTAGTTCCCCCAATTAATTGTTTTACTGAAAAAAATACAATATATTGAGGATCTTCATAAGGAAATAAACCAGCAAAACTTTTAATATAATCATATTCCCCTTTTAAATAACCCCCAGTTCCACTAGCAATTTGAGCCGTTCCAGTTTTACCAATCAAAGTAATATTATCAGGAGCAAATAATTTACTAGATTCAAACCCTCCATAAACCATTTTATACATTAAGTCTTTTATTTGATCAACCGTTTCTTTTTTAGCAATTGTTGCTATTTCGGTTCGCTTATTTTGTTCAATTATATTACCTTCAGCATCGACAATTTTATCAACAATATAAGGTTTTAGCATTACTCCGTTATTAGCCACAGTTGTTAGGGCTTGTAACATTTGAATTGGGGTAACTGTAAGACCTTGACCAAAAGAAGCATTAGCTAGTTCACTTTCGTAATTAAAACGAATGGTACCTGATAATTCTCCCGGAAGTTCTATACCGGTTGTCTTTCCAAATCCTAAAGTTTCATAAAATGAACGTAATTTTTCTGAACCCAATTGTAAAGCTAGTTTAGTCGCTGCTACATTGGAAGAATAAGCAAAACCCGTATCATAATCAATTTCTCCCCAACCAGTATTGTTAAAGTCTTTAATTTTTGTACCATCTTTTAATTCGATTGAACCAGACCAAAATTTGGCTTTACCATCATATATTCCTTCTTCAATGGCATCCATAAAAGAAAATATTTTCATAACACTACCAGGTTCATAAACATAAGAAGTTAAAGGATTTAAATAACTTTCCAAACCATCTAAAGTATTTAAATTAAAGCTAGGCGTGGAAGCACTTCCTAAAATTGCTCCCGTTTTAGCATCCATAACGGAAAATGTCGCCCAACCAGATTCGTAATTAGTTTCTAACGTATTGATCGCATTTTCGACAATTAATTGGATATTTTGATCAAGCGTTAAATAAATATCTGCTCCCTTTTTAGCCTCTTCCCCGATAGTAGAAGCATTCGGCAATTGATAGCCATAAGCATCTTTTTGATACTCTATCCAACCATTTTGACCTTTTAAAGTATCATTAAAATAATTTTCAATCCCCATTTCTCCTTTAATTTCTCCCGAATCATCTTTTCTGGCATAGCCGATAATATAAGAAGCATAATCCCCTAAAGGATAACTTCTTTTATAACCAGCTTCAAAATCAATTCCAGGTAAATCTAATTCTAAAATTTGATTCTTTTCAACTTCCGTAATTCCTCGTCGCAATTCAATTTGATATAAATTTTCCCGATTCAAAAGACTAAGTAACTCTTCTTCACTTCTTCCCAATATCGGAGCCAAAGCCTTAGCCGTACCCGGCTTATCCACAACATGTTGAGGATTATCAGCATCTTTAGTTCGTGATTCCGACAAATAAGCTATAACTGTATAAGAATTAGCATTTATCGCTAGAACTTCGCCCTTTCGGTCATATATAGTCCCCCGAGAAGCATATAAAGTCTTTTCTTCAGTATAACGATTATTAGCAAAAGCCGTAAGATTAATACCATCAACATCACTTGCAAGAGCTACATAAAGCATTTTAATTATAATTAAAATAAATAAAAAAGAAACAGTAAGCATAATTAATTTAATATTAATACGGATGCTACTCTTTCTTTTCATATCATTTATTCTCCTTTTTTAATGATTGTCACTTACGACTTTAATATTATCATTATTATAAGTTAAACCATTATTTTTTGCAACTTCTTGAATTTTATCTAAAGATGCTAATTCATTAATTTGCATACTTAAGCTTTCATTAATATTACTTTGTTCTTCAATTTCATTTTTTAATTGTTCAACTTCAATATTAGTTTCTGAAAGAAGGGCTTTTATAAATACATTGGAAATTGGTACGGCAATCATTAAAAATAAAAGTATAGCATATAATAATTTTTCTCCTTTTAAGATTTTAACGGTTCTTTTAGTACTTTTTTTCATAATTACACCCTTTCTATTATTCTCAATTTAGCACTCTTACTTCTACTATTAACTGCTAATTCTTGACTACTTGCTGTTATCGGTTTTTTATTTATTATTTTAATCAAAGGCTTATATTCTAAAGGAATTTCTGGTAAACCTTTGACAATTTCATTTACTTCACTATATTTTTTAAAAATTTGTTTTACTAAACGATCTTCTAAAGAATGAAAAGTTATAACACTTATTCTGCCTCCCGGTTTTAATAAAGATATAGCGTCTGGTAAAACTTTTTCTAATACCTTTAATTCTTGATTAACTTCAATTCGTATGGCTTGAAAAATTTGGCGTTCCGGATGTTTTTGATAAAAGTATTTAGCTCCCACAGCTCTATTTATACATTCAACTAAATCTTTAGTAGTCTCAATATTTTTATTTTTTCTTGTTTTTATAATTTCAAAGGCTATCTTTTTACTTTGGGCTTCTTCTCCATAAGTATAGAAAATATTAGTTAATTCTTCGGCACTATAATTATTTACTACTTCATAAGCACTTAGTTTTTGGCGTTTGTCCATTCGCATATCTAATTTTGCATTATGCATGAAGGTAAAACCTCTAGATACTTCATCAATTTGAGGACTAGATAAACCTAAATCAAATAATATTCCATCTACTTGGGTAATATTTTCTTCCGAAAGTTTTTTAGTCAAATTAACAAAATTACAAGAAAAAATTTTAAAGTTATTACCAACTGCTGCTAATTTTTCTTGAGCATAATTTATAGCTTCTTCATCTTGATCGAAAGCATATAGATAACCTTTAGGAATTTTTTTTAAGATGGCCTCACTATGACCAGCATAGCCTAAAGTAGCATCTACATAAATACCATTTTCACAGATATTTAAGCCTTCAATACTTTCTTCTTTTAAGACACTATAATGTTTCATCTAAAAATTCCCATCCGTAAACAAATTTTCTGCAATATCAGAAAGTTTATCACTATTATCATTTAAAAATTGGTCCCAAGCTTGCTTATCCCAGATTTCGATTCGATCGTTTGCACCAATAATGACGCATTCTTTCGTTAAATTAGCATAAGCAAGCAATGGGGAGGTAATGCAAGTACGACCTTGACGATCAAACTCACATTCAGTGGCTCCGGAAAAAAAGGTTCTTATAAATGTTCGAGCATCTTTTTTTGTAAAAGGTAGAGTTTTTAATTTTTTTTCAATTTCATTCCATTCCGCAATAGAATAAACATATAAGCATTTCTCTAATCCTCGTGTAATAATAAATCGTTCTTTTAGTTCCATGCGAAACTTAGAAGGCAACACGAGTCTGGATTTATCATCAAGATTATGATGATATTCGCCCATAAACATTTAAATCCCCCACTTTCTTCCACCATGTACCACTGTCTACCACTATCTTACATTATTGCAAAAAAAAAGTAAATAGTTTTTATTTACTTTTTTGTAAAATTTGCCTAAAAGTCGTAAAATTATCTTTACTTTTTATAATTATCTAAAAAGCTTTGATATTGCCCATCCTTTTTCACTCCTAAAACACAATTTAAATTAATATTATCTAAACTTTTAAAAATATTATGATCAATCTCTTTATTTATTTTTCGCAAATTCTTAATCATTTCTTTAATTTCTTTCCGTTTACTAGTTGAAGTATCATTAGTAGCACAATATTTTTCTGTAAAACGACAAGCACAATTAATAAAGGTTATTTTGTTAAAATCACGCCATGAACAAATAGCTTCTTCTTTGATTAAATACATCGGACGAATTAATTCTAAACCCGGAAAATTATCACTTGGTAATTTAGGCATCATTGTTTTAATTTCTGCTCCATAAAACATCGAAAGCAAAGTTGTCTCAATAACATCATCAAAATGATGACCTAAAGCTATTTTATTACAACCTAATTCCATCGCCCGATTATATAAATGTCCTCTGCGCATTCTAGCACAAAGATAACAAGAAGTTTTAGAATCTATCTTAGCCACAACATCATAAATATCGGTTTTAAAAATCTCAATAGGCACATTCAAAATTTTAGCATTTTCTATTATTAAATTACGATTAAAATCATTATAACCAGGATCCATAACCACAAAGTGAGCTTGAAAATTAATCTTTCCATGTCTTTTTAATTCTTGGATACATTTGGCCATTAAAAACGAATCTTTACCACCACTAATACAAACCATAATCTTATCATTTTCTTCAATTAATTGATAATCTTGTATAGCTTTGATAAATTTACTCCAAATTTCTTTACGATATTTTTTAATTATACTTCTTTCAATCTCTTGATACTTTTCCATTTTTAGTTTCCTTTAAAACCTTATTTATTTTTTCTTAAAGAATGTTTTTGTTTTTGTAAACGTAAATTAACATTGGTGGCAAATATACTATATACAATTGAACACAATGGAACACTTATTAACATACCAATTATCCCTGCAACACTGGCTCCAACAGTAACTGCTACCATTACCCAAATTCCTGGTAATCCCACTGATTTACCAACCACTCTAGGATAAATAAAATTGCCTTCAACTTGTTGTAATAATAAAATAAAGATTACAAAAACAATAGCTTCAATAGGATTAATCATAAATATTAAGAAAGCTCCAATAGTCGTTCCAATAAAAGCCCCAAAAACAGGAATTAAAGCAGTAAAGCCAATTAAAACAGAAATAGTTGTAGCATAAGGAAGTTGTAAAATAAGCATTCCGATAAAACATAAGAAGCCAATTATCACTGCCTCTAAACATTGACCACTAATAAAATTAGAACACACTTTATTAGCTAAAGTAAAAATTTGATTCATTTTATTTATTTGTTTTTCTTTAAAATAAGCTTTCATAATTTTATTAGCTTGATTATTTAATCTTTCTTTTTGAGCTAAAATATAAATAGCAAAAATAAATCCTAAACAAAGATTAGTAATAGTACTAATTAGACTAGTAGCAATAGATAAAGAACTTGATAGTAAAAAATCTTTATTATCTCTTATATAAAGCAAACTATTATCTTTTAACTCATTAAATATATTAGTAATTTTATTAATACTATCTGTTTCTACACCCCATTTATTCAAATATACATTTACGTTATTTATATAGCTAGGTAAATTTTGAGCAAATATAGTTACCGCATTTTTTAGTTCTGGTACTACTAAAAATAACAATAATCCCAAAAATAATAAGATAAGTAATAAAGAAATTATTAAAGAAATAGTTCTTTTATATTTAGTTAAATTTTTGTTATTAAACAATTTATTTAACCATTTTTTCTCGATTAAATTTAATAAAACATTCAAAACAAAAGCAATAACTGCTCCCAAAATAAAAGGCATAAAAAGATGTAAACAATATAAAATAAAGTTAAAAATCGGTCCTATATTTTGCAAAGCAAAAATTAATACAACGGTGAAAATAATTAACTCAATTATTGTCTTCTTATTTTTTTCTAAATCCATTAAAAAATCCCCTCATTTCAAGGGGTATTATAACATGATTTTTATTATTACACAATATTCGTATTTTGCTTTTAACCTATTAAAATATTCTTTTGTAACAGCAGACTTTACTCTTTAGCGTTATTTTATTCATAGTTATGGTGATTCTTTTTTCTTCTAACTCTGCTTACAATTTCATCATCGCTACATCTATCATCATCAAACATACTTTCAAGTTCTTCTTCGTTGAAGTGATCCTCTAATTTATCGCGATATTTTTCATATAAATTTACATGCATATACATAACCTCCCAATTGGGTCATATGACAACATACTTGTATTAAATTTGCAAGATTATAAAATTTCGTAAAAAAATAATACGTTAGTTACTTTATGTATGTAATTTAAAAATTAACTTAATTTTTCTATTTCTTCTATGGATAGTTTTGTATGTTTAGCTATTTCTTCTATTGATAGTACTCCTATTAAACTTTTAGCTATTTCTTTTTGCTTATTTTTTTCACCTTGTTTAAGCCCCTTTTTAACGCCAGATGCCTCTCCCTCTTCATATCCAGTAAGTCTCATGT
>CANRLP010000023.1 GCA_947631515.1 uncultured Bacilli bacterium
AATACTGGATATAGATTAGAAATCGAATTTAGTGATGGAACAAAATATGAAGCACGAAGAACTATAAAAGTAGATAAACAAAAACCGGTAGTTTATAGAGAAGATGTTAAAATAAATAATGAAGATACATATACCAAGAATAATAAAAAAGTAAAGATAATAGCAAGTGATCAAAGAGGTAGTGGAATAGCAGGATATTATTTAGGAACAGACTCTGTATGTAAAAATAATCAATTATATAAAAGTAGCGAAGAATATTATGAAACAGAATTAGGTTTAGGAACATATTATAGTTGTGTAGTTGATAATGTAGGAAATGAAAGTGAAACAATATCCTTTGAAGTAAAAAATATTGATACAACATCACCAACATGTACAATTATTCCTGATGGAACAATGGGCAAAAATGATTGGTATACAAGTGATGTAACATTTAGAATCGAAGGAAATGATGGAGAAAGTGGTATAAGAAATACCAGTCTTTCAAGCAGCAAATTAACAAGTGATAGTGCTTCGTATACTGTAGAAGGAATAGTAACAGATAAAGCCGGAAATGAAGGCAAATGTAGTTTAACGGTAAAAAGAGATGCTACCAAACCAACATGTAATTGGGGCGGAGAAAGTACAAGTTGGACTAAAGATAATAGAACAATAACAGCAACATGCCAAGATAAAATGAGCGGATGTGTAGGAGGAAATTATAGACAAGATTATACAAGTGGAACAACAATTAGAGCTAGTTTAAGTTATGGGTTAGAAGATCAAGCAGGAAATACAAATAGTTGTAGTAAAACAGTAAATGTGTATGTAGATAAAGAAGGACCAACAGTACCAACAACTGGTGCAATAGGAAATGTAAGTGGAACAAATCCCACAGGAAGTATTCAAGGAATAGCTGGGGGATCATATGATGCAGGGTCAGGAATTAAAGAATATAGATATAAAGTAACAAATAATGGAACAACACCAGATAAAAATAGTTTTACGACCAATAGAAATTTTACAAGAGCATGTGGAACAAGTTATTATGCTTGGGCAGTAGCAGTAGATAATGTGGGGAATATATCAGACGTTAAATTTTTAGGAAGTACTTCAGATGGATTAGATACATATTATGCAGTTAGCAGTTGTTCAGCTTTATGTGGAACTGGAACTCAAATTATAAAAAATGCATGTTCATTACGACCAGATCAAGTACAATATTGTGCAACAGGAATAGATTGTTGTGCAAATAAAACTTGTACAACAGTTTGGGAAGGACCATGGTCAAGCTGTAGTGGAAGTTATCATTATCACAATATATCACAAGTATGTACAAGTAATTATAATGGCCAATCATGTCCAGGTAAAGATGTAGAAGATGGTTGGTGTGATGAAAATAGTGGTGGAGGTGGATCTACTGGTTCTGGTGGAAATACCGGCGGAGGCGGCTCTACTGGTGGAGGACATACAACTACAAAATGGTACTATTGTGACTTTAATGGACAGTATTTTCCTTCTTTCAATTCATGTTATTCAAGTTGTCAGGGAACTAGTGGAGAATCTGGAGAATGTAGGGTAGTATATAGATAAGCCAATTTACTAAAAATATTGAAATTATATTTGTAATTTATTATAATACTATCAAGCGATGAAAAAAGAGTAGTAATAAGTGCTATTTATGTAGAGATCTCATGGTTGGTGAAAATGAGAAAAATAAGCTTATGAACTTGCTTTTGGAGCTTTTTGGGTAATCTCCATTAACAGATTAAAAGCTAGTTTAACTAGGAATTAAGGTGGTACCACGGCATTTTCGTCCTTATGAAGATGACCGTGTTTTTTCATTAGGAGGAATATTATGGTTTTAAATAGTTATACGTTTATGCTCTGTTTCTTTATATTTATATATATAATTATTTTTTTGATAACATATATATGGAATAAAAGAAAATTAAAAAAGAAAAAATATGAGGCAATCGGTGAAATGAATTATTTGATTGCTAAATTTAAACTGCAAAAGAAAAATATTAATTATAAAAAAGAAATACTAGTAATATCTTTAATAAATAGTTTAATTATAGCAAGTGTAGGAACATTTGTGACGTGTCTTAATTTGCCAATGTTTGTACAATTATTAATTGGATTTGTTCTATTATTTGCATTAATATATGCTTTGTACGAAATTTATGGTCGACACTTAGTAAAAAAAGAGAAGGAGAGTAAGAAATGAATTTTAAAAAGATAGAAGAAAAATGGCAAAAGATATGGGAAGAAAAAGGAACTTTTAAAGCTTTAAATAATTCTTCTAAACCCCCTTATTATATATTAGTAGAATTTCCTTATCCTAGTGGGGCAGGTTTGCATGTTGGTCATGTTCGCAGTTACACAGCTCAAGATGCTATTGCCAGAATGAAAAGAATGCAAGGATTTAATGTGTTATATCCAATGGGTTGGGATGCTTTTGGAGCTCCAGCTGAACAATATGCGATTAAAAATCATATCCATCCTAAAGATGCCGTAAAGGAAAATATTAAAACATTTAAAAGACAAATGCAATCATTAGGCTTTTCTTTTGATTGGTCGCGAGAATTTTCTACAACTGATCCGGAATATTATAAATGGACGCAATGGCAATTCTTACAATTTTATAAACATGGTATGGCTTATAAAGCTACTGTTCCAGTAAATTGGTGTCCTGTTTGTAAAACGGTATTATCTAATGAAGATGCGGCCGGTGGTGTTTGTGAACGTTGTGGTGCAGCTGTAGTTCAAAAAGAAAAATCTCAATGGATGTTACGCATGAGTGATTACGCTGAAGATTTACTTAATGGCTTAAAAGATACAAACTTTGCCGAAAAAGTAAAACTTGGTCAAATTAATTGGATTGGTAAATCTAGTGGTGTAGAAGTTGACATCGATATAGTTGGGGGAGGTAAATTCTCAATTTTTACTACTTGTATTGAAACGATTTATGGTATTACATTCTTTGTAATTGCACCAGATGGTAAATTGATTAAAGAATTAATGCCACGAGTAGAGAATAAAGAAGAAGTACTTGCTTATATTGAAGAAACTAAGAAAAAATCTGCTATGGATCGTACAGAACTTAATAAAGGTAAAACTGGCGTAGAAGTAAAAGGAATAAAAGCTATTAATCCCGTTAATGGTAAAGAAGTACCTATTTATTTAGGAGACTTTGTATTAGGAGATTATGGAACAGGAGCAGTTATGGCTGTTCCTAGTCACGACCAAAGAGATTTTGAATATGCGTGTGCTCATAATATTTCTATGATTGAAGTAATATCAGGGGGAGATACAAAGGAAAAAGCTTTTGAAAAACATGATTATTTAGGTAAAAATTGTAAATTAATAAATAGTGAAGAATTTACTGGTTTAACAGTTGAAGAAGCTAAAGAGGCAATTACGAAAAAGTTAGAAAATGAAGGAATTGCGAGAGTAGTAACTAATTATAAAATGCGTGATTGGATATTCTCAAGACAAAGATTCTGGGGCGAACCAATTCCAATGATTAATTGTCCAAAATGTGGTTGGGTACCAATGGATGAGAGTGATTTACCACTCCTTTTACCAGACGTTGCTGAATACGAGCCAACTGATAATGGCGAAAGTCCACTTGCTAAAATTACAGATTGGGTTAATTGTAAATGTCCAAAATGTGGTGGCGATGCAACCCGTGAAACTGATACAATGCCAAACTGGGCTGGTTCAAGTTGGTATTTCTTAAGATTTATGGACCCTCATAATAAAGAAGAATTTGCCAGTATGGATGCTATGAAATATTGGGGACGTGTCGATTGGTATAATGGCGGAATGGAACATACAGCAAGACACTTGTTATATGCCAGATTCTGGGTGCAATTCTTATATAATATCGGCTTAGTACCTAATAAAGAAATGATTTGGACACGCGTAAGTCATGGAATGGTTTTAGGCTCTAATAACGAAAAAATGAGTAAATCCAAAGGTAATGTTATAAATCCTGATGATATAGTAAATGAATATGGTGCTGATACTTTACGGGTTTATGAAATGTTTATGGGAGATTATGAACAAGATGCCCCATGGAGTACCGATTCTTTACGTGGTTGTAAACGTTTTATTGATAAAGTTATTCGTTTAAAAGATAATGTAAAAGATGAAACCGGTTATCGTCAAGAATTAGAATCTTTAATTCACAAAACAATTAAAAAAGTGGAAAATGATTTAGGTAGCATGAGTTATAATACGGCCATATCAGCTTTAATGATTTTAACTAACACTTATAGTGAAAAAGAATATATTACAAAAGACGAATATCATGTATTATTACAATTATTAAATCCATTTGCTCCTCATATTACAGAAGAGCTAAACGAAGAATTAGGATATTCTCCTATTTATGATTCTGAATGGCCAAAATATGACGAATCATTGACTATTGATCAAGAAATTACAATTGCTGTTCAAGTTAATGGAAAAGTAAGAGGAACAATTACGATTGCTAAAGATGAAAAAGAAGAATTCGTAAAAGAAAAAGCAATGCAAGAAGAAAATGTAAAACGTCATATATCTGGAAGTGATGTTGTAAAAGTAATTGTTGTTCCAAATAAAATTGTTAATATTATTATTAAATAAAGTTAGAAAATAGCGAAATGAGTAGCTATTTTTTGATTGCTAAGAAAAAGTAAATTAAGCATTTATAATTATATTTTATTCGACATTTTTTATAAATAAAATCATGTATTATGTAAGCTAGAGGTGAGCTTATGAAGGTAAAGTTATTTGACGAATCTCATGAGAAAGATCTGGAAAAATCTATAAATGCTTTTCTAAGTAGCACCGATAGTGATATAATTGATATTAAGTATCAAGTAGCTATAGGTGTTTGTGGAGAAGAGCAAATATATTGTTTTTCAGCAATGGTAATCTATAGTGGCAAAGAATGAGTGGTTTAAAGTGAAAAAAAGTGGTTTTTTGGAAGGAACAATTATTGCAACATTAGCCATAATAATTACCAAAATAATGGGTATGCTTTATGTTATTCCTTTCTATGCAATGGTTGGTGAAAAAGGTAGTGCTTTATATGCTTACGCTTATAATATATATATCATTTTCCTAGATATATCTAGTGCCGGACTACCAATAGCCATCAGTAAAATAATAAAAGAATATAATACTTTAAAAATGTATGATGCCAAAATGCGGGCTTATAAAATTGGGAAAAAAATAGTAACAGTCTTATCAATTTGTATTTTTATTCTTTTATTCTTATTTGCTAGACCTATTGCAACTTTGATATTAGGAGATTTAACAGGAGGTAATACTATAGATGATGTTACCTTTGTTATTCGAGCAGTTTCTTTTGCTATTTTAGTTGTACCATATTTAAGCGTTTCGAAAGGTTTTTTACAAGGACATAATATAATTAATATTTCTTCTATTAGTCAAGTAATTGAACAAATAGCTCGTATTGCTGTTATTTTAGGGGGAAGTTATATTGCTCTTAATATTTTACATTTATCTTTACGGACAACAATTGGCATAGCTGTATTTGGAGCTTGCGCTGGAGGGTTATTTGCTGTTTTTTATATTTTAACTAAAATGCATAAAAATCAAAAAGAATTAGGGTTTAATGAAAAGTTTAAAAAAGATAAAGTAACAGATAAAGAAATTGCTAAAAAAATTATTACTTATTCCATTCCTTTTATTGTAATAGCTATTGCAGCCAGTATTAATAATTTTATGGATATGGTTATGATTTTAAGAACTTTAGAATATATGGGAATAGAAACATCTACCATCGAATTTGCTACAACAGCAATTACTACCTGGAGTGCTAAAATAAGTATGATTGTTAATTCAATTGCTTTAGGAATGACTACCAGTTTGATTCCTACGATAGTCGAAGCTTTTACGTTAAAAAATTGGAACGAAGTAAATAATAAATTAAATAAAGCTTTACAATTTATCTTAGTTATATGTATACCAATGTGCGTTGGCTTGTCACTTTTATCAAAAAGTGTATGGAGCGTCTTTTATGGAGTTAGTAATGTAGGAGCTGTTATATTTTCAATTCATATTTTTGTTTCTTTGTTTTTTAATCTATTTACAATCACTTCTTCAACTTTACAAAGCCTTAACAAATTCAAAGCAGTATATAAAAGCACTATTACCGGCTTTTTAACTAATATATCTTTAAATATTCCTTTAATGGTCTTATTTAAAAATTTAGGTTTGGCTCCATATCTAGGAGCGATATTAGCAACAGCTTGTGGTTATATTGTTTCCTTTGTAATAGCTTTGAAAATTCTAAAAAAAGAACATCATTTGCATTATGAAGATACTATTAAAACATTCTTTAAAATTTTAATTCCTACAATTATGATGATTATAGTTGTGGTATTCTTAAAAATGATTATTCCAATCAATTTAGCTAGTAAAGTTAGTTGTATCATTTATATCGGTTTGATAAGTATAATTGGAGCTATTACATATTTAGGCGTATCTTATAAAATGGGAATTTTGGAACATGTTTTTGGGCATGCTTATTTAAATAAGATCATAAAAAAACTTACCTTTGGTAAGATAAGTATTTAAAGCATATACATATTTGTTGTATTATCGAAGTTCTCAGTAGTTAAAACTCCTTTAGATTCTAATTTACTGATTCTAGCATCTAAACGATTGATTTGTCTTTCAATTTTAGCAAGTCGTGATTCCATATCACTCATATAATCATTATTTGTTGGCATGACCCCTGTATTGGTCATTGGACCGGTATAAAAACTTTGACTTGCTTGACTTCCATAGCCACTATTCATTGGATAATTTCCTGGCATTCCAAAATTTGGCATGTTTCCATAACTTTGCTGAAAACTAGACTCATTAAAAAATGAATTGCGGTCTTTCTTCATAAAAAACACTCCCCTTAGTTTTTATTATATGTAATTAGTTAGAAAGTAGTGATATTTGTGCGTCTTAGAAATGTAAAAAATGCAAAAGAAAAATTATTAGCAAGTCCTTATTTTATTGATAAGCCATCATTTTATAAAGGCAAATGGCAAGAAGTATTTGATAAAAGGTTAGAAAATATATTAGGAATTCCTATCCATTTAGAAATTGGAACAGGGAAAGGGCAATTTTTAATAGAAATGGCTAAAAAATATCCTGATATTTATTTTATTGGGGTAGAAAAATACGAAAGTGTCTTAGTAAGGGCTATTGAAAAAGTAAATCAATTGAACTTAAAAAATATTAAATTTATTTGCTGGGATGCTCTTGTTTTAGACAAAATATTTGATCATGAAATAAGTACCATTTACTTGAATTTTTCTGATCCTTGGCCAAAAACTAGACATCATAAAAGACGCCTTACTAGTTTACAATTTTTAAATGTATATGATCAAATTTTTAAAGAACAAAAAGTAATTATTCAAAAAACAGATAATATAGATTTGTTTGCTTATAGTATAGAATCTTTAAGTAAATATGGTTATATTTTAGAACAAGTTAGTTTAAATTTAGCAGAATCTAATATACCGAATGTAGAAACAGAATATGAACAAAAATTTAAAAATTTGGGTTTTAAAATTAACTATTTAAAAGCTACCAAAAAATAATATTTAAAAATCATATATTCTTTGTTATAATTAAAAACGAGCATAAGGAGTTTAAAATATGAAAAAAATAATCCTGCTTATTATAATTTCTTTTTTCTTAACAGGTTGTTTAAATACTGATAAAAGTACATATGAAGAAATTATAAATAATGCCTTTCAAAATGAAACAAAAATTCAAAATAAAAGTTTATATGGTTACAATTATTATTTACCAATAGGTTTAAATGTTATAGAAAATAAAAAAAATAATATTGTTTTTGGTAATGAAAAAGTTAAAATGTATATGTATATCGATGTTATAAGTTACCTAAACCACCGTCAAGAAAGTTATAAAGTTAATGATGCTTATGTGTCAATACCTATTAAAAATAATGACAAATTTGGTTATTTAGAAATAAATATTCAAGAAAATGAAAAATATTTAGTTGAAATCATGTATAATTATGCTAAAATAGAAGTAATAGTAGACGAGTGTGATATTAAAGAGAATGTTAGTTATGCTCTAGCAATATTAAGTTCTATCTCTTATAATGACACGGTACTAGAAAATATGATAGGTGATGATATACTTAATTACAACGAAGTTGAATTTGATATATTCAAAACCGCTAAAAGTGACAGTAATATTATCGAATACGATGAAAATTCTAGTTCAAGTGAAGAAGACATTGTACCCGATACAGATTTAATTAATTAGAGGATGGTGTAAATATGGGATTATTAAATAAATTAAAAAATGCCCTATTTGAGGAAGAGGAAATTGAAATAGATCCAACTCCTGAAAAAGTAGTAATTAAAGATGAAGAACCTTTGGAAAAGAAAAAAGAAATTAAAACTGAAGAATTACCATTAGAAAATGATCGTGAACTTTTTAAAGCTGAAAACACTTTTAATTTTCCTGATTTTGATGAAGAGGAATTTGAAATTAATTATGAGACAGAAAAGAAAGTAGTTCCTCCAAAAGTAGAAAAAAGAAAAGAACCAAAACCAGTAAAAAAAGAAAATACTTATTTTGAAAGTAAAGTTAAAGTTAGTAGGGAAACTCATTCTCGTCGAGAAAAAAATAAACCTCAAGAAGAACCTGTAAAAAAATTTATTCCGTCTCCAATTATTTCACCAGTTTATGGAGTTCTAGATAAAAATTATAAAAAAGATGATGTTATCGTTAAAGAAAGTAGTGCTTTGCCTAAAAAAGCGAAATTTGACGTTGATATGGTTCGGAAAAAAGCTTTTGGAACTTTAGAAGATGATATTGAAAAAACAATGAGCGAATCAGTAGAAGATTTTTATAATAAAGAAACTAAAAGTATAGATGATTTATTAAATGAATCAATTGATGATACTATCGAAATTAATTATACAGAAGAACAAAACTTTGAAGAAACATTAACTTTGGATTCTAATGATTTAACTAATAATCATGAATTTGCTAATAATATTGAAGAAGAATTAGATAAAGTTGAAGAAAATTTAGAAGATATCGAAGAAAATCCAAAAGTTGAAGAAAAAAATGAAGATTATTTAGAAAATAATACGTTAGAAAATGATTTATTTGATTTAATAGACTCCATGTATGAAAATAAAGAGGAGGAATAATTATGAGTTTTTGGTTAGATTTTTTACCATTAGTTATTTACATATTATTAATAATTGTCTTGTTAATTGGCATAATTTTAGGAATAAAGACTATAATAACATTAGATAAAATAGAAAATGTAGTAGAAGATGTTAAAGCTAAAGTTCAAACATTAAACGGTTTCTTTCATATTATTGATTACACCACTGATAAAATCACTTTAGCAACCGATAAAGTTGTAGATGCTGTTACTGGATTTATTAGTAAAATGTTATTTAGTAAAAAAAAGAAAAAAAATAAAAAAATAGAAGAAGGAGATATAAATGAGTAAAAAAGGATTAGGAAAATTTGTTACAGGAGCTGCTTTAGGAGCAGGAGTTGCTTTATTGTTTGCCCCTAAAAAAGGTAGTGAAACTAGAAAAGATATCAAAAATAAAACTGAAGAAGTAATGGACAAAATAAAAAATACTGATGCTAAAGATGTTAAAAAAGCATTAGATAAAAAATTAACTGAATTAAAAAAAGATTTAGCTAATTTAAATAAAGAAACAGCTAAAGAAATGGTTAAAGAAAAAGCCAATGCTTTAATGAAAAAAGCTGATGAATTAATGGATCTTGCTAAAGAAAAAAGTGCTCCAGTAATAGAAAAAGCTACAAAAGAAATTAAAGCTAAAGCTATTGATATTTTAAATGCAACTGTAGATAAATTAGAAGATAAACCTAAAAAAACTACAAAAGCTAAACAAACTAGTAAAGCTACAAAATAAAAACTTGCTAATATGCAAGTTTTATGTTAGTTTATATAATATATAAAAACGTTGAAGAATAATAGTAGTTATTATTTATTTTCAAAGAGAATTCGTGGATGGTGTAAACGAATAAAATAGTAATAATGAAAATACACATTTGGAGTTTTTAGTGGTTACGCATTATAGTATTAAAGTGCATGATTAAATCATGAATTAAGGTGGTACCGCGAGTTTTTCGTCCTTATGATGAAGATTCGCGTTTTTTATTGGAGGAGAAATATGACAGTTTTTGAAGATTTAAAATGGCGAGGATTAATTAAAGATATTACCTCTTTAGAATTAGAAGAAAAATTAAATAAAGGTGGAATGACTTTTTATATTGGGACAGATCCTACGGCAGATTCAATGCATTTAGGGCATTTATCATCATTTTTAATTTCTAAGCGTCTAAAAGATGCTGGACACAATCCAATTCTTTTAATTGGTGGAGCCACAGGTAGAATTGGGGACCCTCGTCCTAGTAGTGAACGAGAAATGAAATCAATTGAAGAAATTGAACATAATATAGAATGTTTAACTAAACAAGCCAAAGAATTATTTGGATTTGAAGTTGTTAATAACTATGATTGGTCTAAAAATATTAATTTTATCGATTTTTTAAGAGACTATGGTAAATTTTTTAGCGTAAATTATATGTTAGATAAAGATATTATTAAAAGAAGATTAGAAACAGGTATTACTTATACCGAATTTTCTTATATGATTATGCAAGCTTTAGATTTCTTACATTTATTTGAAACTAAGAATTGTACTTTACAAGTAGCAGGAAGTGATCAATGGGGTAATATTACGGCAGGAGTAGATTTAATTAAGAAGAAAACTGGACATGACGCTTATGCTTTCACAATGCCACTTGTTACTGATAAATCTGGTAAAAAATTTGGTAAAAGTGAAGGGAATGCTTTATGGCTTGATAAAAATAAAACGTCTAGCTATGAAATTTACCAATATTTAATTAATAGTGAAGATGAGAAAGTTATTGATTATTTAAAAGTATTTACTTTTTTATCAAAAGAAGAAATTGAATCTTTAGAGATTAGCAATAAAGAACATCCAGAATTACGAGAAGCTCATAAAGCCTTAGCTCGTGAAGTTATCACCTTTATTCATGGTAAAGATGAATATGAAAAAGCTAAAATGATGAGTGAATCACTATTTAATGAAGATATAACTAAATTATCAGCAGAAGATATTTTGTCTTCTTTAAAAGATATACCTAGATTTAATCTTGAAGGTAATGAAAATTTAGTTGATTTATTGGTTGATAATAGTATATGTTCAAGTAAAAGAGAAGCTAGAGAATTTATTAATAATGGAGCAATTGCTTTAAATAATAAAAAAGTAACTGATTTAAATACATTAATTACAGCAAATGATTTTATTGATAATAAAGTAATTATCATTCGTAAAGGAAAAAAGAAATACTATATTGGAATTAAATAAAAGGAAAGTAAATATTCCTTTTTTTGTGATTGAAAATGGAAAGTAAATGAATTATAATTAAATTAATAATAGAGGAGGATTTATATGAAGAAAATAAAAAATAACCTCCCAACCAGACTAACTCTGGGGGGGGGGTATA
>CANRLP010000024.1 GCA_947631515.1 uncultured Bacilli bacterium
TTTAAAAAATTAAAGTTTTCAGCTTTAATTTTTTAATTCTATAATAATTTTTTATAATATTGTGTTATACTAAAAATGTGAGGTATTAATATGAAAAAAAGTATAAAAATATCAGCTTATATTTTACTGACTATTAGTTTTTTAATGTTAATTTACTTTGTTAATAAGCAAAGTTATTTTTCAAAAGTAAAGTATAGTTATGACAATAATCAACCTATACTTGATTTATATAGTAAAAATCAAGTGTCACAAAAGTTTTTTTCTAAAGTAGATGATTTAGAATCAATAGAAATTCGTTTCGGCACTTATACTAAGAAAATAAATAATAGAATAGTTAACTTAAAAATATATGATGAAAATAATAACTTAATTCGGGAAAGTAATATTAAATCTGAAGAGATAGAAGATAATCAATTTGTAAAATTTGAATTTGATAAAATTAATAATTCCAAGAGCAATTATTATGCTATAACTCTTGAATGTTCAGAATGCACCGATCAAGAAAAATTAGCTGTATATGGTAAATCTGAATCAACTGAATTTAATAAAGCTTTAATTAATCAAAATCCAACAAATTTAACATTAACATTAATATTAGATGGAAATTCATATTGTATAAATATTATTCTTTGCTTATTAGTTATAATATGTTTATTAAATATATTTATTGTTTGCAGTAACTTTGACCAATTAAAATTGCTTTTTGAAAAAAAATATAAAAAGTTATCCAAATTATATAAAAAAGACTTTTACTTTTATTTACTTGAATTTATATTAAGTGGTTTAAGTGTAATTTCAGGATTTATATTAATTTATAATTACCGATATAAAGGCATTATAAATAATTTAGATATAATTTTATTTGCGTTATTTTTTAATATTTTATTAAGTATTTTTGTTTTTAAACTACACGACAAATTGAAGTCAGAACAATTCTTTGCATTATTAGCGATACCTTTAGGTTGTTGTTATTTAGTATTTATGATGCCAACACAAGTTGCTGATGAAATTACTCATTATACAACAGCATATAACTTTTCACAAGGTAATTTAAAATATACTAATAGTAATGTAAAAGTTCCAAGCATAACTACAAAAAAAGTTATCAATTATCAAGAATTAGTCCAAAATCTAAAAACACCTATGGATGATTCTTATACAAGAGGCTCTACATCAGGTTATAATATTATTGGTTATTTGCCTGCTGTTATTGGAATTTCAATAGGACAGTTATTTAATTTGCCATATTTTGTAGGATATTTTCTAGCTAGAATATTTACTTTTATTGCATTCTTAATTATAGGATATTTTACAATAAAAATTGCTCCAGTAGGTAAAATGTTATTTAGCATTTATCAATTAAGTCCAATGTATTTACATCAATCGGTTTCATTATCTTTGGATGCTATGTTAAATAGTTATTGCTTGTTTTTAATTGCCTATGTTTCATATTTGTTATTTAGGAAAGAAACTATAACAAAAAAGCAATATATATTTCTTTTCTTGATAATGTTAGGTATTTCTTCATTAAAATATGTATATATTCCTTTATTTTTGCTAACATTAATGTTATTTTTTAATAATAATACATCTAAAAAAAATAAATTATGGATTTTACTTGCGATTTTAATGGCCAGTTTAACTAGTATAATTATATATATTATGCATTCAATGATTCCAAGTGATCCATCTAGTGTCTATACGTCATATGTTACATCAAATAATATAAGTTTTAGTGGTCAATTAAAATATTTATTATCTAATCCTTTAGCAGCTATAATATTATTAAAAAATACTTTTGATGGCATGATTGTATTTTATTGGGAAACCTTTATTGGTGGCCAATTAGGATGGTTAGATTTAGTAGTAAATCGTATTTTTGTCTATATTTATTCAATTTTATTATTTTTGTCACCATTTTTATATAAGGAAAAATATGAATTTAATATTAAAGAAAAATTATTGATTAATTTTGTATTTGTTACAATTTTATTATTGATTTTATTTGGAATGTATTTAACTTGGTCATCTGTTGGAGCTGAAATAATTTCTGGTGTACAAGGTAGATATTTTATTCCTATTGTAATTTTACCTTTACTTACTTTGTGCCATCCAAAAAGGTATATAGAATGTAAAAATAATGGCTCTTTTATATGTGCAATAATTTTATTATTTATTAATTTTAATGTTTTGATGACAATTATAAACAGATTTATATAAATGTGAGGTAGAAGTATGAAAAAAGAAAAAGTTTTATTTGTAATTCCTGCTTACAATGAAGAAGAAAATATTGAAAAAGTTTTAAATGAAATAAAAAAAGATGCATCATTTGCTGATATATTAGTAGTAAATGATTGCTCTAAAGATAATACAGAAGAAATAGTTAGAAAAAATAAAGTTAAATGTATCAATAATATTTTTAATATGAAATATGCTATGGCAGTTCAAACAGGAATTAAATATGCTCAAAAAAATAATTATGATTATGTAATTCAATTTGATGCAGATGGTCAACATATTGCAAAAGAAGCTATACGATTACTTGAAGAAGCAAAATCAAGTAATGCTGATATTGTTATTGGCTCAAGATATATTAAAAATACTGGATACCATTGTCCTTTATTTAGAAGAATAGGAACCAAAATGTTTGAAATTATTATTAAATTATTTTGTAAACAAGAAATTGCTGATCCTTTATCAGGTTTTCAATGCTTAAATAAAAAAGTAATTGAAAGATATTCTAAAATGGGTAATTATCCTGAATTCCCTGATGCTAATTTAGTAATAGAAATGTTGAAAGCTGGTTATGTAATAAAAGAAGTTCCCGTAAAAATGCGTTTACGAGAAAATGGGGAAAGTATGCATGGAGGCATTATTAAACCTATTAAATACATGACCGAAATGATATATGAAATAATATTTATATTAATTCAATCTCCTATAAAAAAGAAAGGGAATAAATAATGAAAAAAATATATTTTATAATAATTGCTTTATTTGTATTTTTTTATATTATTACAGAAGTTCGTAAGAAGAAATTTTCTGTTAAAGAAAGTTTTTGGTGGGTAGTAGCTTCTTTAATCATGGTATTTTTAAGCTTTTTCCCATATTCAATAGATAAATTAGCAAAAGTTTTTCATGTTGAATATGGACCATCTTTACTTTTTGTCTTTGGAATTGTCTTTTTAACATTTATTAATTTTAAAAATAGTAAGAAAATTGCTGAACAACAAGAAAAGATAATTGAACTTGCTCAACAAGTTGCTATTTTAAAAGAGGAAACTAAATGAAAACTGTTGCTATTATAATGGCAGGAGGAAAAGGAGAAAGATTTTGGCCAATTAGTAAAAAAGATTTTCCTAAACAATTTATATCATTAACTAAATCTAAATTAACGATGATTCAACTATCAGTAGAGCGTATTAAAAAAATAGTAAAAAATGATGATATATATATTGTTACCAATGAAATATACAAAAATATAGTTTATGAACAATTACCTTATATATCAAAGGGAAATATTTTACTTGAACCTTTAAGTAAAAATACTGCTCCATGTATTGCTTTTGCTACCGCTGTAATAAAGCAAAAATATAAAGATGCTAATGTATTAGTTTTAGCTGCTGATCATTATATTAAAAATGTAAATTTATTTTTAGATAGTATTGATATTGGAATACAAAATATTACTAAAAATAATATAATTACGTTAGGAATAGTTCCAACTAGAATAGAAACAGGATATGGATATATAGAATTAGGAAAATCTAAAAAAAATAATATTTATTTTGTTAATAAATTTATTGAAAAACCGGACTATGTAACTGCTAAAGAATATTATGATTCTGGTAATTATTTATGGAATAGCGGAATGTTTTTGTGGCGCAATTCTTTCATGGAAAAATGCATCGAAAAATATACTCCGGAATTATATAAAATGTTAAATATTATTTATAATAATATAAATAATAGTAATTTTACTTCTATTTTAAAAAGCCAATATGATCAAATAGAAGCTGTTTCAATAGATTATGCTATTATGGAAAAAGTTGATAACATAATGGTTATTCCAGGCAATTTTGGTTGGGATGATGTTGGAAGTTGGTTATCTGTAGAAAGATTGCAAACTTCTGATATAAATAATAATATAATTGTAGGTAACAACATTGTATTAAATTCTAATAATAATATTTTAATTAATCATGAAGAAAATAAGTTAATTGCAACTTTAGGAATAGAAAATACAATAATTGTTCAACATCAAGATTGCTTACTTATTATGAATAAAGATAATTGCTCAGATATTAAGCAATTAATTGATGAGATCAAGAATAAATATGACAAGTATTTATAACTAATGTATTAAAAAAAGTAAAATGATGTAATAGTTTAAAAGAGGTGAAGTATGAAAAAATTAGATATAAAAAATTTTTTATGGGGAACAGTAGGATTTCTAATTTTTGGATTTACTTCTCTTTTTTTTATGATGATTGCTACACGAATAAATGGAGTAGATATTGCTGGTGCTTTTACGTATGCTTTTGCCAATGCGTGTGTATTATGTGCTATCGGATCTTATAGTGGCAAAACTTTTCAGGTTACGGAAAATAATGAAACTATTTCAGATAGTGACTATTTGTATCATAAACTTACAACATGCTTTTTAATGATTGGAGCTGCAATATTATTTTGTATTTTTACTAGACCAGGGAATTTAAAAACTATTTTAATTATAATTTTAACGTTATATCGAAGTATTGATGCATTTATAGATTCAATACATGCAATAGCCCAAAGGGAAGGAAATTTACAAAGTGCAGGTAAATCAATATTTGTAAGAACAATTCTTTTAGTTTTAACTTTTTTTATTGTCGATAAATGGACAAATAATATCGTTGTAACATGTTTAGCTATTTTAATTCTTAATATTTTGTTTTGCCTTTTCATTGATTTTAGTATTATAAAACATTTATATAAAAGAACAAAGTATGATAAAAATAAAAATTGGTTACTTATAAAAACAGGTTTTGCCGTTTTCCTTTATTCATTTTTATCATCTTACGTTTTAAATGCCACTAAATATGCTATTAATACTTATTCAGTAGATGAAATTCAAGCAATATTTGGCATAATAATAATGCCAGCTTCATTTTTAGCTATGGTTTCACAATATTTAGTACAACCATTTTTAAATTCCATTACAAATAATATAAAAGAAAATAATATAAAAAAATTATATAAAACTATCTTTTTTATCAGTCTTTTTATAACTATGTTAGGTTTAATTGCTTTATTAATATGCTATTTTATAGGAATTCCTATATTAGAATTATTTTATGGAATTTCCCTAAATAATCAATTAAATAATTTATTAATAATTTTAATAGGTTCTATTTTTCATTCTTTAGTTATTTTATTATCTTCAGTATTTATTGCATTACGTAAAACAGTTACCCAATTAATTCTTTTAATTTTTACTGCAATATTTGCCTTTTTTTCAAGTAATTATTTAACATATCATTATGGCATACAAGGTTCATCTTATTCTTATTTCTTTGTTACTTTATTTGAATTATTATTACATGCTATAACTTTGGTATTAGTACTTCGTAAAAAGGAAAATAAAATTATGATTCGTTTGATGGGTGGATTAGGTAATCAAATGTTTGAATATGCAGCGCTTCGGGCAATGATGATTAAATATAATCAAAAAGGAATTATTTCTTTAAAAGGTATAACCAATAAAACTCATAATGTTTATTCTTTAAATCATTTTAATATAAATAAGGATATAACAATTACAAAAAAAGAGTCATTAAAAACAAAACTAAATTATTTGTTATATGGGTTTTACTATGTATTTTTAATAAAACAAAAGAATGGTTTTAAAATAATGCAAAAAATTCAACCAATTTTAAATAAAAATGGTATTTATTGTTTACCTGATGGTTATATAAAGTTTGATAAAAGTGAAAGCTTTAATAATTCAATGGTTGGATATTTTCAATCTGTACGTTATTTTGATGAATACAAAGATATAATAAAAGAAGAATTAAAAGTAATTGACCCAATAATGAAAAAAAATCAAAAATTGTTCCAAGAAATAAAAAATAATAACTCAGTTTGTGTTCATATTAGAAGAGGAGATTATGTTGGAACAAATCATCAAGTTTGTGATGAAAATTATTATTTAAATGCAGTTGAATTAATGAAGGAAAAAGTTAAAAATCCAAAATTTTATATTTTTTCCGATGATATAAAATGGGTTAAAGAAAATATAAATTTCAAAGAAAAAGTAATATTTATTGAAGGTAATAATCCTAATTATGAAGAACTAAGATTAATGTACACATGTAAACATTTTATAATTTCTAATTCTTCTTTCAGCTGGTGGGCTCAATATTTAACAGAAAATACAAAAAGAATTACTATAGCACCAAAAAAATGGTTTCAAAATGAAAATCAAAAAGTAGATATTTTTCAAAAAGATTGGATAAAAATATAGAGGTGAAAATTTATGAATAAAGTTGATATAATTATGCCAGTAGTAAAAGATGATGCTTTAAAAGTATTGAAAAATTATAAAATATTAAGAAAATATTTATCATTTGATAATCTTATTTTAATTGGTAATGAGGAAGTAAAGAACTTAGTTAAAGAGTTAAATGATTCAAAAGTAAAATTTAAAGACGAGAATAAATTATTACCAGATGGAAATTTAAATTATCAAAGTATAAAAAAATTAATTGAAAAAAGAAATGGAAATGGTAAAAGAGCAGGATGGTATTTACAACAATTTTTAAAATTAGGATATAGTTATGTGTGTAAAAATGAATATTATATTGTTTGGGATAGCGATACAGTACCATTAAAAAAAGTTGACTTCTTTAATAAAAAAGGACAACCATATTTTGATATGAAAACTGAATATCATAAGCCTTACTTTGAAACAATTAAAGTTTTATTTAATGATAAATATGAAAAAGCTATTCCAAAATCATTTATTTCCGAACATATGGTTTTTAAAACAAAATATGTTCAAGAAATGTTATCAGCAATTGAAAACAATGAAAATATTTCTGGAGATAAGTTTTATGAAAAAATAATTAATGCTATTGTAAGAATTCAAGATTTAAATAACTCCGGTTTTGCAGAATTTGAAACTTATGGTACCTATATTTATTACAATCATAAAGAAGATTATGAATTAAGATCTTGGAAAAGTTTGAGAGAAGGTATATTTTATTTTCCTTTACCTCTTAATTCTAAGCAAATTAATTGGTTAGCCAAAGAATATAATGCAGTATCTTTTGAAAAGCATGATACATTATCAAAATTATATAAATTATGGAATAATGATTTTATATATAACCATTGTTCTATAAAATTTATTCAAAAAATAACATATCCTTATATGCAAATTAGAAAAATAATTAAAATGGCAATAAATAGGTGATAGTGATGAATAGGAATATTGATTTGATTTCAATTATTGTGCCATGTTACAATATGGAAAATTTCATTGAAAAATGTATCAAAAGTATTTTGGCTCAAACTTATAAAAATATTGAAGTACTTGTTATCGATGATGGTAGTACTGATAATACTAAATATAAAATAAAAAAAATAATTCAAAATGATAAAAGATTTTTATATTATTTTAAAGAAAATGGTGGATTAAGTGATGCAAGAAATTTTGGGTTAAAACGAGCACATGGTAAATATATATGTTTTATTGATAGCGACGATTATATAGAAAAAAATTATATTGAAGAAATGTATAATTCTATAATTGAAAATGATAGTGATATTGCAATATGTGATATCAAAAGAATTTATGACGATCATTATACTATAGATAGTATTAATGAAAATAAAGTAAATTTATGTATGCATCCTGCAGCTTGGAATAAAATGTTTAAAACAGAGTTATTTTTAGATAATGATATAATATTTCCAAAAGGTAAATGGTACGAAGATTTAGGAACAACTCCTAAATTGACAATGCTATATAAATATTCTATTGTAAAGGAACCACTTTATAATTATGTTCAAAATTCGTCATCAATTATGCATACATATTCTGATAGAATTTTTGAAATATATGATACAGTAGAAAATTTAGAAAAGTATATAAAAGATAAAAATGTTTATACAGAAAAAAAAGATGTATTAGAATTTATAAATATTTATCATATTTTAATTGGAACAATATATAGAGCAAGTTTTAATAAAAATTTTAACATTACTATGATTAAAAAAATTGTTAATTATGTAGTAAATAAATATCCATATTGGTTTAAGAATAAATATATTAAATCGTTGCCTATTTTTTATCGGTTATTTTTGATGGCACTGAAATATAAATTATATAGATTGGTTTATGTGTGTATAAAAATGTTTGGCAAAAAAATTCAATTATAGAAAGAAGAAAGCTATGAATCAAATAAAATTTGATAAAAATTACTTATTTATTTTCTTTATATCATTGTTTTTAATATTACCTCTAATAAATAATTTATATTTTGAAGGTCATGATACAGGGTACCATATAGCTAATATCTTAGCTATAAGTGATAACTTAAGTTATCATAATATATTAACTTTAAAAATATTTCCTTTAATTGCTAATAATTTTGGCTATGGAAGTGGTATATTTTATCCGCAATTATCTCATATATGGGCAGCTATTATTTATAAAATTATTACGCCATGGAATTTAAGTGTATTTAGTGCTATTAAAATTACCAATTTTATTGTAATCTTTTTATCAGGAATTTTGATGTATCATTTTATGAAAGTAGTAACTAAAAATAAATCTTTATCATTTTTAAGTACTTTACTTTATTTAACAGCTCCATATAAATTGTATGACTATATAGTGAGAGATGCTTTAGCTGAATCTTTTGTCTTTATCTTTATACCTTTAGTATTTTTAGGAGTATATTATCTTTTAAATAAAAACTATAAAAAGTTTTATATATGTTTTGTTATAGGTTATGTTGGTTTAATAAACTCTCATTTAGTAATGACTATTTATATTACTTTATTTTTAGGATTAATTTTATTAACTCAATGGTCAAAAATATGGCAAAAAGAGAATATAAAGCATTTTTTTAAAGCAACAGGCTTAGTAATTTTAATATGTTTACCTTTTATTATTCCTTTACTAGAACATAAACTATATGGCTCTTATGTTGTGTTTAGTAAAAATGCAATGGCTAATCCTGGAGGAGTTTACTGGAATGGACTTCGTTTTAAACAATACTTTATAGGTAATCATCAAACTATCGGGTATCATTTTCTAAATTACTTTACCATATTTTTTCTTATTTATATTTTAAAAAAATCTCAAAATATTAAAAATATATTTAAAAAAATGCGCGAAAATTATTTATTTGCAACAGGAATAATTTGTACGGTATTGGGAATATGGATGTCATCTTTATTATTTCCTTGGGTTATTATGCCTGACTTCTTATTGATGATTCAATTTCCATGGCGACTTGGTACTATGACTCTTTTTGGCCTAAGTATTTTAAGTTATGAAGCATTAAAAGACATGCAATCACATAAAAAGGCATTAAAAAATTTAACAATTCTATCATGTTTTATAGTCGCCTTATTTTGTTTATATACAGAAAATTATAAATATCTTACTCCCAATGACTATAATCTTTCTGATATAGGAATGGGTTGGCAAAAAGAATATTTACCTTTAAATACTTATCAAAATATTGATTATTTTAATAGTCGTAATAATGAAGTAATTTTAAAAGATGGTAATGCCGAAATTGGGGATTATGAAGATAATTTGCCAAATTTAACATTTAAAGCGGAAAATGTTTCTAACGCGACATTAGAATTACCTCGTCTTTACTATTTAGGCTACCAAATAAAAGCCATATATGATACTAGTGAGGAAGAAATACCTTATTATGAAAATGACAATGGCTTTATAGAGATTAATTTAGAAAAAAGTGCTATAATTGTAGTTGAATACACCGGAACAAAAATAAATCAAATTGGTAATATTATCAGTATTTTGAGTATTTTGGTTTTTGGGTTAAGCATAATATTTATGAAAAGCGTAGGTATTGAATATGATCAAAAAGAAAGTTAGTATTATTGTATCTTGTTATAATGAAGAAAAATCTTTGCCATTATTTTATCAAGAAATAAGTAAAGTCTTTCAAAACTTATCTAAAGTAGATTTAGAACTTATTTTAGTGGATGATGGAAGTAAAGATCAAACCTTAACGGAAATGAAAAAGCTAAGTCAAAAAGATAATCGTGTTAGATATATTTCTTTTTCTCGAAATTTTGGGAAAGAAGCTGCAATGTATGCTGGATTAAACGCAGCTACAGGTGACTATGTCGGATTAATGGACGCTGATTTGCAAGATCCACCATCATTATTACCTAAAATGATAGAAATTTTAGAAGATAAAGATTTAGACTATGACTGTGTGGCTACAAGAAGAGTTGATCGAAAAGGAGAACCACCAATTAGAAGTTTTTTTGCCCGAAAATTTTATAAAATTATTAATAAAATGTCAGATGTAGAATTAGTTGATGGAGCAAGAGATTATCGCTTAATGAGCAAAGCAATGGTAAATGCGATTTTACAATTAAAAGAATATAATCGTTTTTCTAAAGGATTATTTGGTTTTGTCGGTTTTAATACTAAATGGTTAGAATATGAAAACATTGAAAGAGTAGCAGGAGAAACAAAATGGTCTTTTTGGAAATTATTTAAATATGCTGTAGAAGGAATAGTAGCTTTTACAACTGCTCCTTTAACAATAGCCGCTTTATTAGGAATCATATTTTGCATTATAGCTTTTGTGATGATAATAGTTATAATTACTAAAACAATTATGTTTGGTGATCCAACTAGTGGTTGGCCATCAATGATTTGTGTGATTTTTTTAGTAAGTGGAGTGCAATTGTTTTGTTTAGGAATAATAGGAGAATATTTATCCAAAACTTATTTAGAAACAAAGAAACGGCCAATTTATATCATAAAGGAAACGAGCAAAAATATTGAAAAATGATTTGATATATTAAATAAAATAATTAAAAATTTAAAAAATTACATAATTTTATTAATTTAAAAGAAATATAACAAATTCTTAAAAGATAAATTAAAGATCTATAATAAGAATTTGTTTTTTTTGCTTTGTTTAGAAGAAAATTAGTAGTTTGCAATAAAGAAAAAAGTTTGATAATTTGTCTTCTAGAAATGGAGTGATACTAATTGCCAAGTATTCAAGAAGAAATAAAACCCAAATTAAAAACTTTTAATATGTTAAATGATGCCATGTTTAAATCAGTGTTTAGAAGTGTAGAAGCGAGAAAAATGGTAGCAACATTCATAAGTAGAATAACCGGAATAGAAGAAAGTATATTAGAAAGAGCAGAATATCAGGGAGGAGAATTAGTAAAACAAAATAATCAAGAAAAAGGGAAAGTATCAGATATAATAATAAAGATTCAAGATAATAA
>CANRLP010000025.1 GCA_947631515.1 uncultured Bacilli bacterium
CTTAGTAAATCTTTCTAACTCCAGGTCTTCTTTCTTATTTAATATACCCCCCCCCAGAGCTAGTCTGGCTGGGAGGTTATTTTTTACTTTTTTCATATAAATCCTCCTCTATTATTAATCTAATTATAATTCATTTACTTGTCATTTTCAATCATTAAAAAATACCATTAAAAATGATATTTTATTTTTTCTGACAATTAGGACAAAAATATGTACTTCTACCATTAATTTTTATTTTTTGAATTTTATTATGGCAAAGGCGACATTCTTCATTCTCTCTTTTATGAACCATAAGCTCTTGTTGAAAACGACCTGTAACTCCTAAGCTAGAAGTATAACTTTTTATTGTTGTTCCTCCAAGTTCAATAGCTCTTTTAATAATTTTATCAGCACTTGTAATAATATTTTTGGCATTTTCTTCCGTTATTTCTTTACCCAGTTTTTCGGGATGAATTTTCGCGGCAAATAAGACTTCATTAGCATAGATATTACCTAAACCACTTATTATTGTTTGATCAAGCAATAATGTTTTTATAGGAATTGATTTATTTTTAAATTTTTCTAATAAATAATCTGTAGTTAAATTATTATCACCTGGTTCTAAACCTTGTTTTTTTAATGCTTCTGTCTTCTCTAAATCACTCTTTTTAATTAAATTCATTCGCCCAAATTTTCTAGTATCATGATATCTTAAATCACTATTATCTTCAAACGTAAAAATAATATGCTCATGTTTTTCTTTAATATCGTTCGAAGATTTTAGAAAATATTTACCTTCCATTCTTAAATGAGATAAAAGATAAAAATCATGTAATTCAAAAATTAACCATTTACCTCTTCGTTTAATATCAATAAATTCATTATTAATTAAATTTTTTTCAAAATCAGCTACATTTGATTCAATCATTTTAGGGTAAAAAATTTGCACTTTTTTAATTTTTTTATTTAAAATTTGTTTTTTTAAAGTTCTTCGAACTGTTTCAACTTCAGCTATTTCTGGCATAAAATCCCTCCAAGAATATTATAGCATTTATTTTGTTTCGTACCAATCTTTGCCATAATCACTACTTACTTTTAGAGGAACACTTAACTTAATAACATTGGTCATTTTATCTGAAACAATTTTAGTTACAATCTCTTTTTCTTCTTCTAATAAATCAATTATTAATTCATCATGAACTTGTAATATCATTTTACTTTTAATATTTTTTTCTTGAAATTCTTGATAAATTTCAATCATAGCTTTTTTAATAATATCCGCACTTGTCCCTTGAATCGGTGTATTAAGGGCGATTCTCTCTCCGGCTTGTCTAACCATATAATTAGTAGAATTTAATTCTTCAATAACTCTTTTACGATTAAATAAAGTCCGTACACAACCTTCGGTATAAGCTTCTTTAATTATTTCATCCATATAATGTTTAACACCTGGATATAATTCATAGTATTTATCAATAAATTGCTTAGCTTCTTTGGAAGATATTTCTAAATTTTCTCCTAAGCCAAAACCACTAATACCATAAACTATACCAAATATAACTGCCTTAGCTGTTGAACGCATCTTTTTAGTAACAGCCACTTCAGGAACTCCATAGATGTCACTAGCTACTTTAGTATGAATATCAGCATCATTAATAAAAGCTTCTTTTAGTTCATCACTATCACTTATATGAGCTAAGATGCGAAGTTCAATTTGCGAATAATCAGCACTTAAAAAACAATCATTAGTTGGCAAAAAGGCTTTACGTATTCTTCTTCCACCCTCATCTCTTACAGGAATATTTTGTAAATTAGGCTCGACAGAAGAAAGTCTTCCTGTTCTCGTTAAAGTTTGTTTAAAAATAGTATGAATTTTACCATCCGCGGCAATATAGTTTTCTAATCCTTCTAAATAAGTAGAATAAATTTTTGTCAAATTGCGATATTCTAATATCTTAGCTATAACGGGATGAGTACCTAACAATTTATGCATAACTTTTACATCAGTTTTATAACCCTTTTGAGTTTTTACACCACCCGGTAATCCAAGTTTTAGAAAAAGAATTTCCCCTAATTGTTTGGTACTAGCAATATTAAATTCTTCTCCTACTAAATTGAATATTTCATTAGCTACCATTTCAATTTTTACTTTTATTTCATCTTTCATAGTATCTAAAATTTTTCGATCTACTTTAACTCCCGTAATTTCCATGTCAGCTAAGACTTTTACTAAAGGCATTTCAATATTTTGAAATAAAGAAAACATATCTTCTCGTTTTAATTCTAAAATAAATTCATCACGCGTATCAAAAATAAATTTACTTTTTAAACACATTTCTATTTCTATTTGGTCTTGAGTAATTTTATTTTTTTGAATTCCATCTTCATAAAAAGTTATATCAATACCATTATTTTGCATTAAATAAGCAATATCATCTTTAATATTTTTATTTAATAAATACGAAGCAAGCATTAAATCATAATTAACATTAGCAATTGTTAAACCTAGTTTGTTTAATGCGACGATATTTTTCTTCCAATCAAAAGTATATAATATTTTATCTTGTAATAAAGGTAGACAGTCTTTAATTAATTCTGGTTTTACATAAAAAGTCTGACTTTTATCTGTCAAGCTCATTCCTAAAATATTACCTGTATGATAGTTTGCTTGATCTACTTCAATATAAAAAGAAACAATGTTTTCTAATTTAAGTTCATTGGCGTTTTCAATATACCTCACATTTTCTAAAGTCATTGTTGGTACTTTTTTATCAAATTTTTTTAATAACGAATAAAATTCTAATTCTTCATATATTTCTTGTAATTCCTTACTTTCGGTTGGAGTATATTTTAAATCTTCTAAGTTATTAATTTCTAGAGGAACATCATTATAAATTGTAGCAATTTCTTTACTAATATAAGCCATTTTTTGATCATTCAGAAGTTTTTCTTTAGTTTTACCTTTAATGTTTTCTATATTTTCATAAATTCCTTCGATAGTTTGATATTCTGCTAATAAATTCAAAGCGGTTTTTTCACCAATACCTTTTACTCCGGGAATATTATCAGATGAATCACCTGCTAAAGCTTTTAAATCAATAATACGAATTGGTTCTATTTTATATTCTGCAAAAAAAGTAACAGGATTGTAACGAATAAAGCCTTTTTGTTTTAATAATTTCATATCTACTTGGTTATTTACTAACTGTAATAAATCTTTATCACTAGAAATAATTGTTGCTACAAATTCGTCATCTTCTAAAACTTTTTTGGAAAGTGTTCCAATAATATCATCAGCTTCGTAAGGTGCTAATTCAAAATAAGCAATACCCATTCCTTTTAATATTTTTCGGGCATAAGGCATTTGTTTAATTAATTCTTGAGGAGTTTCTTTACGACCATCTTTATAAAAATCATATTTTTCAGCTCGAAAGTTTTTACCAATATCAAAAGCTACTGCCATATATTCCGGATTTTCTTCTGCTATAATTTTATTAATCATAGAAACAAAACCATATAAAGCATTGGTTGGAAATCCTTTCGAATTTTTCATCATTGAACCAGAATAAGCCGTTGCATAAAAACTACGAAATAATAAATTGTTGCCATCCACTAAAATTAATTTTTTCATATTTCCTCCACATATATAAACATTATATCATAGATTATAAAATTCGTTCGCTAATTGCTGATAATTTTTTAATAAAGTATGTAAAAAAAAATCCATGAATTTTTTATCATAAGATTTTTTTAATTAAAATAAACTTAATTGACTGGTTTCTGGTAAAGAGCCAAATATATTCATTGCCCGAAGTTTAGCCATGGTCGCTTGATTAACTTTACCTCGATTTTGAAAATCTTCTATACTATAAAAAGCTTTTTCATTACGAGCTTCAATTATTTTAGTTGATACAGCATCACCTAAACCATCTAATGCACTAAATGGCATAATTAAAGCATTTTCTTCTTCGACCATAATAAAGTTATTACCATCACTTACTTCTAAATCTATATTTTTAAAAGTAATACCTCGAGCAGTGGCTTCTAAAGCTAGCTTTAAAGTTTCGATTAAAGACTCTTCTTTATTTGTAGCATTATGCCCTTTCATTTGTAATTCTAAAAGTTTGGAACGAATAGCATCATACCCTTTAGTCATTGAATCAATATCAAAATCTGTAAATCTGGTACTAAAATAAGTACAATAGTAGACAAGAGGTTTATGAACTTTATACCAAGCTATTCGAAAGGCACTTGTTACATAGGCAGCAGCATGAGCTTTAGGGAACATGTATTTTATTTTTTGACATGAAGTTATATACCAATCAGGAATATTGTATTCTTTTAATGTAGCCACATGCCCTTTCCATTCTTCAGCATCTTTAGGCTTACTAGCTCTTCCTTTACGCACAAATTCCATAATTTTAAAAGCTTTTATTGGTGGTACACCTTTATTCATTAATTCGACCATAATATCATCACGACAACCAATAACATCTTTAAATGGACAAATATTTTTTTGAATTAATTCTTGGGCATTACCAAGCCATACATCAGTTCCATGAGCAAGACCTGATATTTTAACTAACTCTGCGAATGTTGTCGGTTTAGCATCTTTAACAAGTTGAATCGTAAAAGGCGTTCCAAATTCCGGTACTCCTAAAGTACCTGTGTCGCACATAATTTGTTCTTTAGTAACTCCTAGGGCTTTAGGTGATTTAAAAATAGACATTGTGGCTTTATCATCTAATGGTACTTCGGTGACATCATCACCTGTTAAATCTTGAATCATTCTTAATTGAGTAGGATCCGTATGTCCTAAAATATCTAGTTTTAAAACATCTGCATCAATAGCATGGTAGTCAAAATGGGTTGTTCGCCACACTTGAGTTGGATCTTCAGCCGGAAATTGATAAGGAGTAAAATCACATACTTCCATATAATCAGGAATAACAACTATACCTCCTGGATGTTGCCCAGTTGTTCTTTTACAACCAGTACAACCTTTAGCTAGACGCTCCACTTCAATACTTCTCATAATGATTCCTTTATTTTCACAATAACCTTTAACATAACCATAAGCCGTTTTTTCAGCGACAGTTCCAATTGTTCCAGCACGATAGACATTATCAACTCCAAATAATACTTTAGTATATTCATGAGCACTGGCTTGGTTCAAATCGGAGAAATTCAAGTCGATATCAGGAACTTTATCAGCGTTAAAACCTAAGAATGTAGCAAATGGAATGTCATGTCCATCTTTTTCCATTTTCGTTCCACAATTTGGACATTTTTTATCTGGTAAGTCAAAACCACAAGAATATGAAGCTCCTAAAGATTTATCTTCTTCATCCGCAAAAATACTTAATTTACATTTAGGACAACGATAATGGGCCGAAAGACTATTAACTTCGGTGATCCCCATCATATTAGCAACAAAAGAAGAACCTACACTACCCCGAGACCCTACTAAAAATCCTTCATCATTAGAGTGTTTTACTAACTTTTGGGCAATCAAATAAATTACATCGTAATTAGCTCCAATAATACCTCCTAAATCTTTATATGCTTTTGCTTCTTTTTCTTCATCGCTCATATCTTCTTCAATATGTTTTTTTACCATATCTTTAACAGCATCTTTCCCTTTTAAAATTGTTTCATGAACAAGTAAAAAGGCTTCATTAAGATCTTCTTTTTCTTTTTGACAAGCATTAATTAAAGCATCCCCATACAATTCTTTAGCTAAGCGCTCTTCTATATTAATTGGTAGTGGTTCTCCATATAATTCTCGAGCTTTGTTGTATACTAACTCAGTCATTGTTTCTACTGAGTTTTCAATTTTAGGAGCAAATGGTTTTGGTGTATCAATAATAACTTCAATTTCTTCAACACTATCAGCTATTTGATTAGTATTTGTCACCACAATTTCTTTGGCTGTTTCCGGATCTAGAAAACTAAAATCATTTAACATTTCTTCTGTTGTTTTTAAATACATATTAGGTACTTCAATTCCTTTACGATTTAAAGGATGTAGTTTACCATTAAATTTTTGATTTACAATAATTTCTCGATATATTTTGTCTTCTTTTCTTAAATTATGAACATCTCCAGTTGCTACCACTGGTTTTCCAGCTTCCTTGGCTACTCTAATTATTCTTTTTAAATATTCTTCAGCTTCATGAGTATTTTGAAATTTTCGCTCTTGACCAATTAAATGAGTAAAACAACTAATTGGTTGAACTTCAATATAATCATAAAAACTCATCATATTAACTAATTCTTCATCTTCTTTACTTGAAGCTTTATCAAATATTTCACCATTAATACAACCTGAACCAATAATTAAACCTTCCCTTAATTCTTCGACTTCCTTACGAGGTATTTTCGGTTGTTCATTTTTATATAAATATTTTGTATTAGCAATAGATATTATTTTGAATAGATTTTTAAGACCAAGACGATTTTTTGCAATCAAAGTAGCATGAAAAGGATAAGAGAAACGTACTTGCGATTCCATATCAATATTATTTAACAAATCAATAGTTGTTACGATATTTTGGTCATAAAAAGCTTTACACATTTTATAAAATGCTAGAGCTGTTCCTTCGGCATCATAATCAGCCCGGTGATGTTTTTCTTCATCCCAAGGTATATCTAAACGCTTGGTTAAGGTTTGTAATTTATGATTTGGCCATTCAGGATGAAGCATTCTTGCTAAACTCATAGTATCTAAAACCGTAGCTTCAAATTCTTGTAAATTATATTTTGTACACGCGGCTTTCATAAAAGAAATATCAAATTTAGCATTATGAGCAACCATTGGTAAAGAACCAGCCCATTCTAAAAATCTTTTGGTAACATTTTCTTCAGAATCTTTACCTTTAACCATATCATCGGTAATAAAAGTTAATTCAGTAATTTTTTTAGGAATTGGTCTTTTGGGATCAATTAATTCATCGAAGCGATCAATAATTTTGCCTTCTTTAATTTTTACTGCTCCTATTTCGATCATTTGGTCTGAGCCTGCATAAAAACCGGTAGTTTCTGTATCAAATACAACATATGTTTCTTCTAATAAGTTATATTCTTTAGGATTAAAAATTAAATCAATATCATCATTAACTATGTTTAATTCTGTTCCATATAAAACTTTAAACCGATCTTTTTCTTCTTTACCTTTATTCATATGACATACGGTATGATAAATTTCAGGGAAAGCTTGAACACAGTTATGGTCAGTAACGGCGATGGCTTTTTGACCTATTTTCGCCGCATATTTTACTAAATTATTGGGGTTTACTTCTTCATAAGGAACTACCGCATCCATGGCACTCATCATAGTATGTAAATGTAACTCCACCCGTGGTTTATCAGTTTGTTCTTTTAAAACATCTTCTTTGGATTCTATTTCTTCGAAATTGCGAACAGCTAAAACTAAATCTTTACTAAAAGAATCAAATTCGACCTTACCTTGAAAACGATACCAATTTCCTTCTTTAATTTTACCTAAAGTTGCTTGATATTCGTCTTTTTGCTTTTTAAAAATTTTAGCTATTAAACTATTAGTTTTATCACTAATTTTTAAAGTAATAATATTAATAGTTTCCCGTTCAAACGGATCTATTCCAAAAACATAAGCTTCTACGATAACATTTTTCATATCACCAATAATATTATTAATCGGTGTAATTTCTCCCTCAATCGGTTTTTCTTTTACGACTGATGGTTGATATAGAACTGGTTCTTCATAATCTTTACTATTGGTAACAGCTTTTTTAATCTCTTCATGCAATTTTTCATTTAAAACACTAGTAATCTCTAACTCCCCAAGTCCATAAAAAGCTAGTTTTTTTGCTAATTCTTTACCTTCTTTTTTCACTTCTAATTCTTCCAATTTCGTACTAACCTCAATCGTAATAATTTCATCTTCTAAAACAATTTTAGCATCTAATAAATTAATCAAAGATGGTCTTTGGTCTACTAAATCTTTAATTAAACAATGAAGGTAGCTTAAAATGTCTTCCTCGGCAATTTGGTGATAATGCATTTTAACTGTACATTTTTTTTCTTTATTAATACCTTTACTAGCACAATCAAATAAATCATTAATTATTTCCCAAGGTATTACTTTTTCATTTTCAATATGAACCTCAAATGAATCTAATTTTTTCATGTAAATAACTTTTAATACAGAAGCATTAGCAAACCATTTTTCTTCAGGATAAAATTCAATACTGTTAAAAAATCTTTTTAATTCATCATTCATTTCTTCTCACCTACTACTTTTTAATTATATTATTGACATTAATTTGATATTTGTCATAACGTTTCGTTACTCTTCCTTGCATTTCGACAATGTCTTTAACTTTTATATCATCTAATAAACGAATTTGTTTAGCAAAAATAACAAAAGCAGCTAACCCTGTATCATCGCTAGCTTCTACAAAAGCCATTTCTTCTCCCGTTTTAGTTTTAGTTTTTCTGATACTTTCAATCATAACCACAAATCTCGTATATTTATCAAATAACAATTTAATATTAGCCAACTTTTCGATACCTGCTCCATGATATTTACTAGTCGGATGATTACTTATATAAAAACCATAACTTTCTAATTCTGATTTATATTCGTCATACTCCGATTTACTTGGTTTTAATAAAGGTTTAGGAATTAAAGGATCATCCATAGCACTAGCTAATTCGGCATAATTCATAACTGCTTCTAAATTTTCTTCAAGCATCACCGCAGAACCAAAATTTCTAAATACACCTGCTTTGATTAAAATAGATAAGATACGTTCATTTATATTTTTATTATACAATCTTTTACAAAAATCTAGAAAATCAACAAATGAACCATGTTGGCTTCGCTCTTCTATTATACTATTAATTGTCAAATTACTTAACCCTTTAATAACTGCAAAAGGTAAAATTAATTCACCATTTTCTAGTTTATATTCATTCATACTTTGATTAATTTCCGGTTTTTTAATAACTAAATCATGCTTTTTAGCCTCTAAAATATATTCATTGGTTTTAACTTCACTACCAATACTCATATTTAGTAAATTCGTAATAAAATATTTAGAAAATTTTATCTTTAAATAAGCCATTTGATAACCTATCAAAGCATAAGCTACCGAATGAGATTTATTAAAACCATAATTAGCAAATTTTAAAATTAACTTATATAGTTCGGAAGCATTTTTTCCATAACCATTCTCTGTAGCTCGTTTGATAAAATTTTGTTCTTCTTTTTCTAAAATTTCTTTTTTCTTTTTACTCATAGCTCGTCTTACTAAATCAGCTTCGGCAAAACTATAATTAGCTACTTTAACTAAAACTTGCATAACTTGTTCTTGGTATATCATAATACCTTCTGTTTCTTTTAATATTGGTTCTAATAAAGGAATTAAATAGTTTATTTTTTCTTTTCCTTCTTTACGTCTAATATATAAATCAATATTTTCCATAGGTCCAGGGCGATATAAAGCTAAAGAAGCTACTAAATCTAAAAAACAACTTGGTTTTAATTTTTCTAAAAAAGAACGCATACCATTACTTTCAAATTGAAAAATACCAATCGTATCAGCTTTAGAAAATACTTCTAAAACTTGCGGATCATTTAAATTAATTTTAGATAGTTGCAATCTTTTACCAGTATCTTTCTCAATTAAATCTAATATATTAGCAATCATCGTTAAATTTTTAATAGCCAATAAATCCATTTTTAAAAGACCTAACTCTTCTAAATATTCCATAGTAATACCCGTAGAAATACCATCTTTATTTTTAATTATAGGAATTAATTCATCTAATGTTGTATTAGATATTACCACTCCTGCGGCATGCGTAGATATATTTTTCTTTAAGCCTTCTAATTTCATTGCTATTTTATAAATATTTTGTAATTTTTTCGATTTAGCAAGAATTTGTTTGACATTATCTTTATTTAAATTTTCTTGTAATGTTAAATGAGCTTCAATATTTTTTAAGAGAGCATCAAAATCCGTTTCTGAATAATTATTAATACGAGCTATTTCTCTTAAAACTAATTTACTTTTTAAAGTGGCAAAAGTCATAATAGAAGCTACTTTATCTTCTCCATACCTATTTTTAATATAATCAATTACTTGATATCGTTTACTATTTTCAAAATCAATATCAATATCGGGCATAGTTACGCGTTCAGGATTTAAAAAACGTTCAAATAACAAATTATATTTTAAAGGATCGATATCTGTAATACCTAACGTATAACAAACTAAAGAACCTGCTGCACTTCCTCTTCCAGGGCCAACAAAAACTTTATTTTTTTTGGCAAATAAAACATAATCGTAAACAATTAAAATATAATCCGAAAAACCCATATTTTTTATAACTTTTAATTCGTATTGCAAACGTTCTTGATATATTTTGGTAACATTGCCATTTAATCGTTTATTTAAACCTTTTAAAGTTAAATTTTCTAAATATAAATCAGAATTTTCAATTTGCTCACTATATTTAGGAATATGATTTTGATTTTTAGGTATAACAACATTTAATAAAGAACTAACTTTTTCGGTAGTTTGAGCATCTAAAGTATTCACAACTAGTGGCATCGCATTATTTTTATAATCTAAAAAATTATAATCAGTTAATTTATTATCATTTTTAAGCATCGCCAAGTAATTTAAATATTTAGTATCATTAATATTTAAAGCACAAATATCATTTATAAAAACAATATTATCACTTTTAAGTAAACTGGCTATTTTTTCTTGCTCATTTTGATAACCAAGATAAACATGAGAAAAAATTGATTTAATTTCTTCATATAAAGAATGAGATTGATAAGGTAAAATTGCTAAAAGATGATTATGATAAATTTCTAAATCGATAATTCCAATTTCCCGTTCAGTTTTTAATGTATTAATTTTTAATAAAGTTTGATAACCTTGGTAATCTATCGCATATAAATATAAGTGATTATTATTTAAACTTACATCTAAACCTATAATCGGTTTAATATCATTTTTAAGACATTTATTATAAAATTCCATTGTTCCATATAAAAATTCATCACATATGGCGCAAGCTTTAATATTTTGTTTTTTTAAAAAGGAGATAAGTTCATCAATTTTAATCATACTTTGAAGTAAACTATAATCGGTTGTTACTTTAAGGGGAATAAACATTTTAGACACACCTCCCTGTTGTAAATTTATTATATCATAAGCTCTTCATTTTAGAGGAAAGAAATTATAAAAAAGAAGTGATTTTTAAGAATAAAATTCTGAAGGAATAAATAATATTATTTGACTTATCTCATATATTATGGTAAAGTTTTATAGACAAACAAAAAACAAATGGAGGTGGAAAGTATGGCAGTCAATATATCAAAAAAGAAACCTTTAACAGCTAACAATCGCAGTAAAGCTTGTAATGCTACCAAAAGAAAACAAAAACCAAATTTACAAAAGAAAACTATTAATGGAAAAACAGTATTAATTACTGCAAGAGAATCTAAAAAA
>CANRLP010000026.1 GCA_947631515.1 uncultured Bacilli bacterium
TCGGCTTCTAGTGCTTGTCAATTAGTAGCTGACCTTATATTAAATACCAATTTAAAAATAAATAAAGAAATAGCCAGTAATTTATTTTTAGGTATAGTTTCAGATAGCGATCGTTTTTTAATTGGTTATACTAGTGTTAAAACTTTTGAAATAATTACGAAGATATTAGAAATAAGTAGAATAGATTTTGTTAATCTTTATGATAAATTGTATGAAAGACCTATAAATGAAATTAAATTTCATGGTTATTTAGCTCAAAATTTAATTTTCGAAGAAAGTGGTTTAGCATATATTAAAATATCTCCAGAAATTTTAAAAGAGTTTGGTGTAGATACTGCTACTCCTTCTAATATGATTAATGATTTTAATTATATAAAAGATGTTTTAGTTTGGACTTTTATTACTTATGATGAAAAAAATGAACAATATAAAGTAAATATTCGAAGTAGGGGACCAGTTATAAATGAAATAGCTTCCAAATATAATGGTGGAGGTCATAAATTTGCTAGTGGTGCTCGAACAACTAATGAAGAAGATATAAATAATCTTATAAAAGATTTAAATCAAGTATGTATAGAATATAAAGAAGCAAACGAATAATTTGTTTCTTTTTTCTTTTTAATAATCGTGTTATACTTAGTTTATGGAAATAAAAAAATATAAAAAATTAAAAGATAATCGTTATAAAATTATATTTACAACTGAAGAAGAAATTGTTTTATATGATGACATAATTTTAAAATATAATCTTCTTTTGACTAAAAAAATCGAAAAAGCTAAATTAGAAGAAATTATCAAAGAAAATGAAGCTTTAGCTTGTTATTATAAAGCTCTTAAGTACTTGGCTGTTAAAAATCGAAGTAAAAAAGAAATTCAAAATTATTTAAATCGTTTTGATTATGCTAAAAATGATATTGAAAGAACGATTAGTAAATTAGAAAAGCAAAATTTAATAAACGAAGATAATTATATTAAAGCTTATATAAATGATCAAATATTATTTAGTATGCATGGTCCTGATAAAATAAAAAATAAATTGCTTGAATTAGGTTTGCCAAAGGAAAAAATATTAGTTTCTTTAGAGAAAATTTCTCCCGAAATATGGCAGGAAAAATTACAAAAAATTGTCAGTAAAAGAGTTACGATTAATCGGAAGGATAGTCAAAGAAAATTAAAAGAAAAGATTTTATATTATTGTTTAAATGAAGGGTATAAAAAAGAGGATATTAATGATGCCCTTAATAAAATAGATTTTCCGCAAGATAATGATATTTTAGAAAAAGAAGCTGATAAATTATATAAAAAATTAATGCGTAAATATAGTGATAATGATTTATTATATCAATTAAAAATGAAATTAATAGTAAAAGGTTTTACTTATGAAGAAGTAGAAAAAATTATAACTAAATATAAAATTAATCCATAAAAAAGCAATCTTTACGATTGTTTTTATTCTGCAGTTGAATTTGTTTGTGATAAAGCAGTTTGAATATATTTAGCATATTGACTTTTAATTTCACTATCCACAATATCTAATCCATAACTATTACGTAAATCTTGCATTGCTTTTGTGGAAATTGTTGTATCTTCACTCATTTTATTATTAGCAAGAGTTTCTTTAATTGAATCTTTTACATCATCTAAAGCTGCTTTTTCTTTAGAAGCTTCCCGATATATAACATGATAACCAAGTTCAGTTGTAATTATTTCCGTAGAAAATTCTCCATCTTTTAATTGGAAAGCATTTTTTAATATTTCATCATAACTATCTGATAAAGTACCATCATTAATATATCCAAGTGAACCTCCATCTTCTTTAGTAGATTCATCTTCTGAATATTCCTTAGCTAAATCTGTAAAAGTTTCTTTGACATTTTCGCTTTCTTTCAATTTCGCTATAATCGTATTAATTTTTTCTTTAGCTTCATCTTCAGCTTTTGTTTTTTCTTCATCAGTAGCGTCATCTTTAACATTAGCAGTTACTAAAATATGATCTACTAAAACATCTCCATATATATTTTTATCATAATATTCTTCAATTTCTTTATCAGTTACTTGATTTTTAGCATAATCTTCAACAGCTAAATTTTGTAAATAACTAACATAAACATAACTGCGATATCCTTCAATAGTTGAATATGATGTATAACTTTGAATAGCAGTAAGTAAATCATCACCATAATTTTCTTCTAATGATTTCATTGTAGAATCAGCATATTCATTAGCACTATCAATATTATCTTTATATTTATCTTCTAATATTTTTTTATCTACTAAATTAATAAGTGATTCCAAAGCATAATTGCTTTTTAAATCGTTATATAGATCTTGAACGCTAATTTTATCACCGTTTTCAAAAGTTACAACAGCTTCTTCTCCATTTTCTAAAGTAGGAATTGTTTTACCACAACCACATACCATAAGGGTACATAAACCTAAAATTATTACTTTTTTCTTCATTTATATCCTCCTAAACATTACTTATTATAACGAATTAAAGAAAAAAATACAAGCAGAACACTCACCAAACGAATATTTAACCATACAATATAAATGAAAAGACAAATAAAGGAGGAATGAATCATGAATAATTGTGGAACTAACGGACTTGGTCCAGCAATCATACTTGTATTATTTATCTTACTTATTATCATAGTAGGGGCTTTCATTTAGTCTTTAAAATTTAAGGAGGTGTCCATATATGTGTTGCAACAACCAAAATAATGGTAACTGTAACTCTCAAGGAGTAAGTAGCGCATTTATAATTTTAATTTTATTTATATTGTTAGCTATTATCTTTGGAGGACTTGGTTTCGGCTTCTAATAAAATTAAAAGAGGGATTTGCCTTCTTTTTTTTGTTAAAAAATAATTGAAGTATGCTATAATAGAAAAAGAATAGGGTGACTAGTATGTTTGGGAAGATAGTTGACGTATCTGATAAAATAATTAAAGTAGAAAATAAATCGCAAAAAATTCAAGCCAACTTAATTAATATTCACGTGATATTTGAATTTGAAAAAATCAAAATTGTCGGCGAGATTATTGGGATGGATGAAAAAATTATTGAAATTCTATTAATAGGTGAGTTACAGGGAAATATTTTTATCTCCGGAATTGTTAGATACCCTAGTATTGAAAGTGTTTGTCGCGTAATTTATAAGCAAGAGTTAGAATTAATTATTGGTTCTCAAGATTATATGGACCCTAGTAATCTTTTAATTGGTTCTTCTTCTCTTTATAATGGTTATTTTGTCACTGCTAAAGTTAATGATTTTTTAAGTCAACATTTTGCAATAATTGGTAATTCTGGTTGTGGTAAATCTTGTGGGGTTGCTAGTTTAATTCAAAATATGTTTTATTATAATAAAATTTTACCCAAAAATGCCCATTTAGTTATATTTGATGTTTATGGCGAATACCATACGGCTTTAACTAAAATAAATAATTTATCAGGAATTAATGTAAAATATTATACCACCGAAACTGATTCTCATGATTTAGCAACGGAGATAGTAAGTATACCAGCTTATTTTTTAGAAGTGGATGATCTAGCTATTTTATTAAACGTCAATGATCATACATTATTACCAATATTAGAGAAAACCTTACAATATGTTGCTATTTTTAAAGGAAATAGTGAACAAGCTATTAAATATAAAAATTCTATTATTGCCAAAAGTCTTTTAGATATAATATCTAGTGGTAAAACATCTACGCAATTAAGTGATCAAATTATTTCCACTTTAAATAAATTTAACACTACAGAATTAAATTTAGAAAGTCAAATTGTTCAACCGGGATATACAAGGACTTTAAAACAATGTCTAAATATTGATGCTAATGGGAAAATGGGAGCTTTGCAATTTGTTATTGAATTCTTAAATCAATTTACAACTGTTGAAACTTTTGATGTAAATAGAGATGAGTTAGTTTATACATTAGAAGATTTATATGACGCTTTAGAGTTTGCTTTAATGAGTGAAGGAATGCTTAATAATGCCTTATTATTTGAAAAAGCCAATGATTTAAGAGTCAGATTACATGCTATATTAAATAGTAATCAAAGAAAATATTTTGAGTATAATAAACCATTTATAGAAAAAGAACAATATGTCAAAAGTATGTTTTTAACTGATACTACCGAATTTGCCCAAATATTAAATATGAATTTTAATTACGTTGATGACCGGTTTGCCAAAGTTTTAACCAAGATTTATATGAAATTATTCTTTAATTTTACTACGTCTTTAAAAGTTAGAGCTAGTTTTCCTATTCATGTTATTATTGAAGAAGCCCATCGTTATGTTCAACAAGATAATGATATAAATGTCATAGGTTATAATATTTTTGATCGTATTACTAAGGAAGGTCGGAAGTATGGTTTAATTTTAGGTTTTATTACTCAAAGACCAAGTGAATTATCAACTACCTGTTTATCTCAATGTTCTAATTTTATTGTATTTCGAATATTTCATCCTGAAGATTTAAAAATTGTTACGACTATTTCTAGCAATATATCTATGCAAGATATTGAAAAATTAAAAACTTTACGCCCTGGTAATGCTTTAGCTTTTGGTAGTGCTTTTCGCATTCCTTTAATGACGAGACTAAATTTACCTGATCCAATGCCAGCCAGTACAAATGTTAATTTGGAATCTTATTGGTATAATTAAAAAAAACAGTAATCTTAAATTACTGTTTTAAAATGTCATAAATTTCTGAGATATCTTTAATTTTTCCGGCTTTTCTAGGTATTAAATGTAAATGATAATGTTTAATTTCTTGTAAATCTAAATAATTAGTTGTTAAAGATAATCCGGTAATATGCAATTTTTCTTCTAACAACTTTGTCATTTTTTGGGCAATTTTATGAATATGAACTAAATCTTCTTCATCTAAATCCATAAAATCTTTAACATGTTTTTTTAAAATAATTAAAATATGTCCATTACTTTGGGGATGGATATCTAAAAAAGCCATTACTTTATCATCTTCAAAAATTTTTTTAGCAGGAATCTCTCCGTTGCCAATTTTACAAAATAAACAATCCATAATCTCGTCTCCTTAATAATATCATAACACAAATAGATATTTATGCTTCAAATCATAGTAAAACGATGTGTAAATTTTACATAAAGCTAGTTGTTTTGTTTACATAGGCAAATTATAATAAAATTAAGTAGAGTGGTGAGTAAAATGAGAGGTAAACAAATAAGAAAAAGAAGAAAAGTAAAAAAACAAGTTAAAGTTTTAATGATAGGTATTTTATTAGTGCTAGGAGGATTTTTCTTAATTCCTAAATCTAATAAATATAGTATTAATAAGGTAGCTTTAGCAGAATATGCTACTATTAATTACGATAAAAGTGACCATGTTTATTTATCTGATTTAGATTATGTAGAAACTTTAGAAAATGAAAAAGTTACTTATGCCAAAGATTCTTATGATATTCATTTTGATAAAAGTAATAGTGGCGATTTGTTAAAATTAAATGTTAATGGAACGACTACTTCTTTTATCAAAGGCCTTTCTGCTTGGGCAACTTCTAGTATTGTTTATGATTTAACTAATATCAAAAATAATAATGAGAATGTAGTTTATGATTATTTTACAGCATATTTAGGTGTTGAAGCTAGTCAAGTTAGTACTTATTTTAATAGTGGCGTTGTCTTTACGATTTCTACTTCTAATGATGGTAAAACTTGGGAAACTAAACATAAAACTAAAGTTTTAAAAGGCTGGGACGATGCTGAATTTGTTCAAATAGATATAAGTAATTGTAAATATTTAAAATTATATGCCGATCAAAATGGTGGTAATTGGTGGGACCATTGGTATGACGATGCTTTATATGCCGATGCTAAATTAATTACAAAAGATTATACCGAAAAAGTAGTTAAAAATGATAATGTTTTACCTCTTGCTGAGTATGATCAAAAAATTAAAGAAGCTGTTAATAAAAATACTGATTATCAAAATATATTGTTAAAAAGAGAGTTTGTTAATAGAGTTTCTTATGATATTTTGCAAGCTTTAATGAACTATAGTGAAGATTATACCGATATTATTAATTGGATCATGAATGATGAAGATATTTTATACTTATATTTATTAGGTGGTGAACCAGATGGTAATTATGTATCTTCATTAAAAATACTAGATCAATTATATAAAAAATATCAAAATGATTTAAATGATTCTAAAAATGGCGATTTATATTTAAAAATGATGATTACTTTATCTTTAACTCATTCTGCTAATGTTGGTTCTTGGATTACCGGAGCTCCAGAAGATCCCAACAATCCGAATGGCTCAAATGCGTTAGTTCGTTATCAATTATATAAAAAACTATATAATGAAGGTTTATTAAATAATGATATATTTACCAATATTTCTGTAGAAGAAATGCGTTTTGTAATGAATAATATTATAGCTGACGAAGAAATTGAATGGTTAAATCATTATACAAGAGACTATGCTAAAAGTAATAATTTTACTGCTGAAGAAATGAAAAATGAAAAAGAAAAAAATCCCTATACTTATATAACATATACTTTTGATTATGATTATTCAAAAGAACAATACTATAATTCCAATAATAAAGCTAAATGGGATAAAACATATTCTTTATCTAAATATAATTTACCTTACCATGAAACAAGTGGTTATCCAAAACTTTGGGTAGTATTTGAAGAAGGTAGTGTTTGTGGGGGATTATCGAAAACTGGCTCTAACATAAGAGGAGTTTATGGAATTCCTTCGAGTGTTGTTTCTCAACCTGGTCATGCGGCTTATATCTATATGAGTTTGGATAAAGATAATAATAAAGTTTGGTCTTTATATAATGATGTTTCTGGTTGGGGTCAATCAGGTAAAACTGAAAAATTAAGTACGAGAATGCCTCTTGGTTGGGGTAGTGGAGAATATGCCCAAGAATTCCCAGCTAGTTATGTATTATTAGCTCAAGCAGCTTTAAATGATTATGACAATTATAAAGCCTCAGAAGAAAAATTAATGTTAGCTTCTGTTTATAATGATGACAATGAAAAATTAGAATCTATTTATCGCGAAGCTTTAAAAATTCAAGATATCAATTTTGATGCTTGGTATGGTTTATTAAAATTATATGAAAAGAAAAATGCTTCCATAAATGAATATTATGGCTTAGCAGAAGAAATTGTGGACCATTTAACTTATTATCCACGAGCTATGTACGATTTAGTTAGTCAAATTGAAACTCATTTCCCTAAAAAAAGTGTTGATCTTGCTAATTTACATCAATTAATTCGTAATTCATTAGAAAAAGCTACGGTAGCTACGAATAAAGATGTTTTACAACCTGGTCCATGTCAAGCTGTAGCAAAATATATTTTAAGCCAAAGAGATCCACTAGCAACATTCTCTTTTGATGGAGATAAAGCCGGAATGATTGTTTTGTCCGATTCTTTCGAAGGAAACAAATGGCAATATAGTTTAGATGGCGACGAAAATTGGACAGATACTTATTTACATGAAGTAAAACTTAGTCCGGCAGAACTAGCGATGATTAATGAAACTAATGATATTTTAGTACGGATTTATGGAGCTAATAGTACTTATGGTATTGATATAACTAAACCAAATAAAACTCTAGGCTTATATGCAAATGATTTAGAAAATAAAGTTATTGGTATCAATGATAAAATGCAGTGGCGCATTGAAGGGACAGACGAATGGACTTCTTATAAAACGGAATTTCCTGATTTAAGTGGAGATAAAGTAGTTTACGTTCGAACTGGTCCAACTGGTCAAAGTGTAGCTAGTGATGAAGATAAATTTAGCTTTAACGCTGAAGAAAAAAATGAAACTAAAAGTTATGTTCCTATTAGTCGTTTAAGTATTGCTAGCTTTTCTTCAGAACAAAATACAGGGTCAGATGGTAGCAAAAATGCTTTAGATGGTAATAGTAATACTATTTGGCATACTAAATGGGATAAATCCGATAAAGAATTATATTTTACTATAAAATTAAATGAACCAACTTATTTATCGGCCTTAGAATATGTTCCTCGCCAAGATGGAACTAACGGACGAGTATTAAGTGCTAAAATTTCAGTTAGTATGGATGGCGAAAATTTTGAAACTATCGTCGAAGAAACAGATTGGAAAAATGATGCAAGCAATAAAATGGTCGATTTTACAGAATCAGTAAAAGCTTCATATATTAAAATAGAAGGTTTAAAAACAAGCAATGATTTTATGTCTGCTGCTATGTTTAATTTATTTGAAGATCAAACCAAAATGACAAGTCCAACTGCCGATATTGAATATAGTAATAAAAATTTAACCAATAAAAACGTAGAAGTAAAACTTGTAAATCCAAGTAAAGAAATTACTATCACTAATAATGGTGGAAGTAATATTTATGTTTTCCAAGAAAATGGTGACTTTACCTTTGAATTCGTCGATAATTATGGAAATAACGGAACTGCTACGGCCTCTGTAAATTGGATTGATAAAATTTTACCAACAGCTAAAATTATTTATAGTACTACTTCTAAAACTAACCAAGAAGTTGTTGCTAAATTAATAAGTGATGAAGATATAAAAATATTAAATAACAATGGTAAAGATTCTTATACTTTTACCAGTAATGGTAGTTTTGAATTTGTTTACCAAGATCCAGCTGGTAATAAAAATACCACTATTGCCACAGTAGATTGGATTACACCTAAAAATAATTCTTCTTTAAAAGTAGAAAATACTATTAATCAGGGAAGTTCAACTACAAAAACTAATTCCAATAATAATAAATCAACAACTAATCAAGTTTCTAATAATAATGTCAATAATGAACTTAATAATCAAACCAATCAAGATAATCAAGAACCAACTGAAACTAATGAATTGCAAACGGAAGAAGAATCTTCTATAACCCAAAAAGAAGAAACTAATAAATCAGTATCTTCAACAAATAAAAATACCATAAATAATAATCAAAATAGCCCTAAAAAAAATAATAATTTAGGCAAAATAGTATTTGGTATAGCAAGTGGAGGCATATTAATTGCCACAATATTCTTAGGTTTAAAAATTAAAAAAATTAGATAAAAGAAATAGTAATTGAGAAATGGTAATACTATTTCTTTTTTATTTAAAAAGTTTGTGAACAAAAATAGAACAAAAGCATACATTAAACTAGAGGAGGATTACAAATGTCTAATTTTAAAGAAATTGTTACTAAAGCCGTAGTGGGGAAAGCTAAGAAAACTAGTACAAATGAATATTCTCTTACCCCTGAACAAAAGCCTGATACAGTATTAGGTTGTTGGGTAATTAATCATAAATTTAATGGTGCAAATAATGGAGGAATTGTTAATTTAAATGGTTCTTTTGATGTAAATGTTTGGTATTCTTATGATAATGATACCAAAACTGCTGTTAGTACTAAAACTTTTACTTATACAGATAAAATGCCTGTTCATTTAAAAGACAATGGTGTGTTAACAAATAAAGAAGAAATTATTGTGCGAAGTTTAAAACAACCAACAGTAACTAATGTTACAGCAAATGGCGATGTTGTTAAATTAAATGTTGAAAAAGAATTAGGAGTAGAAATAGTTGGGGACACTAAAATTAAAGTAAGTATCGAAGATGATGAAGATGATTACGAAGTAATAACTGATGAAGAAGTTTTAACAGATAATGATCAAACGGCTATTGAAGAAGTAGATGAGGATTATATTAAATAGTGTCAACAAAAAATGGTTGACACCTATTTTTTGACGTGTTATATTATTATTGCATTAAAGGAGGAAATAATTATGGCTGTAAAATTAAGATTAAAAAGAATGGGAGCAAAACAAAGACCTTTTTATCGGATTGTAGCTGCTGATTCTAGAAGTCCAAGAGATGGTAGATTTTTAGAAACTGTAGGAACTTATAATCCTATAACTAATCCAGCTGAAGTAAAAATTGATGAAGAAAAAACTATGTATTGGTTAAAAAATGGAGCAATTCCTACTGAAACTGTTCGCAATCTTTTATCAAAACAAGGAATTATGAAAAAATTTGCTGAAACTAAAGTTAAGTCAGGTAAATAGTTTATGGATATTGTAGAATATACTAAATTTTTAATTACCAGTATTGCTACTGATAAAGATATGGTAAGCGTTAAAGAAATTGGTAGTGATGAAAATTGTATTCGACTTGAAGTTTTAATTAAAGAAACTGATATGGGTTCTGTAATTGGTAAATCAGGTATGAATGCTAAAGCTATTCGCACATTAGTTCAAGCTTATTCCTATTTACATGATAAGAAAAAAGTTTTAATTAATATTGAAGCATTTTAAGGATTAATATCCTTTTTTTTTGGTGGTTTTTATGGATAGTAAATTATTAAAAGAAGAAATAAATGATTTAAAAAAATATAACATTGAAGAAACGATAGCAGTTATTAAATATAGTTTATTACAGTACGTAAAATCTTTATTAAGATATGGTTCTACTAATTTAATAACCAAAAATAATTTAGAATTATTAAAAATTTACTTTGCTAATTTAAAAGAAGAATATAGTTTTTATAAGATTTTGTTAAATAATCATAAAAATTTATTTTATGCTGATACTTTAGAGTTTTTAAATAATTTAAATGATTGGCAAGAAGTATTTATTTCTTATATTTATCAATGTTTAGATGATTTAGAAGATGCCTATGAAATGGGAATAGAATATCGAGCAAGTTTTCCTAAAAAAGATTTTGCTTTTCTAACTGAATCTATGCAATATCAAAATGAAATAATTAGATTACTTTTAGGAGAATCAGTTTTATTAAATTATTTTCAATATCCTATAGAATTTTGGAATTATATGAAGTCCAGAACTATAATATTGAATGAAGGAATTGATGACCAAGAATTTGTCGGGGTTTATCCAAAATTAGATCAATATAATAGAGTTGAGAATTTAAAAATGTTTGTACCTCAAATTATAGATTTAAAAACATTGTTGATAAATATTCATGAGTATAATCATGCTTATATGTTATATTCTAGATTAGGAAAAGCTTTTGAAGAAGCTAATTATGAAGATTTAGCCAAAGCAGAAGAGAAAAATTTTATGGAAAATTATTTTGAACCTCTTAAAGAAAAAATTTTTATTAAAAGAAAATAATGTTATAATAAGATTTAGAGAAGAAAGTGAGATAATAATAAGTATTTTAATACTTAAATAAAAAAATAAAAAAGATAAAATTTTAAAAAAGTGAGAAAAATAGAACAAATTCTTATAAAGAAAGAGAAAAATCTATAATAAGAATTTGTTTTTTTGCTTGGTTTAGAAGAAAATTAGTAGTTTGCAATAAAGAAAAAAGTTTGATAATTTGGCTTCTAGAAAAGGAGTGATACTAATTGCCAAGTATTCAAGAAGAAATAAAACCAAAATTAAAAACTTTTAATATGTTAAATGATGCCA
>CANRLP010000027.1 GCA_947631515.1 uncultured Bacilli bacterium
ATTCTGGTTGGGAGGTTATTTTTTATTTTCTTCATATTCTTCCTCCTCTATTATTAACTTTATTATAATTCATTTACCAAACGTTTTCAATCATAAAAAAAGAAGATTACTCTTCTTTAAACACTACATACTTTACATTTCTTACGAATATAGATTTTACGTAATAAATCAATTGGAATAACTGTTAAAGATAATATAATAACCAATAATAATTCATTAAAAGTTAAACCATATGTTCTAAATAAATCTCCGCCATTATAAATCAAATAAATTTGCACTATAACAATAAATAAAATAGTGATAATAAATACTTTGTTTTGTCTTATATTAGCAAATAAATTTAATCTTTCTGTTCGAGCATTAAAAGCATTACAAACTCCAATAAAGATAAATAAAGCAAAATAAGCAGTCATCAAATATTCAGAATTATTTCCTGATCTAATCATATTTGTAAAGAAAGGTAGTTTTAAAAATAATATACATAACAAAGCTGAATACAAACCAGTAAATAAAATTTGTTTATACATATAACTATTCATTATTGCTTCGTTTTTAGGTTTAGGAGGTTCATACATATATCTTTTAAGAGGAGGTTCAAAAGAAAAGGCAAGTCCTGCAAAAGTATCCATAATCATATTAATCCATAACATTTGAATAATCGTAATTGGGGTATTAACTCCAATAAATGGTCCAATAATAGATACAAATAAAGCACACATATTACAAGTTAATTGATAAATTATAAATTTTCGAATACTTTTAAAAATAGTTCGACCATAAAGAATAGCTTTGCTTATAGATAAAATATTATCATCTAAAATAACTATATCACTTGCTTCTTTACATACTTCTGTACCACTTCCCATAGCAAAACCTACATTAGCTTTTTTTAAGGCTGGAGCATCATTAACTCCATCTCCAGTCATACCTACAACTAAATCCATATCTTCTAAAATTCTTACTAATCTACTTTTATCTTTTGGTAAAGCTCGGGCAATAACTTTAATATTTTTAATAATTCTTGCTACTTGTTCATCACTCATTAAATTCAATTCTTCACTAGTAATAATTAAATCTTGAGGACTTGTTACTAATCCAGCTTCTTTAGCGATACAAGTGGCAGTATCTTTATGATCACCAGTAATCATAATAATGTCTATACCAGCATTTTTAATTAAATCTATGCCCGTTTTTGCTTCGTCGCGTAGCTCATCTTTAATCGAAATAATTCCTAACAAAACTAAATCATTAATATCTTCCTTTAAGATATTTTTTCTAGCATAAGCAGTAATTAACACTCTAGAACCATTTTTAGTTAAATTATTAATTTTTTCTTCGATACTTTTTCGATTGATTATAGTTCTTTCCCGATTATCTTCATCTAGATATTTACTACAACGATTTAATAACTTCTCAGCAGCTCCTTTAATATAATAATTCTTTTCTTCGTTATCAATTTGAACAATTGAATATTTATTCTTACTATCAAAAGGTATTTTATTTAGTATTTTAATATTATGAATATCTTTATGTTTAACAAATTTTAATAATGCTCTATCTGTTGTATTACCGCCAATTGCTAAACCACCTTTGTCAAATATACTTTCATTATTATAATAAAACGATTGAAAAACTTTATCACAAAATTTTTCTTTTTCTATTGTTTCAATACTTTTATAACTTTTTAAATTGCCACTAATAAATTCTGCTACTTCCAGTTTTCCTTTAGTTAAAGTCCCCGTTTTATCCGTTAATAAAACATTTAAACTTCCAGCTGTTTCAATACCTACTAACCTTCTTACCAAAACATTATTTTTTAACATTCTTTTCATATTACTTGATAAGACTAATGTTATCATCATGGGAAGACCTTCTGGAACTGCTACTATAATAATTGTTACACTAAGTGTTAAAGCATATAATAAAGAATCAAACATAAAATTAAAGTTAGTTAAGGTATTTAAAATAGCTGTTTTATCAAAGTTATTAGCTATAACAATTACCGAAAAAAGATAAGATATTGTTACTAATATAGCTCCAATATAGCCCATTCTACTAATAACCTTAGCAAGACCTCGTAAACGCATTTTTAAAGGACTAACTGGTTCACTTTCTTGAAGTTCACTAGCTAATTTACCATATATAGTAGCGCTTCCAACTGCCATAACTTTCATTAAAGCATTGCCATTGTAAACTATCGAACCACGATATACCATATTTTTTTCTTCGGGTTTATTTAAAAGTACGCTTATCTTTTCGGTTTCTTTAGCTTCGCCATTAATACTTGATTCATCTACAAAAATACGTCCATCTATTAAATAGCCATCTGCCGGTACTTTATCTCCTGTATTTAGTAAAACAATATCATTTCGTACAACATCTTGAATATCTATTTCTTGAACCTTATTATTTCGTTTTACTTTTACTTTTATTTTACTAGCTTCTTCCTGTAAACGTTCAAAGGCAGCTTCACTACCATATTCCGATATGCTAGATATAAATGAAGCTAGAAAGATGGCAATTAAAATTCCAATAGTTTCAAACCAATCAAAACTTTTAAATAAAATAACAACTTTAACAGCTAAAGCTATTAATAAAATTTTGATAATAGGATCTCCTAAAGATTCAATTAATAATGATAAAAAACTATTTTTTTTCTTAGCTACTAATTCATTTGTGCCATACTCTTTGCGATTTTTTTCTACTTCCTCTTCTGTAAGCCCTTGTATATTCATGCTATGCTTGTCCTCCTAAAAAACTATATGTGGACAACCATATATTTAGCACAAAAAAATAAACTAATACCGTTCTAACTTTAGATGTTCTTTTTCTCTAAGCAATTAAAAAAACTCCAAATTTGGAGTTAATTCTATATTTTATATAGTTTATTATTACGACGAGATACTGTAAATACTACAACCGCTAAAGCAATACCTGTTAAAATAACAACATATGGTAAGAAATTACCTGTTTGAGGATTACTTACACATTCACTGTTATAAACTTCTTCAGTAACTACTGTACCATTTTTACCATAGAATGTTCCATCAACATTTCTACATACATAAGTTTCACTTATTTCAATTGGAGTATTACCACAAACAAATGAACCAGTTTCATCTGTACAAGGTGTCCAATTTACATAACAAGGATCTGTAGCTGTTGCACTTCCATCCTTATTGAAAATTACAGTAGCGATTTTATAAGTTCCTGCTCCTACATTTGATTCAGCTTTAAATAACAAAGAAGAACCAGTTGAAACATTAGTCCAACTTGTATCAGTCATTGTAACACTTCCAAGAGTTACATGACGCATTGTAAGTGTTCCTCCAATTTGACTTAATGTAGAGCTACCTGTTATTGTTACAGAAATTTCTGTTGTTAACGTAGTATCATCTTCTGCTACTTCTTTAAAATCAAAAGAATAAGCAGCATTTACTTTCATTGGTAATATTACCATAATTGCTAAAACGATTAAGCTAATTACTTTTTTCATTTTATACCTCTTTCTATTTTACTATTATTATGATTCAATTATAGCATAAAAATTCATAAAATCTACATATTTTTTAAAAATTAATGTAAAATTATGATATTATATTAAAGTAAAGGATAATATGGTGGTGAAATATGAAAAAAATACTCTTATACATTTCTAATAATACCATAAAATTTTCATATAAAGAACCACTTAAAAGAAGCCAAACACTAAACAATGCTAAAGTACTTTCTTCTAATGATTTATTATTTACGGAAGATTATATTAAAAAAAATGAAAAATTAGTTTCTCTATTTATAATTGAATTGTGCCAAGAAAAAAATGTATATCGAGTAACTTTTGAAACTAACGAATTAGCTTTATTATTAATTGATTTATTTAAAAAGAATTCTTACGTAACTGCTATTTGTATTCGAGAAAATGCCCCAATTTCTTTTGCTTTATATGAAAAAGTTATTGAAAACAAAAATATTAATTATATTGAAGCCCATTCTATCCAAAATTTTATGATTGAACTTTTTGATAAAGTAGGTATCAGAAGTGAATCAAGAAGTGAAATTTTTTATCCAAGTTATTTTATGCAAAATAATAATTTAACTAGTTTCTCTAAAATATTTTATAAAATGAATATCCATGTATCTAAAGAATTCACTACAGAAGATGAAGATGATTTTTTAGCTTTTTGTAATTTAAATAAATATTTAAAAACTATTCACTTAGATATTTTTTCTAAAAAAGATTTAGAAACTATTATTGATACTCTGATAAAAAATAAAATTAAAAATATAAAAATATTAATTTATGAAAATATTCGTAATATTAAAACTATTGAATATTTAAAAAAACTAAATAAAAAAATTAAAAAATATAAATTACACATTTCTCTGGTTTATTCTGATGATTATTTAAAAAATAATATATTTCGGCAGATTATTGTCAATACTTTAAAAATATGTGGCATTTTAGTAGTAGCGATCGTTATAAGTATTATTAGTTATGTTGGTATTAGTAATTATGCCTCTTTAAATGAAGTTACAGGTATTCAACAAGAAGTCAAAAAAACCATTGAAGAAACAAATCCAGAAGATGTGGTAACAGAAAAAGAAGAACATCCAATTAAAAATACTTATATTTCTTCTCTATTTAGTATAAATCCTGATGTTATTGGTTGGTTAAAAGTAAATAATACTAATGTTGATTATCCAGTAGTTCAAGCTTCTAATAATGACTATTATTTAAAACATAATTTATATAAAGAAACTGACAAAAATGGTTGGATCTTTATGGACTATCGAAATTCTTTATTTAACTTAGATACTAATACTATTATTTATGGTCATAATATGTATTATAGTGGTGTTATGTTTGGTTCACTTGCTAAGACATATAAAAAAGATTGGTATTCCAATCCTGAAAATTTAGTTATATCATTTGATACAATATTCGAAAGTATGAATTATCAAATTTTCTCTATTTATAAAGTTTCTAAAACAAAGGATTATTTAAAAACTTATTTCGCCGATGATAATGAATTTAATTCTTTTGTCGATATGATTAAAAAAAGAAGTATAAAAGATTTTGAAGTTGACGTAAAAAGTGGAGACAAGATTCTTACTCTATCAACTTGTACCGGTGAAAATCAAAGATTAGTAATTCATGCCAAATTAATAACTTGAGATTAATTCTCAAGCTTTTTTTTAGTATCTATCATTAATTCCAAATTTTTTTTAATTCTTTCTTCTTCGGGATTCATTTCCAAAGCAATACCGGCATTTTTAATGGCTTCATCTATCTGACCAATATTAAATGCTACAATACTATATAAATCATAAAAATAATAATTCCAACTAAACTCTTCATTAATATATGTTTTAGGTTTTACTTTAATAGTACTGGCTTCTTTTAAATATTTATAAGCATTTTGATAATCTTTTTCTTGATAATAAAGAAAAGCTAATTCAACATACCCTTCTCTTAAATAAGGAGCTTCATCAATTGCTTTTAAAAGCCACATTTTAGCTTCTTCTATTCTTTTTAAACCTTGATAAGATCTGGCAATAAACCGCATAGAAGCAGCTCTTTCATCTTTCCAAGTACTTTTTTCTAACTTTAAGTGTTTTTGCAAAGTATCAATACAATCATTCCATCTTTCGTAATACATATATTCTCGTCCTAAATAATGCATATTCCGGTCATCAGTAGGATCTTCTTGAACTGATAATTCTAGTAGTGGTAAATAAGAACTTCGCTTTTTAGTTAAATCTTGATGATGATTTAAAACAATACCTTCAACAATAATACTCTTTTCGGAATTTTGTAAACATTTTAAAACTTCATGAACGGGATGATGCCAACAATAAGCATGTCTTTTATGAATTTTAGAAATATAAAATGTCGTCGCTGGTTTACCATATTGGTCAAAACTCCAATTATACAAATATTCAACTCTTGTCGGATCTTCTTTTAGCCAATCTTCTTCTAACTTTTCACGCCATCCTGGTTCAAAAACTTCGTCAAAATCTGTACATACACAAATATCAGCATCATCAGGTACCATAGCTAAAGATTTATTTCGGGCGATATCGAAACGAAAAGGATTAATTTTTTCGACTTTGACATTAACTCCTAACTCTTTTAACTTTTTTACAGTATCATCTGTCGAACCCGTATCTAAAACATATATTCCATCAGCTTCGCTCATACTTTTAACATAACTATCTACATATTTACTTTCATTTTTACATATTGCATAAGCGTATACTTTTAACTTATTCATATAGTTCCTCCTGGTAAAATATATGAAATTTCTTTTTAAATCATTAAAAAAACAACGCTATTTTTTCGTTGTCTTTCTAAAATAATATATTGCTATACCAATAATACTTATGATAATTAATAACAATATTGGTTTATAATTTGTTTTTTCAACAATATCAAATTGATCTTGATTTGAAGTTTTATCTTCTGTTTTAACTTCTTCTTTATTATTTTTGTTTGGTGTTATAGTTTCTTCATTATTATTGGAAGATTCTTGATTACTATTCTCTTCTTTTGGTGGAATATAGTTAGAATTGGTATTGTTGTTTGTATTATTATTATTATTATTATTGGTATTTGAATTAGTATTTTGATTACTACTATGATTATTACTTGGAATATTGTTATTATTTTGATTTTGATTAGTATTATTAGAATTAGAATTTACATTACCATTATTATTACTATTATTATTTAATGGTTCTTTAATAATCACTACTAATGTTCCAGTAATTTTATTATCATCAGAGTCTTTTAATTCGTAAGATATATTATGGTTACCTATCATTGGTTTAGCACTTTTATCTAAAGGAATAGCTGAATAAGAAAAATTTCTTTCATTTAGATTAAAGATACCATCTTCTAAATCTTTACCTTTTAACAAAGCAAATAAATTAATTGTTTCATTTTGGTAGAATGTAATTTCTTGATTGTTTAGTTCTGGTTTACTACCATTGTAAAGATTTAAATATTTTTCTTTATAAGTTTGTTTATCTTTATCTTCTAAATATAAAATACTATTATTTAATACTCTTTTCTTTTGCGATTCAACCTCTTTATTTAGAAGTTCGTTTTCTGATAAATTTTCTTTTAAGAATGCAGCATAGTCATCAATTTTTTCTTTATAATGATTATAAGAATCAGCTTCTGTAGTTTGATATAAACCATATTTGCCAATAATATAAACATTATCTTGATTAGCTACTTTAGTAAGATAAGTATCTTCTTTATTTAGGAAAGTTGATTTTATTTTTAAACGATTAATTTCTAAATGATTAATTACCAGTTTATAACCATATTGATAAGGAATTGTTTCACTATTACTTTTATAAGATTCATCTCCCATAAAAGCTTTTTCCCAAACAACTGTATTATTAGGATTTAAAATTTTTAAAGATGCATAAACTTGTTTAGGAAAATAAACATGAGGTTGACCATTATAAGAAATGTTAATATTTTTTTCATCAAAAGTTACTTTAGCAAATAAACTATCTCCTAAACCTCGGAATTCGATATATTGGTCTAGAGCTAAAAATTCACTAACATTGTTACTTGTATTGGTATAAACAAAAGTATAGGTTGATTCTTCTCCTTCTTTGATAGCTATATAATTATATTTATTATAGTTATAAACATTATTTTTAGGAACTGGTAAAATTATTTCATACATTCCAACAGGAACATTGTCTATAGTTATAGTTTCACTTTGAATTTCTACTTCTTTTTTATAATTTTGATTGTTAGTAATAATTATTTTTTTACCTTTTAATTCTTCTAAATTATCGATTTGAATTTGGTAAGTTGCTTTACTTGTTAAACCTAATGATGCTACTTCTTGATTTGTTACTAAGCTAAAAATTCCCTCTTTTTGTAATTCACTTTGGGCATGAGCTAAATTAGCATCATCTGTAATTAAATCTCCCATTGAAGAAAGAATAGGTAAATTAACTAAATCTTTCTTTAAGTTTTCTGATATTTCTAAACCCCAAGATTCAAAGTAAGGAATTACATTCACATTGTATAATTTAGCGTAAGCTAGAACGTAGGCATCTTGGTTAGTTATATTATTTCCTTCTTGCTTAGCTCTACGCCATATTTTATTAATTTCAGCATATGTTTTTTTAGGATCATAAGTATCAAGTAAATTAATTAAAACATATAATCTTTCATTCAATTCTAAATTATTAAAAGTTGTCCCTGCTAATCTTTTGGCATTAAAACTTTTTTCAATTGCTGGTATTTTACCTAACCAATCGTCATTGTAATCATATATTTTTTGATATTTATTAATTTGAATGTAATGACCTAAAATATTATTAGATACTTCTCCTAAACCCATTCCTGTTGAACCTAAACTTCCTTGATAACCATGCCCAACTTCGTGTAATCCACCCCAGTTTTGTTCAAATAATGATGCAGCACTTTCACTATTAACTCCAACGTGGTCTCCAGCATAGTAAGCAGCACCTGCTCCATGTTTATTGGCTTTAAAGAAATATTTAGTTTTGACATTTTGATCGATAGGATCTTCAGGATCATACTCTAAACCTAAAAAGTCATCATATTCTTGGGTAACAACATCCCAATATTCCAAATATTCATCTAAACTATGATGACATTTATTATAATAATTTACTAATTTTTGCCGATCTTGATATGGTAATAAAGTCATCGTACTTTGATTGTCAATAACTGCAAAACTATCAGGGATTGAATCCCAATATGCAAAAAATTTTTCTTCATTATCTTTATAATAATAGTAAGGTAATTCCTTAACTTTCGTTTCATCAGCTACTTCAATACCTACTACAACTGGTTCAGATGTTTCATATAAAGTTTTAATAAATGGTACGCCACTATAATCAGATGTAACTAAAGTTTTTTCATTAGTTATAGTAAAACTTTTTTCTTTGGCAGAATCATTATTTAAATATGTTAAAGTTAAATTTTTTTCGCCGGAAACTTTATTTACAAATATTTGAGAATTAGCTTCCATATAAAAACCTAATATTTGCCGATCATCATTGTTGCCTCGATTAGTACCTGCTAAAGACATATTCCATACTGATGGTAAAGAATACATTGTTCTTTCATAATAACGATTTTCTGGTGTATCTACTACTTCTATTGGAACATCTAATTCTGCTTTATTATGATCAGAATCAATAATTTCATAATGGATTTTATATTTACCTGCTAAGTTTGGATTAACATTTGAAGTTATGGCTACTTTATTAGTTAAGTCCCCATCTTCAAAGTCTTTAGCATAAATTCTAAATCGAGGATCAGTTAAAGAAAACGAATCTCCCTTATGAATTATGGCTTTTGTTAACCCATAAAATTCTGGTTTATTAGTTGATTTATATAAACTTTCGGTTGGAGTTGTAGCTGTTACTTTTAATATTACTAAAACTACTATTAAGCATACAGCTACCGTTAAACTTATAAAAATATTTTTCCGTTTCATAAAAAGCCCCCTCCTATTAAGAATATTATACCATATTTTAGGCTAAAAAACAAATAAATAGCTAGACACTAGCTATTTACAAGTATACCCATTTATTGTGAAAAACATTTGTAAGGTACTCATATCTCCTGCTAAGGAAACTGTTAATTCTTTATTAATATCATCTAAAGTAGCATTATTTTTAATTGTAATAGTTTTGGCTTTCTCATTAAAAGTTGCTGTTCCTACTACACCATTAATGCCAATATTGTCTCGATAAGTATTTTGAATATTTTTATAGTCTTCTAATTCTTCAAAAGAAAATTCGGAATTTCTAACGGCATTAAAGAAATTATTTTGACTATTTACACCAATTTTATAATTTTCAGTAACGGTTGCAAAAATTTCATCAACATTTTTAGGTTCGGATGTACAAGTTACATATTTAACTGGAGCATCATTAGAAACAATTAATTTACCAACAACTTTTGATTCATTACCATATTTATCACTAACTAAAATTTCGGTATCGTATTCTCCAGTATTTTGTAAATTGGTTTTAACTGCATCTTCATCAGTAAATTGATAAGTACATTCGGAAGCATCTACACAAGAATCAATAAAATCTTCAGGTTTAACACTTGATTTAGGAACTACAGTTAAATCATTTAAAACTACTTCTGGATTAGTAGTATCATCAATTATTACAGTTCCAGTTTTTTCCGTAGTACCACATTTAATAGTATAAGAATAAGCCCCTACTTCATTTACTGTTACTGAAGATGTATCTACATTACAACTATTAGGATCAAAACCAGTAATTATTGCATAATCCATAATATCTTCTGATAAAGTATCTCCTAATTCCAAAGTATAGTCCTTAGTGTTAATATCAGCCCCCGAAGCAACTTTAGCACTTGATAAGAAATAATATATACCAAAACCAATTCCAATAACTAATACCACTAATAAAATGATTATAATTAGTTTTTTGTTACTTTTTTTCTTTTCGGTTGGTTCATTTTCAAAAGCTGGTGGAACAGGTACAGAATTGAAATTATCGATAGGCGGTACTACCGGAGGAACATTAGATACCATGGAAGGATCATTTGGCATTGGATTTTGTCCTACTGGTGTTGCTTGGTTATTTGGTGCTAAAGTAGGATTTGGATTAGGATTCGTATTGACTTCCGGGATTGATTCCATAACTGGAGCAGCAACAGAAGCATTATTTGGACTAACATTTTGATTCATTGGTTGACTACTAGCTACATAAGGGTTATTAATCGGTGCAGCACTATTTAATTCATTAGGATTAGATGCCAAAGGAGCAGCACCATTATTAATAGGTTGTCCTGGATTTAATTGTTGCTCAGGCATTGGATTTCCATTATTTTGAGGATTAACAGTCATACCTGGATTAATTTGATTATTAGGATTTTCATTGTTATTCATATTACATTCCCCTTTATTATATAAACTATTATATCTTCATAACTAAAAAAAGGCAAGAAAAAAGATAGAATATCAGCTCTAAGGAGTGAAAATTTTTCGCAATCAACCAATTTGATATAATACAAAAAAGGTGGTTGATTAAATTGAT
>CANRLP010000028.1 GCA_947631515.1 uncultured Bacilli bacterium
TTGCTTATGTTATTTTACATGGTCGCAGTAGTAATGATATTACTCTTACTTTGACGAGTTTTTTACCCCATTTTAATTTAGAATATTTAATGTATGATTCTTATGGCGTAGGAGCAACAGCTATTCTTTGGATTTGTAATGTTTATCACTTAGTATTTTCAAAAAAAGAAAATCGCATTCTAGCCATTCTTTTAACTATTACGACATCTTTTCCCCTTATTAATTACTTATTAAATGGTGGTTTATACGCTCATGGCAAATGTTTTATTCCTTTTCTTCCTTTATATATTTTATTAATTGGTAAATGTTTAGAAAAAATAAATAAAAAAGACTTATCTTGGAAAATGTTATTTTTTAGTCTTATCTTAAGCTTTATTTTTATTCGCTCCAAACTTGCTAACTTAGGCTATTTTAGTATTGATTTAATTATCACTTTTATTGTTCTATATTTCTATTCTAAAAAACACCAAAATATTTATTTACTACCTATTTTAATTATTGCTTTTACCACCTGTCTTATTACTAATCAAAATGATGATTTACTAACTATAAAAGATTATCAAAATCTTCAAAATTCGCGGACCTTACCTTATAATTTAGAAATACCAAATAGTAATTATCGTTTATGGGAGGATAATACCAATAATCTTAATTATTCCCAAGCTAAAAATGATCAGCGGATTACAATGTATTCTTCAACCACTAATCCCAATTACGCCGATAGTTTTTATAATGCTTTTAATAACAATGATATTCATCGCAATAAATTTATGTTTAACGAAACCAATAATTTATTCTTTCACCGATTTATGGGAATCAAATATTTAATAACTAATAAAAATATACCTTATGGATATCAAAAAATTAAAGATTATAATACCACTAATTTATATGAAACCAATAATGTTTTACCTATCGGTTTTGCTAGTAGTCACTTATTAAACATTAATGAATATAAAAATTTAGCTTTTAATGAACAATTAGAAAGTTTTGGTAATAATATTATCATAGATGGACTTTCTAATAATGCTAATCTAACATTTTTATCAAAAGAAATTGATTTAGAATATGAAGTTAAAGAAAAAGAAAATTTAGAAATTCAAAAAAATAAAGATCATTATTTAATTACCAGTCAAAATCATAACTATCTTAATTTAAATTTAACAAAACCAATTGAAAATCAAACTTTAATAATTAGATTTAAAATGAATAAAATTCCTAATTGTAAAGAAAAAGATCCAGCCATAACTATTAATAATGTAACCAACAAGCTTACTTGTGCTACATGGAAGTATTACAATGAAAATGAAACTTTTGATTATGTCCTTTCTTCAAATGAACCGATTAATTCTTTAAAAATAACTTTTGTAAAAGGCACTTATGATATATCTAATTTAAAAATATATAGTATTCCTAACACTTATTTTGAAAATAATGCTGAAATCAATCCTATTGAATTAGATGAAAATGTCAATTCAAATACAGTATTAAAAGGTACAGTTGATGTTTTCGAAAATGGTTATTTTATTTTCACTATTCCTTATGACAAAGGATTTACAGTTTTAGTAGATGATGAATTAGTAAATTACGAGAAAGTTAATGAAGGATTTATTGGATTTCCAATTCGTAGTGGCAATCACCAAATCGAATTACAATTTGAACCCCCATGGCAAAAATTAGGTATTATTCTTTCTCTAAGTTCTTTAATTATTACTGGTATAGTTTTAATTTCTAAAAAAAAGTTTTATTGCCGGCATAATTAAAAGATGCAAGTATTTTCTATGTGTTCATCTATCTTTTTTTTGAGTTTTTAAAGTTGAAAATTTTGACCTTAAAAAATTCCATTCAAACTTGAAGTCCCATTTTGGGACTTCAAGTTTAAAAATTCTTCGTTTGTTAGTTGAAAAAAATCTTTAGGAAATCTATCAATATTTCTTTTTACTGACTGATTAATTGTCTTAGTACCATTCATACATTTATAAAGCTAAAATACATCAAGCTTTTGTTCTCATATCAATATTATTTTAACTATTTCTCGATATATTTAAAATAATACCAATACTTGCCATACTAACTAATAAACTACTACCACCATAACTAAGAAAAGGAAGAGTTACTCCTGTAACGGGAATAATTCCTACAACTACCATTAAATTTAGAGAAGCTTGAATAATAAGGCCAAAAATAAGACCAAAAGCTAAATATTTACTAAACAAATCACTTTGTTTTAACGAAATTTTTATAACACGATAAAATAAACAGAAAAAAGCACTAGTTACTAATAACACTCCTAAAAAACCAAACTCTTCACTAATTATAGAAAAAATAAAATCCGTTTGAGGTTCTGGTAAATAAAAATGTTTCTGGCGAGAATTCATAAATCCCTGTCCCAACAATCCTCCTGGTCCTATTGCATACAAACTTTGAATAATTTGAAACCCACTTCCTAAAGGATCTGTCCATGGATTTAAAAAAGATATAATACGAGCCATTCGATAAGGAGCTACGATAATTAAACCGACTATACCAATTAAACCAATCATGCCAATTTTGACAAAAAAAGAAAGTTTAACACCTGAAACAAAAATCATTACAATTAAAGTTAAAACAATAACCATCGCTGTCCCAAAATCCGGCTCTAACATAATTAAACCAAAAAAAACCATAATTACAGCGAGTATCGGTAAGACACCCTTTTTTATATCTCGCATGTTCTTTTTATTATTAGATAAATATTTTGCTACATAAATAATTAAACCTATTTTAGCAAATTCACTAGGCTGTATTCCTAAAGAACCTATTCCAAACCAACTTCGACTACCATTACGAATTGTTCCAATACCGGGAATTAACACTAATACTAATAAAATAAAGCAACCAAATAAAATTAAATTAGCTTTTTTTAAATACAAATGATGATCTATTTTAGATAAAAATAGCATTAAAAATATTCCGATTCCAAAAAATAAACCTTGAGCTTTAACAAACTTAAAAGCGTCATGAAATTTATACTCTGCCCAAATACTACTAGCTGAATAAATCATAACTAAGCCAAATATAGCAATTGCAATACATAAGAAAAATAAAAAGTAGTCAAATTTATTTTTTATAGTAATCGCCTCTTTATATTTTATTAATAAAAAGACAAAAAAAGAAGCAAATATTGCTTTGCTTTTATACTAATCGATTAAGAATCTAGGGCGAACGCCAAGTAAGCTTGTAGCATTATTAAACATAGTATCGCCACCCCCACCAACACGTGCAAAATACGAAGTAGAAGTAACATCTTTTAGCCAATAATGAAACCGAGTTGTTCCATAACTATTAATGAATTCAGGTTTTAATTTAAATATAGCATATTGGCGATAATCTATTCCTATATCATATCCTGATGATGACCATACGATTCCTCCATAAACATTCATTTCACTCATTAAATCTAGTTTTCGTGTATACCAAGTTCTATTTGAACTAGCGCCAGTAGAATTACCAGATTTATTGATACTTTGATCAGATACTGAATCAGTTATTGTATTCTCATATTCTATTATATGATCTGTATTGTCATTACTAGGATTACTAGTTCCAAAATCAGGATTTATATATGTATTTAATATTGTGTCTAAGGTACCACCATCTTCTTTTTTATCTTGAGTAGCTTTTCCATCCTCTCCTACTACATATCCCACCATTTCACTTCCCGCATATCCTCCGATAGTTGTAGAAGTTGAATTCATTTGTGCTGTCGTAAGTGAAGTCGCTGGTATAATTGTTGCATGATGTTTTGTTAATATATTACTACTGCCTGTATTTAAATAATTATCTAAATCCGCTACTAAATATCTTATTGGTTGATTATACATATCTTTTTTATCACTTTTATTATCAACTATATAATCTCCGACAAAAATGTCGTCAAAGTGACCACTTTTTATCTCACTAAATAAACTCCCATCTTCTAGTTTGCTGGTTATGTCTTTTCCTCGATAGGTATTTCTTCTATATGCAACTCCGGCGTCAATATATTCTTTGTAATCTTCTTCGGTTAAGGTACTATTAAAAGCTAATTTACATTTTGTTCCTTTGGTTATATCTTCTACTTTTAAGTTCCAAGCATTATAATCCCATTCAGCTTTTATGCCATCATCACAACTAGCTGTTACTTGATAATATTTTTCTTTACCTTCACCTTTTGGTTCTGTTGGGATTGATTCTGATGCCTGATTATCTATTGTTACTGCAAACTTCACATCATAAGAAAAATCAGGTATTATTCCTTTTATTACGTTGTATTCTTTCTCATTCTCATAATAAGCATAGCTCTTGTATAAGAATATTCCACCAATAGTTACGCTTATTCCAAGTATTAATCCAATTAAAATAAACTTTCTTTTTTTATTCTTAGTAAATCTTTCTAACTCTAGGTCTTCTTTCTTATTTAATATACCCCCCCCCCAGAGTTATTCTGGTTGGGAGGTTCTTCTTATTTACTTTTTTCATATTTTTCCTCCTCTATTATTATCTTAATTATAATTTATTTAACCATCATTTTCAATCATAAAAAAAAAGAAGATACTCTTCTTAATTTTTTTTAGTTTTTTTATTTTTACTTTTTCCTTTATTTTTTTCTCTAACTACTTTCATCAACTTAAACTCTTTATAGTTAGCATTTTTCAAATTAGGAAAAGCATCTAATAAACGTTTAGGATATAATTTAAAATTAGCAACTCGTTCTTTAATTAATTGTTCTAACATTCCGGGAATTTTAGCTATTTTTTGTTGTTTTAACTCTTCACATATAATAATTCGATTTCTTAAATTATAAGCCACAATAAATGAATAGATACAATCAATTATAAATATAATACCAATGCAGATTGCTATAATATTAGTTGTTAGTAGAGAAATTTTACTTAAAAACTCCTCAATGAATGGTTGCGCAACATAAACAATTGCTATAGAACCTAAACCAAATAAAAGTGTATTTTGTAAACATATTCTTCCATTAATATTACCAACATAATTTGAATAATCCCACCATTTGTTATGAAATATCTTTTCTAAGATAAAACTTGTCAAATACTCTAAAGCACTAGTTATTATAGCTCCTAAAATAAAGACAATTACGGGATCATTTTTAAATCTTAATAAAGTAAACAAAATAAATAAACTCCCTACCCCATATATTGGACAATAAGGACCACATAAAAAACCTCTATTAACTAATTTTCTTTGGGCAAAACTACTACAAATAATTTCACAAATATAACCAATAAAGCTATAAATTATAAAAACTAAAAATAAATAAGCCAGATTTGTATTCATATTATCACACCTTAGTACTTATTATAACATCAAAAAAAATACTTGTAAATTATCATAAAATTAATTGAGAAACGTATAATCTAGTAACAATGGAGGGATTTTTTAATGATAAATAAACAAGGTTTGTGGTTTGTCACTTTATTTAGTTTAATATTAGTTTTAAGTATTTATTATGTTACAGTTAAGGACAATGATTTATTAGCTATTACAACTAGTACAACTGATAATAATCAAGAAGTAGTTGAAACAACCGAAAGTAGTGTTTTAGTATCTTTACGAGTTCAAGATGAAGAAGAAATGATGGCCGAAATGGAAAGTTTACAAACTATTCTTTTAGATGATACAGCAACACTTCAAGAAAAAAATGATGCTTACAATTCTCTTCAAACTTTAAACTCTAATAAAGGTAAAGAAGAAAAATTAGAGAAAAAAATTAAAGATACTTACCAATTAGATTCTTTTGTTAAAATTAAAAATGATCAAATAAATGTAACTGTTGCCAGTAAAGAACATAATAATACTATAGCAAATAATATTATTCGATCAATTCAAGAAGAATATAATACTAAAATGTATATTACAGTAAAATTTCAAGGATAATACGCTTATTCTAGGCTGATATTCTCACTTATTACAAAATACTTCATAAAATACATTAGTTATAAGTATAAGTAAGAAAGTGAGGTACATGATGAATAAAGGAATTTTAACAACACGGGAACAAGAAATTTTTGAACTATTAATATTAAATAAATCTACCAAAGAAATAGCAGAATTTTTAGGAATAAGCGAAAAAACTGTAAGAAATCATATTTCTAATGCAATGCAAAAACTAGGTGTTAAAGGACGTGCCCAAGCTGTTGTAGAATTAATTAAACTTGGAGAAATTAGTATTTAATAGATTTAAACTCATCTTTAATAGATGAGATTTTTTATAATTTATTGAATATAAAAATTAACAAAACATATATTTTATTAGGTGAAAATTCATGTTTAAAAAAGGAATAATTCGGCGAATTACTATTTCAACTTTAGCTCTCTTAATATTTTTAATTACTTATTTATTTCCTACCAAAATAGAAACTAATGAATTTAAACAAACTCTAACCTATAATGATGTCCAAACTTCAGCTATTTATTTAATTAATGAAGAAAACTTAGTTTCTCGAGTTAATGTCATGATTAAAAACGAAGATACTCTAAATAAAATTAAAGAAATTATTAAAATTTTGACTAAAAATAGTCAAGAAAGTAATTATTTACCTACTCATTTTTCTAATTTAATTCCCGAAGGAACAACCATAAACGATATTAGTTTAGATGATGGTTTATTAAAAATCGATTTTTCGCAAGAATTTTTAAATACTACCAAAGATGAAGAACGCAAATTAATTGAAGCTTTGGTATATTCTGTTACGGAGATTCCTACTGTCAAAAACGTTTTAATTTTTATAGAGGGAAAACAATTGACGGAACTACCCTTTAGTAAAGAAAAATTACCAACCATTTTAGATAAAAATTTTGGTATAAATAAGATTTATGAAATAGATTCTTTAAAAGATACCAAAAAAACTACTATTTATTATGGCAGTAAAACCGAAGATGTTTTTTATTATGTTCCTATTACTTATGTTTCTAATACCGATCAAGAAAAAGTCGAAATTATTATTGAAAAGCTAAAATCTTCGCCTTTATATGAAAGTAAATTAATTAGTTATTTAAATGCTAATGCCGAAATTACCGATTATCAAATAAAAGAAAATGAAATAAAACTAAGTTTTAATAAATATTTATTAGATGATTTTGAAAATTCTAGTGTTATTGAAGAAGTTCAATATACAATATATCTATCACTCAGAGATACCTACAATATTGAGAGTGTTGAATTTAATATTGAAAATGAGGACAAAAATGTTAATTTAGTTATAAATTCGCTTGAATAATTCATAATAATATTATATAATCAGTATGTCTTAGCTGATTATTTGTCCTCGTAGCTCAGCTGGATAGAGCATACGCCTTCTAAGCGTACGGTCGAGTGTTCGAATCACTCCGAGGACACCATAAAAAAATTAAGCCTTTTATTGAAGGCTTTTTTTTATTTTATAATACACTAAAAAAAATAATAGATTAATCCATTATTTTTCACTTTCTTCAGACACTTTAATTACTTCTTTATTTTTGTAATTTCCACACTTTGTACAAGCCCGATGTGGTCTAATTGTTGCACCACATTTAGAACATTTGATAGTAGCTCCTACTTCTTTTTTTAAGTGAGTACGACGCATTCTTTTTTTAGTTTTACTTGTTCTTCTAAAAGGAACTGCAAATCTTTGAATATCAAGTTGTAACATAATCTCACTCCTTCCCTTCCTCTAGTAGCTCAGTTAATTTTGCTAATCTAGGATCAATTTTTTTCTCATCACTGTTTTTTAATTCCCAACCATTTCCTTGTAAAGGCAAATGATTACTATCACCTTTGGTAGCACTAATGGGAATCTCCAGTACAATATTTTCCCATAAAATTTCACTAATATCAAGTATATTTTTACTTTTTTCGAAAAAATTACCACAACAAGCCTCAACATCTTCTATTTTTTCTTCAATTTGACAAGTAAATGGATAATCTATTGGATCTAAAGTAATGGCATCATTTAATATAAATTTACCTTCTGCCTTTAAATCAATTACTAAATTATTTTCATAATCATAATTGATAAGGCCATCTATAGCTAAATCTTTAATATCTAAAACATCAGCATTTTCGTATAAACTTTTATCTAAAATAACATTTTCAGATATAACTAAACCATTTGTTGGAATATTACTTAAATTTATCTTCATCTGCTTCACCTAAAAATATTATATAATATGGTCAAAAAAGTTACAATAATTAATATTTCGTGTTAGACTAAAATTAAGGAGTCAAAAATTATGGAAATAATAGGAATTATTTGTGAATATAATCCATTTCATAATGGTCACTTATATCATATTGAACAAATTAAAAAGTTATACCCAGATTCTATAATAATTTTAGTTTTAAATGGTTATTTTTTAGAACGAGGAGAAATAAGTATTTTAACTAAAGAAGATAAAGTTAAATTAGCTTTAGATAATCAAATCAATTTAGTTGTTGAATTACCAGTTCTTTTTGGAACTCAATCGGCAGATATTTTTGCTAATAAAGCTATGGAAATATTAAATTATTTAAAAGTTTCTAAATTAGTTTTTGGAAGTGAATCGAATGATATTGAAAGATTAACTGAAATTGCTCAAAAACAAATGGATGATTCTTATCAAAAAAAGGTTAAAGTCTTATTAAAAGAAGGTATTAATTATCCTACAGCTTTAGCTAGATCTTTAAATATTAATTTTGATTTTAATAATCCTAATGATTTACTAGCAATATCTTATATAAAAGCTATTTTAAAAAATAATTACCCTATTACTCCCATAAGTATCAAAAGAACTAATTCTTATCATGATTTAAATAGTAATGACAAAATAATTAGTGCTTCTAACATTCGGCATAAACTAACTAAAAAGGAAGATATTACAAACTATGTTCCCTCTAACAGTTTAAAGGCAATTCAACATATTAATTATGAATTGTTGTATAAACTGATAAAAAGTAAAATCTTAACTACACCTCATTTAGAACAATTCTTAACTGTTGATGAGGGCATAGAAAATCGTTTATATAAAGCTGCTTCAATATGTCAAAATTTAGAAGAATTTATTCTCTATGTAAAAACTAAACGTTATACTTACAATAAAATTCAACGAATGATTATTCACATTTTGCTAGGAATAACTAAAAATGATAATGATAAAACAATTGATTATCTTCATATTTTAGGTTTTGATAGCCTAGGTAAAAATTATTTAAATAGTATAAAAAAAGACATGGAAATACCCATATCTATAAATAAGAAATCTGCATTATATAAATTTGAAATACAAGCTTCTTTAGTTTATGATTTAATCCAAAACACTAATACAATTGATTTTGAAAAAAACAATCAACCAATTATTAAATGAGTTAGCCGATTAAGAATCTAGGGCGAACGCCATTTTGAGAATCAGCACGCGATTGGTTGGTTGTGCCACTGTTGGAGACAATACCAAAATTTGAATAGGTGACAACAGCCTTTAACCAATACCCACATATATTTTCATTACCATCTGTATTAATTAACTCTGGTTTTAACTTAAATATGGCATATTGACGATTATCTATTCCTGTGTCATATAAACTAGAAGAAACTATATTTGAACCAAATACATTTATTTCACTCATTAAATCTAATTGCCGATTATTTATCCATAACCAGTCCCCACTTGCTCCTATATTAGTAAGTCCCTCTTGATTTGTTCTTGCTTTATCTACTTGAATAGTTATTATATTATTATATGTTATAATATGCTCATTAAAAATGGGTTTTATATATGTGTTTAATACTGTATCTAATGTTCCTCCTGCTGCCCTTTTATTTTCTGTAGCTCTTCCATTCTCTCCTACTTCATATCCTACCATTTCACTTCCCGCATATCCTCCTACAGTTGTAGCATCTGTATTCATTTGGGCGTTAGTTAAAGGAGCTGCTGGTATTATCGTGGCATGATGTTTGGATACATTGCCAACTTTTAAATAATTATCAAGATCTGCTACTAGATATCTTATTGGTTGATTATTTATGTCTTTCTTATTTGTTTTTTTATCTACAATATAATCCCCAACAAATATATCGTCAAAATGGCCACTTTCTATTTCTTCAAATAAGCTTCCATCCTCTAATTTACTTGTTATATCTTTTCCTCTATACGTATTCCTTCGATATGCTACTCCTGCTTTGATATATTCTTTGTAATCTTCCTCGGTTAAGGTACTATTGAATGCTAATTTACATTTGGTTCCTTTTTGAATATCTTCTACTTTTAAGTTCCAAGCATTATAATCCCATTCCGCTTTTATGCCATTATCACAGCTAGCTGTTACTTTATAATAATTTGTTTTATTAGCATCTTTTGGCGTCGTTGGTATACCATCTTTACTTGCTCCATCTACAGTTACTGCAAACTTCACATCATACGAAAAGTCAGGTATTATTCCTTTGATTACGTTATATTCTTTTTCATTTTCATAATAGGCATAACTTTTGTATAAGAAGAT
>CANRLP010000029.1 GCA_947631515.1 uncultured Bacilli bacterium
GGTAGCAAGTAAAAGATGCGACTGGCGGTCAAAAAAAGGCCACTTGAGTGGAGGCCAATAATAAAGCCTTTTAGGCGAAAATGCAAAACCACCAGCTATGCTGGTGGATATTTATTTGATGTTCTAAAAAATTATTTTAAATAAAATATTGTCAAACAAATGTTCTTACTGCATAATTCTATTATCTGAGGAGGTTTTGAATGAATCAAGACAAAATGCATTTAGTAAATAAGATATTTAATAATGAAACGATAAGAACTGTGTGGGATAAGGAAGAGGAAAAATATTTTATTAGTGTTGTAGATATTGTAAGAGTTCTAACGAATAGTCAAGAACCTAGGAAATATTGGAATTGGTTGAAAAGTAAGATATTAAAAGAAGAAAATTTTGAAACGTCTAGTATTACTAGACAGTTGAAATTGAAAGCACAGGATGGTAAATATCGTTTAACTGATGTTGTTGATATTGAAGGAATGTTTAGAATAATTGAATCAGTACCAAGTAAAAATGCTGAACCTGTGAAACTTTGGTTAGCAAAATTAGGTAGTGAAAGAATTGATGAAGTATTTGATCCATCAATAGCAGCACAAAGATCAATTGATTTGTATAGAGCAAAGGGTTATGAAGAAAAATGGATTACGAAAAGAATACAAAGGTCTTCGTAAAGAATCACTTCGAGATAATATGGATAATATAGAAGTATCTTTAACGGATATAAGTGAGGAAGTAACAAAAAGACTAGCCAAGAAAACGAAACCTAAAGGATTAAAAGAAAATATAAAAGTTGCTCGTGCAGGTGGACAAGTTGCTAAAAATACAAGAGATGAAATTGAAAATTTACTGGGAGAATCACTTATTAAGAGTCAAAATAAATTGAACTATCAATATATAGATGAAAAAGAACAAATTGGAAAAAAAAAATAAATGTGAAATATAATAAAACCCCAATTGAACAGAACTCAATTGAGGTTTTTTAGATAAATAACTTTTATTACTTACTTTTCATTTAATAATTTTTTTTCTAACTTATCTACAATTTCATAAAGTATAAAAGAGATAATAATTAAAATAATAATACCACTCATTACTATATTTAAATTAAATATTTGTGTTCCATAAATAATTAAATATCCAATACCTTTTTTACTGACTAAGAATTCACCCATAATAACGCCGATTAAGGACATGGAAATATTTATTTTTAAAGATGAAATTATAGTACTATAAGATTCAGGAATAACTACTTTAGTTAAGATTTGCAATTTATTAGCTTTTAAAGATTTTAATAATTTTATTTTGTAAGAATCTGTATTTAAAAATCCATTATAAATAGTCATAACACTAATAATTAAATTTATTAAGATGGACATAACGATTATAGAATTCATATTAGCACCAACCCAAATTATGATTATTGGACCTAAAGCCACTTTGGGTAGAGAGTTAATCATTGTTAAAAAAGGATCAACAATTTTAGCTAAAGTTTTAAATTCATAAAGGATAATAGCAACAATAAAACCTAAAGATATGCCTAGAGCAAAAGCAATAATAGTTTCATAAAGTGTAGTTAAAATATGGGAAATTAAATCATAATTTGTATATAATAAACTGATGGTTTCTAAAATTTTTTTAGGGCTGGAAAATACAAAGGAATTAATAATGTTTTTATCAGAAAGAAATTGCCAAGTAAAAGCAAAGCATAAGATAATTAGTATTTGAATAAAACGAATTATTATTTTATTATATTTAATTCTTTTTAAAAATAATTTTTGTTCATTAGACATTAATATCTAAATCTTTCCATATTTGATCATAATATTCAATAAATTTTGTATCTTTGCGATTACTAATTGGATCTTTACGAGTTTCTAAATTTATTTCATAAACTTTTTTAACTGTACAAGGTCTTTTAGATAAAACATAAATTTTTTCAGCCATCGAAACTGCTTCACCAAGATCATGAGTTACAATAATAGCAGTTTGATTCTCTTTTTTTATAATATTATAGACATCATTACTAACAGCTAAACGACTTTGGTAATCTAAAGCATTAAAAGGCTCATCTAAAAGTAAAATATCAGGCTTTAAAGCTAAGGTACGTATTAGAGCAACACGTTGTTTCATTCCTCCTGATAAACATTTTGGATATTTATCTTTAAATTCATATAAATTGTATTTTTTTAATAAATTTAAAATATATTCTTGATTTTCTAAAGTATTCTTTTTTTGAATTTTTAAACCAATTAAACAGTTTTCATAAATCGTTAACCAAGGGAATAAACAATCACTTTGAAACATATAACCAATTTTAGGATTTTTTTCTGTAAAAGTAATATTTCCTGAAGTAGGAGAGTCTAAACCAGCAATAATATTTAAAAGTGTCGATTTCCCACAACCACTTGTGCCGACTAAAGCAATAAATTCACCCTTATTAACTTCGATATTCATGTCTTTAATAGCAGTTATTTCTCCATCAATTGTATGGTATTTTTTGGATATATGATTAATTTTTAAAATATTATTTTTCATAAAAATTATTAACTAATTTATCATATGGAACATATTCATCAATTAAATCTGCATCTAGCATGACATTTTCGAGATTTTTGTAAATATCTTCATTTATAAAAGGTGTTTCTAACCAAGAATCATATTTTTTATAATTATCCACAATATTAGTTAAATCAGTTAAAGATATATCAGGGAATTGTGGTAATATTACTTTTGCAATTTCTTCAGAAGTTTTATTATGTACAAATTCTAATCCTTTATTAATTGCATTAGTAAAGTTGGTTATAATATCTTTATTTTTAGTAATATAACTTTTACGAGCATAGAAAGCTGTATAAGGCATCTCTCCTGAATAAGCACCTATATTTGCAACAATATAACCTAAACCTTGTTTTTCTAAATTAGTAGCATTTGGTTCAAATAAGTTTACAAAATCACCAACGCCTGCTAAAAAAGATCCTGATAATGCTGCAAACTCAATACTGGTATTAATATTAATGTCTTTACTATTTATATTTTCATTTTTTAAAGCATTTTGGAAGTTGAGAATTGGCATTCCGCCCAAACGACCTGCTAAAATTTCTTTACCTTTTAAATCTTCTAAAGTAAAGTTATCTATTTTTTTACGAGAAACAATAAATTGACCATCTCTTTTAGTTAATCCACTAAATGTGACAAGATAATCTTCTTCTCCACCATTATAAACATAAATAGCACTTTCTGGACCAGCAAAACCAATTTCTACATCGTTAGATAAGACAGCTGAAGCTACTTTATCAGCCCCACTTGTTAAAATTAAATCTAAATCTATACCATTATCTTTAAAATAATTTTCTTCAATAGCTACATATAATGGAGCATAAAAAGCACTATGAGTTACTTCTGCTAATCTAATTGTAGTTAAATTAGTATCTTTTTCTTCCTTATTTAATTTAGCAATTGAAATTAATATAAGAACTATAACAATAAGTCCAATTAAAATTTTTAAAATTTTAGATTTCAAAATTAAATTCCTCCTTTTTCTACAATGTATTATATTCGAATATGATTAAATGTGTTAGTAAAATAAAATAAGTAGTATTTTTATAGCAAATTTAGTATAATGTTATTACAAAATTAAAAAGGGAGAATTTTTATGATGGAAAGTCTAGATGATGTTTATTTTAAATATGATATAAAAAATAATTTATTATATATTATAGAAGTTTTTTCATCTATTTCTAAGCAATATAAATTAGAAGATTATATTGGTAAATTTATTTATGATAAAGATAAAGGGAAATTTTATAATAGCTTAGTTAGTTTTAAAAAAACGGAAATTAAATTTAGAATGATAACAAATGATGATGTTTGTTGGTTTAAATTAATAATTTCTAATTGCCAAAATGAAATATGTTGGGGTAGTTTTAAAAATATTAATAGAGAAATTGAATTAGAAGCAGAAAACGAAATTTTACGAATTATGAATATTATTCAAAACTATATGTTAAAAGTTCCAAATCAAATGGAAAAATCTAATGATTTTTTTAATAACTTAGCTAATTTTTTTGAGGCAGATCAAATATTTGTAGCTCTAAATACTCCTGATTTAGAAATCAAATATTCAAGTGATTTAAAAAATTCTTTTACTATCAATCAAAAACAGTTACGTATTTTGGAAGAAAAGTATTTAGAAAAAAGTGGTTTAGTACATCGAAATAATAATATTCCAGAAATTCCAGAAATTAAATCACTTATTGATTTTCCACTATATGACCAAAATAACCAAAATATGGGATTTTTATGTGTTGTTAACATAAAAAAAGAAATTATTCCTGAAAATATGTTAGATTTTTTATCTACTTCAATTTCTAATGTTATCCAAATAATTATTCATCATGAAGAGTTAGAAAAACAAGGGGTATATGATTTATTAACTGAAGTAAAAAATCGCAATGCTTACGAAGAATATTTAAAAAATGCTAGAATCAATAATCTTAAAAACTTAGGAATTATAGTAGTGGATATAAATGGTTTAAAATCTTATAATGATACTTTTGGACACCGGGCTGGAGATAAATTAATTCAAAATGTAGCTGCTACACTATCTCAATTTTTTAAATCCCATAATATTTATCGCTATGGGGGAGATGAATTTGTCATTATTTGTGAAAATATTAATGAAGATGATTTTAAAGATAAAATCAATTTATTTCAAACTAATTTACAAAATGTTACAGTTTCATTAGGATATTCTTATCGAATAAATAATATAGAAGTGAAAGAAATGCAAGATGAAGCTGATGAATTAATGTATTTAAATAAACAAGATTTTTATAAAAAACATCCGGAATGTCCAAAAAGAAAAAACTAATTTTTTATGTTATAATTTATTTGTAAAGGGTGGTTTTTATGGAATGTATCAAGACAAGGACTATTATGACTAAAAGTAATAGAGGACAACGTTGGTTTGGAAGCGATTATCATATGAATTTATATCGAGGTTGTTCTTATGGCTGTATATATTGTGATAGTCGGGCTGATGCTTATCATATAAATAATTTTGATGTTATAAAAACAAAAGAAAATGCTTTACAAATATTAGAAGAAGAATTAGCTAGTAAACAACAAAAAGGTGTTGTAAGTTTTGGTACTTTATCGGATCCTTACAATGAATTAGAAAAAGATTATAAAATTACTAGAGGAGCTTTAGAATTAATAAAAAAATATGAATTTGGAGTATCAATTGATACTAAAAGTGATTTAATTTTACGAGATATTGATTTATTGCAAGATATTCAAAAAAATAATAATGTTATTATAAAAATAAGTGTTACAACTTATGATGATGCTTTAGCAAAAGTTTTAGAACCTAATGTAATTTCTTCTTCTAAGCGTTTTGCTGTATTAAAAAAATTACGCGAAAATAATATTTATGCTGGTATTTTAATGACACCGGTTTTACCTTTTGTAACCGATAGTGAAAAAAATATAAAAGAATGTGTTAAAATGGCAGCTAAAAATAATGCTAAATTTATTTATACTAAGATGGGATTAAATTTAAGAAAAAAAGTTAAAGAATATTATTATAAACATATAGATGAGTTGTATCCAGGTTTAGCCAAAGATTATCAAGTTGTTTATGGTAACAACGTAACATGTAATTCTTTACAATATAATCATATATTAGAAACTTTTATATTAGAATGTAATAAGTATCATTTATTATGTGATATGGAAGAAATAGTTAAAGATTATAAAAAAACAATTCCTAATAGAGAACAAATTAGTTTATTCTAATTTTTTTTTGCCATTTTTTGCTATTTTAAATAGTTATATTTATTTCATATTAATAATGGAGGTGTCTTTATGACCGAAAAAGAATTATTATATATTGAAGATGCAGTAAATCATGAAATTTATATGATTGAAACCTGTAGGGAAGTATCTGATTGCTTAACTGATCAGTCATTAATTAAATTAGTAAAAAAAATGGAAAAAAAACATCAAAGTATGCTTTCAATGTTAAAAGAAATTTTATAGGAGGTTAAGTTTATGGAAGATAAATTTTTAATGGAAAATGTTTTATATGCTAGTAAAGTAATAAATGATTTATATATGCATGGAGTTATTGAATCAAGTAATGATAAAGTGATGCTTCTTTTTAATAAATTAATAGGGGAATCTTTAAAAATGCATAATGAATTATTTAAAGCAATGGAGACTGCGGGTATTTATAGTACAAACAATGTGGAAGAAGCAAAATTAAAAAAAGTTAAAGAAAAAATTGAAAATAGTTGTCAAAAATGTAATTGTGATACTGAAAAATAAAAAAGTGGCTAATTTGCTCACTTTTTTGTCTTTTAAATTAAAATACCTTGTAGTATAATACAGATGCAAGGAGGAAAAATAGTGAAAAAGATAAAAAGTTTATTAATTACATTAGCTGTTATAGTTTTAATGCCAATGATGGTATTTGCTGAAAATGAAAAAATAAACGTTTATATTTTTAAAGGGGCAGAATGTGGATATTGTGCTAGCGCTCTAGAATTTTTTAACGGTTTAGATGAAGAATATAAAAGTTATTTTAATTTAGTTGAATATGAAGTATGGCATGATGAGAATAATGCAGCTAAAATGAATCAAGTAGCGGATTATTTTAATGAAACTGTTAAAGGAGTACCTTATATTATTATTGGTGATAAAACTTTTCAAGGTTTTACAGAATCCTATAAAGAAGATATTAAAAGCACAATAAAAACAGCTTATTTAAATGAAGATAATAGTTATCAAGATGTTGTTTCTTCAATTTTAAATGGTACAGCTAAAAAAGATAATTCAGCGATTACAATTATAATTATTATTGTAGCTGTTGCTGGTGTAGCATTTTTAATTTATATGGCTCGTGAAGATACAGACGATGCCGTTGTAGAAGAAGAAAAACCAAAATCTGAAAAGAAAGTAAGTAAAGAAGCTAGTAAAACATCTAGTAAGACTGTGAAAAAAACTGCTACTAAAACTACTAATAAGTCAACTAAAAAGAAAGCAACTACAAAAAAATAAAGCTTTAAAAGCTTTTATTTTTTTGTTTTAAAATATTTAATTATATCAATAATACTAGAAATAATTAATAACGCTCCTACTAAAGCAAAAACGATATTTTCTGCTAATATGGTATATAATCCCATAGCTACTAAGATAATACCCAAAAGTAGTTCAATATAATTTCTTAAATTAATTGATAAAATAATTTTTTGAATCCCATTTACAATCAATATAATACCTATAATAAATCTTAAAAATGTTTCAATAGCACTAGCTAATATTGTTATTACTAATCCGACAAAAATAGTACTTATTCCTAAAATTAAGCTTGTAGTATTTTCAATATTTAATTCCTTTTTTAATCGATAGTAACTTATTAATTGATATACGCCAAATAGCATAATAAATGCTCCTAAGCAATAACAAACAATAATTACGGCTTTACTAGAATTGGTAAGTAAAATTAAACCAACTATAAACATAATCAAAGATGGTAATATTTCTAAACTTTCTTTTTTATTTTCTTTTTTTGGTTTGATTAAAGTAACTTTTGATTTGCTCATTTTTATAACATCCTTTCAAAATTAATAATACGAGAACTTTAATAAATTATCAAGTAGAAAAAGCCAATATACTATGATATAATTATGAATAATAATAAAGGGGAAATAAATATGTTGAAAAAAGAGCAAATATTAAAAATATTAAACAAATATGGTTTTTATTCTTTTAATCGTGCCCCTTATTTGTATCAAAAAGGTGAAGAATTAGGAGTTTACTTTATTTGGCAACATAAACATTTTGGAACATTAGAACGGGTTTTAACTTTTTTAGATGAAACTTCTTTAGATGAGGAAATATTTAAATATTGGTGGTTTTTAAATCATAAAAAAGAATTAGATATCGAAGTAGAATTTGATCAGTATGATTCTTTAAGCCCAAAAGTAAATTATAAAATAAACAATATTCCATATACAGTTGAAATGATGAAATCAAATGCTTCCCAAGAAAAAGATGATTTGAAAGATAATATTTATTATAAACAACTATATCGAACTGCTAATATATTAATTATGATTTTACAAGAAAAATTTAAATTACAAAATGAAACATTTTTTAAAGTAATGGATTTACAAGAAAAACTAAATAAAGTAGAAACAAAATATCAAAAAAAATTAAATGAGTATAATAAAACCAAAGCTGATATTTCGGAATCTTACGAAGTATTAACTGATAACTATGATAATAGTGAAGTATTAGCTACTAATTTATATAATGAACTAGCTGGATTAAGTACGATAGAGGAATTACAAACTTTTATAAATTCGATGTTTTCTTATCTCTTAACTATTGATTCTAGTGAAACTCATTTGCAAAATATTTATTTATTAAATCGTTATCCATATGAAATAAAAGATTTTGAACAAAAAATTGAAATATTAACTAATGCTTCAAGTAGTAAAAAAAGGATTTTTAAACAAAAACAAAATGTTTTAGATTTATTAAAAGAAGTAGATGATACAAGTCCTTGTAAAAAAATGATTAATGTTAATTTATACATTGAAAAAGAAAAAAAACGTTTAGAAGAAAAATATGCTAATTGTACTAAAATAGATCTAATAATTTTAGGAGATTATTTAGTTGATTTAGAAAAAATAAAATTAGATTTACCTCCTATGTTAGAACCAATAAAAGAGGAAGAAAGCTATAACCAAGATACTGTTTTAACAGAGATTAAAAATAAATATGAATCTTTAACGAAATTAGAAAAATCTGCTTGTCATGTAGCTAGTTCTTTTTTAGGAGAATGTTTGAATATTTTATATGAATTAAAAATTTATAATTTAAATTTTCAAAAAATTTTCAAAAAATTAAATGACGAAAATAAAATAGAACCTTTTAATGAAGCATTTCAATATTTAGATTTTTATTTAAATGCTAAAATTAGAGTTAAATATTTAAGTATAATTAAAATTGCTACTTTTGAAGAATTTGTTATATCTTTATGTCATGCTATTCAGATATTAGAAAGAATAAATATTACTTTACCGGCTTCATTTATAGCATACTATAATCACAAAGAAAAAGATATTTTACCAATATATTTAAATAGTTTATATTACTTTCATACGAAGGAATCTTATTTAGTTAAAATAGCTCCTAATGTACCTATTTATTATTCGCCTGTCCAAATTATTAAATCCTTAGATATAATTGAAAATAAAGAATTAGTAGTAAGAGAAAATGAAATTTTATGGACTTTAAAAGATAAAATAAATATTGAAACTAATGATAAAGTTAAAAAAGTTGTAAATTATAAAAAAGATAGGGTAATAAAAAGAAAAAATGTTATAATAGTAACGGACATGAAAGTAGAAAATGAATGCATCTATTATGAAGATTTATTAAGTCCTTTCAAAAATGGAGGTAGATATGAATAGAAATGAATTTCTAAAAGTATTAAGAAAACATTTATCGTTTTTAAATAAAGAAGAATTAGAAAAAGAAATGCTTTATTATATAAATGAAATTGATAAATCTAAAAAATCAGATGAAGAAGTAATAAAAAGTTTCGGCTCTATAGATGATATTGTAAAAAAAGTATGTAAAAGCCATGGTATTGATTATAAAAATGTAGTTAAAGATTATCGCTTTGGTGGTTTATTTAATTTTTATGATAATTTATTAACTATAGGAAATATTTTTAAAAAAGGTGATTCTAAAAAACGTCTAAATATTGTTACAGATTTATTTATTTTAATAGTAATTACTTGTGTTTTAAAAGTTCCTTTCATATTTATTCGAGATTTAGGAGATAGCTTAATAGGTATATTATGGAATAACAATTTAACAATACTAGCTATTTGGGGATTAATTATAGAAATAATTTATGTTTTATTAGCATTATATTTTTTTGTAAAGACTTTAAATAAATGGGCTAATAATATTAAAGAAACTGATAAGTAATTAATATGTTACTTTTTATGATTGAAAATAGCAAGTAAAGAAAATAATTAAAAATTTAAAAAATTACATAATTTTATTAATTTAAAAGAAATAAAACAAATTCTTAAAAAGAAAGAGAAAAATCTATAATAAGAATTTGTTTTTTTATTTGTTTTAAAGATAAATTAGTAGTTTGCAATAAAGAAAAAAGTTTGATAATTTGTCATCTAGAAATGGAGTGATACTAATTGCCAAGTATTCAAGAAGAAATAAAACCAAAATTAAAAACTTTTAATATGTTAAATGATGCCA
>CANRLP010000030.1 GCA_947631515.1 uncultured Bacilli bacterium
AAAAAAAGAAAAACATTTATAATCGGAGCAATAATAGGTATATGTGCCACAATTGGTGGGATATTTTTATACAAGAGTTATGCTTATTATGAAAATGAAAAAGAATATAACGTAATAAAAGGAATAATACCTGATTTTTCATATGATGTGAAGTTTGCTGTAACAATAGATAATCAGACATCAGAATCAATCCCAACAGAACCAAAAGCAAGTAACCAAAGTAAATATTATGAAGTAACAGCTAGTTGTGATAATGGTATAAAAGCGGAATGGGATTATAATGCTTGGAACTTGAGAGTAGAAAACATAAATAAAGGAACAAAATGTAAATTAGCATTTAATAGTGAATTAAACGAAGAAGATTATCAAGAATATATCGAAGCGGGAGTTGCATATAGAAGAAACACATACCGAGGAAAAGATATAACAAGTAAACTAACAGATGGAAGTTTATTTAAAGAAATAGAAAGTGGAAAATTTGACGATATATTTGTTGGGGATTACATAAAAAGTCCAAGTGGTCAAAAAGATGCAAATAACAAAACAGTAATTTGGTTAATAGCTGATTTAGATAACTATTTACGTTCTGGAGATCCACAATTAGCAAAACATCACGCCACGATAATACCAGCATATCCTTTAATGAAGGCTAAAATGAATACAGAACATACAGCAAAAGGAGGATATGCTGGAAGTGCAATGGTAGGGTATAAAGTAGGAGATGATGGAATAGCTACCCAAGATGAAAAAGAAGGAGGCGGGACATTAGATACAGTATTAACTACATATATAGAACCTGATTTTGGAAACAACAATCTTAGTAATGATAAACAAGACCATATAATAGAATATAGAAATATATTAACAACTCAAATAAATGAAACATCATCAAATCGACGTGGTGATAATAGGTTAGGAGTAAGTAGTGATTATGAATGGTATAGTAGAAAACTAGATTTGATGAGCGAAATAAATGTATTTGGTTCAACTATATGGTCATCATCAGGCAGAGATACAGGAATAGATAATCGTCAGTACGCTATCTTTCAAATAAAGCCTGAATTCATTAATAGTTATAATAATTCTGGATTATTGGGCTATTGGCTAAAAGATGTAACTTCTTCGGTAGGATTTTCTGCTATCTACGGCTCCAGCTGGGCTACTGGCACCGTCACTCCGGCCTACGATTGGGGCGTTCGTCCAAGATTCTTAATCGACTAAAAAAGAACAAATATCTCTTAAATCAAATTTGTTCTTTTTTTTGCTATTTTCCATACATTTAAATAGGTGGTTTTTCCTATGCGGGTTTCAGATTTACAAATAAAAGATATTGTTAGCGTAAATGATGGTAAAAAATTAGGAAGAATAGTAGATATAGATATGGATATTAATGGAAAAATTAATTATTTTGTTGTGGAAGAAAGACACTTTTTTCGTTTCTTCAGAAATAGTAATGAAATAAACGTTTATATGAATCAAATTAAAAAAATTGGTGAAGATGTGATACTTGTTGAAATGTAATAAGTTTGTTATAATACAAAAGAAAGAAGCGATAAAAAATGAATCGAAAAATTTTTATAATAGCTATTCTTTCTTTATTAATGGATCAAATTTCAAAATTATTAATTGGAATTTTTTTTCATGTTGGTGAACAAATAACAATCATAAAGCGTTTTTTTGCTATTTATTATATAAAAAATGATGGGGCTGCTTGGAGTTTATTGGCTAATAAAAGTGAATTTTTGATTATTATAACTTTACTAGCTATTTTTATTATTTATCGTTATATGTATAATTTTAAACATAATAAAAGAAATAATATAGCTTTCGGTCTTATTTTAGGGGGTATTTTTGGCAATTTAATAGATCGCATCTGTTTAGGATATGTTAGAGATTTTTTATCTTTTAAAATATTTGGATATAGTTATCCTGTATTTAATTTTGCTGATACTTTTATTGTAATAGGTGTCTTTTTATTAATCTTAGCCATTTTGAAAGGAGAAGATAAAATTGAAAGAATTTCAAGTAACAATTAGTGGAGAAAGAATAGATAAATATTTAACAGAAGTTTTAGATTATTCTCGTTCTCAAGTAAATAAAATGTTAGATGATGGTAGTATAGTTGTTAACGATTTACCAATTAAACCTAGTTATAAAATAAAAGAAAATGATTATATTAAAGTTTTAGCTGAATTTCATGAAGAAAGTGATGTTATTCCTACTGAAATGGCTTTAGATATTATTTATGAAGATAATGATTTAATGGTAATTAATAAACCAGCTGGAGTAGTTGTTCATCCCGGTAATGGAAATTTTACTAATACTTTGGCTAATGGACTGATGTATTATACTCAAAATTTAAGTGATATGAACGGGGAAAATAGGCCTGGTATTGTGCATCGTTTAGATAAAGATACATCAGGGATAATGCTAGTTGCCAAAACCAATGAAGCTCATAAATTATTAGCTGAAGATTTTAAAAACCATACTATAAAAAGAGAATATCTAGCCCTTTTAAATGGAGAATTCCCTCATGATAAAGCTACGATTGATGCTCCAATTGGTAGAGATATAAAAGCTCGAAAGAAATTTATAGTAACCGATAAAAACTCTAAAAAAGCTATTACTCATTTAACTGTAGAAAAACGTTATAAATCTTATACTTTAGTGCGGTTGAATTTAGAAACAGGTAGAACTCATCAAATTAGAGTACATATGAAATATATTGGCTATCCAGTATTCAATGATCCAGTTTATGGTAATCAAAAAATCAAAGAATATGGACAATTTTTACATTCTACTAATATCGATTTTATTCATCCTATTACTAAAGAACATATGCACTTTACATGCCCATTACCTAGCTATATTACGAATTTTTTAAATACATTAGAAGAGATATAAAATAAATATTTTAGCGAAAACATAAATCCATAAAAAGAAATAAGGTAAAGAAATAATTTGATATTTTCCTAGAATATTTTTTAAATTAAAAATTAATAAAAAAGCAAAAATCATTTGAAAAAAAGCTATATAAAAAGAAAAACTTAAAATATTAAGATAAACATAAAAGAGAAGAAATGCTATCATTAGAATAACATTGCTTAAGTAAATAAATACAAAATCATTATTTAATTTGTTTTGGCTAATAATTTTTTTAATTGCTGGTCCTAATAAAATGTTTGTCAAAATTATAATTAAAAGTAAAAGCAATGTATTCAAAATTTTCCACCTCTTTACTAATAATATGTTTTGTAATAAAATATATACTTAAGGAGACGAAAAGATGAATCCAATTACAATTACAAAAAAAGATGAAATCATAATGCGTTTGATTCATTATTTCATTACAGAAGAAAATTATACACCTATAGTTGTTAGAGGTGTTAAAGATGAAGTATGGTTAGAAAATAATGATGCTTATTATAAAATAATTCGCATTAATTCCAACTATATTCACAATGTTGAACAATATCGAATAGATACTCTTAAAATAAAAAATGTTATGCGTCAAATCAAGAAAAAAACTTTATCTTTTAGTATGAAAACTTTAAACTTGTTATTAGATTTAAATGAAGACGTAAAAATAACTAATGAAAAGAATATTGTATCTTTAGCTTTAGATACAGGTGCTAGTGATGAAGATATAAAAAAAATAGCAGAATACTTTCCTACAATTCAAAATAAATTAATTAGAAATGTTGAAGGTTTGGATCTTATTTTAAACGTTACGGAAGACATTAATGAGAAAACCGAAAAAAATAATCGAGTTTACGAAGCTACTTTCAAACCCAAAAAAATTGTTATTACTTATGCTATCATGATTTTATGTACATTTATTTTCTTTTTAATGTATTTATTTGGTAATGGTAGTTTAGATGCATACACTTTATTAGTATTTGGTGCTGTATATTCCCCATTAATAAAATTAGGTCAAGTATGGCGTCTTTTAACAGGAACATTTTTACATGCTGGTATAATTCATTTGTTGACTAATATGTATTCTTTATTTATTATTGGTTCGCAATTAGAAACTTTTATTGGAAAGAAAAAATTTATTTTTGTTTATCTTATAAGTGCTTTAAGTGGTAGTTTAATGTCTTCAATTTTTTCAACTACTATTTCTGTCGGAGCTAGTGGAGCAATTTTTGGTTTACTAGGTAGTTTGCTTTATTTTGGTTATCATTATCGCCTTTATTTAGGTAGTGTTCTTAAAGCTCAAATTATTCCAATCATTTTATTAAACTTATTTTTAGGATTTACTTTAAGTGGCATTGATAATGCTGCTCATATAGGTGGGTTAGTAGGGGGCTACTTAGCAACTATGGCGGTTGGAATTACGGGTAAATCAGAAAAAAATGATCGTCTAAACGGCTTTATTGTACTATTTATTTACATTGCATTCTTAATTTTTGTCTTATTTCGTTAGAAGCAACTTTGAATTGCTTCTTTTTTTTGCTATAATATTTACAGTAAAATATAAGTAAACTAGGTGGTAATATTATGTATAGAAAAAGACGAGCAATTTTTATATTAGGAGTTTTTATTTTATTTACTTTTTCGTTCTTTGTTCGAAGATATACTTACGCTTTTCAAATTGAATTAGGGTCATTTTCAATTCATAATATTCAAGAAGAAAATAACGTTTTAATTATGGATGTTGCTTCTTCAGAAAATGCTAGTAAATATAAAGTATTTGGTTATGATGCCAATGATAATTTAATTTATGAAAAAGAAAGTGATTCTAATAAAATCGAATTAACTGACTTATATGGCAATTATGGAGAAACAATAACTTTTAAAGTCACAGCTTATAATTCTGACGATATGTCTATGGAAGCCAATAATTCTTATAAATATATTTTTAAAGATGCTTCTATTGGAAAAAGTACTGAACATTTTAATCAAAAAGGAAAAGATTTAGTAATAGGTTTTGATGGTAATACTTTTGAAAATTCATATAAATTAGAGGTTTATTATGAAAATTCTTTATTAGAATCAGTTGACATTTTAAATAATATGGCCACTATTAACCATCAAATTTTAGATAATTTATCAGGGACTGTTTATCTTAAAGTAAAAAAAGATAATGGGCGAATTGTTAATGTATTTCCTTTATATGTAAATAGTCCTATTGTGGGAAATATTCATATTACCAATATTTCTGAGGGAGAAACCATTTCTTGGGACGATTTAACTTTAAACTATGAAGGGGGCATTAATGCTACTTTACTTCAAGTAAATTTATATCAAAATGATAAATTAATTAATACTTATGAAACAGAGTATACTGGTGAAAGTATAAATTTACCAGCTACGTTTTTTAGTGAAAATATCGATTGTACTTTAGAGCTTAAAGCGATATATAAAGATTATTATGAAATAGGCAAAATTGATCGGGTTAATATTCATGTTAAAAGTAAAGCTCAAGCATCGCCAGTTTATGTTAACTATAATTACAAAAATATTAAAAAAGGTACCGAAGTTTCATTGATTACAAATACTCCTAATGCCGATATTTTTTATACTTTTGATGGCAGTGAACCTACTACCAGTAGTTTTATCTATAATCGTCCTATTACTATTGATGAAGATGTTACTATAAAAGCTAAAGCTATTCGCAAAAATATGTATGATAGTGATACTAGTACTTTTAATTTTCATGTCGGTGAAAAGCCATTAGTTGTTTATTTAAGTCCTTCAAATCAATATGATAATTATGGAGTAGCAGAAGCTGGTTATACTACAGAAAAAAATGAAATGAATTTATTAGCTGATGAGTTAAAAACTTATTTAGAATCTTATGGTGTAAAGGTTTATCGTAATGTTCCTAGTGCGGGAATTAATGCTTGGGTAGCTGAAAGTAATTATGTAAAAAGTGACTTACATCTTGCTCTTCATTCTAATGCTAGCCAAACAAAGCAAGCTCATGGTATGGAAATGTATGTTAGTAAATCAACATCGGCTTCTTTATCTATTGCTAGTAATATTTATAATAATTTATACCAAATGTATCCTTACAAAGATGATACCAGTAACAGAGGAATAAAATATAGTGCTGAATCTTTAGGAGAAGCTAATGATAATTTTTTACCATGTGGAACTTTACTTGAAGTAGCTTATCATGATAACTATAATGATGCTAAGTGGATTGTAGAACATAGAACAGAAATAGCTAGAAATATAGGGAATTCCATTTTAAAATATTATCAAGTTATATAAAGTTTTATAATTTATAAAAAATATGGTAAAATATTTTTGGTGATTTTTTATGCTTAAAATAAATAATCTAACTGTTCAAGTTTCCAATAAAAAAATCTTAGAAAATTTTAATTTAGAGATTAAAAAAGGTGAAATTCATGCTTTAATGGGTCCCAATGGAGCTGGTAAGTCGACAATATCTAAAGTTTTAATGCGTGATTTAACTTATCAAATATCTTGTGGCACAATTACTTATAATGATGAAGATTTATTAAAAATGAATACTACAGAAGTAGCTAAAAAAGGGTTTTTTATGGTAAGCCAAAATCCTGTAGAAATAGCTGGTATTACGAATGCCGAAATGCTTCGAACTGCTTTACATGATGCTGGTAAAAATGATTTAAATATTTTAGAATTTAATCGTAAAATGGTAGCTATTTGTGAAAAGTTAAATTTACCATCTTCTTTTATTCATCGGGAAATTAATTATAATATGAGTGGTGGAGAGAAAAAAAAGAATGAGCTTTTACATTTATGGATGCTAGAGCCAGAATTTATTATATTAGATGAAATTGATTCAGGATTAGATGTTGATGCTTTAAAAACTGTTGCAAATTCTTTATTAGAATATTATCAACAATTCCAACCTGCTATATTAATAATTACTCATCAAAAAAGTTTATTAGATATCTTAAAACCTCAATATGTTCATATTCTAGGAAATAGAACTATTGAAGAAAATGGTGATTATAGCTTAGCAGAAGAGATATTTAAACACGGGTTCACTAGGACGCATATTATGAGTGAAAGTGATAAAGATGAATAAAATAATAGTAAAAGAAAATAAATTGATTTTAGAAAATACGGAAATTCTGATAACTGATTTTGAAAATTCCGATTGCACTTTTCATGTTTATAATAACGTTAAATGTGGCATTTTTTCTCTTCCTAAAACAACCGATTTTACCATATATATTCATGAAGGGGCGCATTTTACTTTAGAATTTTATGGTAATTTATGTAATCATAATTGTAATATAACAATATATAATGAAGATTATTCTCAACTTGATTTTCATATATCTTCTAAGTTTACAAGTGATAACACTATTAAAATCGAAAATAAAATAAAAGCTAGTAATACTAAAGTTAATATTTTAGTTCGAACGGTTGAAGAAAATGGTACTTTAAATATTTTAGCGGAAGGAATTATTGCTGAAAAAACTCAAAATAATGAATATTTAGAAGATATTAGAGCCATTACAAATAATAACAATCATATTAGAATTATGCCGAATTTACTTGTTAAATCAAATTCTGTAAAAGCCAATCATAATGCTACGATAAGTAATATAAAAGATGAAGAATTATTTTATTTAACTGGTAAAGGAATAAGTAAAGAATCAGCAAAAGAATTAATTAAATCTGGTTTCTTGCAATCAATTTTAAAAATAGAAGAGTTAAAAATGGGAGGTGAAGAATAATTGAATCGTGAAGACTTTCCAATGTTAAATCAAGATATTGTCTATTTAGATAATGGAGCAACCACTTTAAAACCTCAATGTGTAATTGATAAAACTGTTGAATATTATGAAAAATATGGAGCAAATGCTCATCGGGGCGATTATGATATATCATATAAAGTTGATCAAGAATATGAAAATACAAGACGTTTAGTAAAAGATTACCTTAATGCTAAATCTTTAGAAGAAATTGTATTTACAGCAGGTTCAACTGAAAGCCTTAATTTAGTAGTTCGTGGTTTTTTTGCTAATTTATTAGAAGAAAATGATGAAGTACTAATTACGAAATCTGAACATGCTTCCAATGTTTTACCTTGGTTTCATCTAGCTAATACTAATGGAATAAAAATTGGCTATATTCCCTTAGACGATAATCATTATGTAACTTTAGAAAATGTAAAAAAAGCTATTACTCCAAATACTAAAGTTATTAGTTTAGCTCATATTACTAATGTTATTGGAGATATTCGGCCGATAAAAGAAATAACCGAATTTGCTCATCAACATAATATTTTTGTAATTGTCGATGCTGCTCAAAGTATTGGTCACATAAAAACCGATGTTCAAGATTTAGATGTTGATTTTTTAGCTTTTTCAGCTCATAAAATGTGTGGACCTACTGGAGTAGGAGTTTTATATGGCAAAAAAGAATTATTAGAAAATGTTGAACCTTTGATTTTAGGGGGTGGAATGAACGAATCATTTGATAATGAACATGAAGTTTATTATAAAGACTTACCTGCTCGTTTAGAAGCAGGAACACCTAACATTGCTGGAGTAATTGCTTTTGGGGCAGCTATAGAATATATTAATTCTATAGGATTAGATAAAATTTCTGACTACGAAAAAAAATTACGAAAATATTTAATTGATAAATTAATAGATATTCCTTATTTAGATTTAATAAATATTGAAAGCGATAGTGGAATTGTTACTTTTAATGTCGCAGATATTTTCAGTCAAGATGTAGCTTATTATTTAAATAAATATAATATTTGTGTTCGTGCCGGTAGTCATTGTGCAAAAATTTTAAAAAATGAAGTAGGGGTTACAAATACTTTAAGAGTAAGTCTATATTTTTATAATACTTATGAAGAAATTGATATGTTAGTAGAATTATTAAGTGATAAAGATAAAATATTAAAGGAGATGTTATAATGGACGAAAATTTAAGAAGAGAAATTATTTTAGAACATTATCAAAATCCTAAAAATAAAGGTGTTATTGAAGATGAAAATTACATAAAAGTTAATTCTAATAATGAATCTTGTATTGATAATATAGATATTTATTTATTAGTAGAAAATAATATTATTAAAGATATTCATTTTAATGGGGAAGCTTGTGCAATTTCTACTTCTTCAACGTCTATTATGATAGAAAATTTAATTGGTAAAACTATTGAAGAAGCAAATGATTATATAAAAAATTTTGAAAATATGATTAAAGAAGAAGAATATGATGCTAATTTATTACAAGATGGTTTAGTATATCAAGATATTTATAAACAAAACAATCGTAAAAATTGTGCTTTATTACCATATGTAGGTATAAAAAAAGCTTTAGCAACATATAATAACAAATAGAAGGAAAAATGACATTCCTTCTATTTTTTTAGTTTTTTAGTGATTGAAAATGGCAAGTAAATGAATTATAATTAGATTAATAATAGAGGAGGAAAGTTATGAAGAAAGTAAAAAATAACCTCCCAGCCAGACTAGCTCTGGGGGGG
>CANRLP010000031.1 GCA_947631515.1 uncultured Bacilli bacterium
TTAATTAGATTTAAATAGTTATTTATAAAAAAAATAATTCCAAGATATTGAGGAATTATTTTTATATTAAGCTCGAATATTCGAACTTATTTACTTATCTGGTGCCCAAGGCCGGACTTGAACCGGCACGAGTTTTAACACTCGCAGGATTTTAAGTCCTGTGCGTCTACCTATTCCGCCACTTGGGCATTGGCACTTGTCTTAATTGATAAGACATTTTGATTATAATATTAAACTTTAAAATAATCAAGACTTTTTTATTTAAATCTTGAAAAAATACATTTTTAATGGTTGACATACAAAAAAACACTATGTTATAATCATTTTGTCGCTGGAGGAATACCCAAGTCTGGTTGAAGGGACCGGTCTTGAAAACCGGGAGGTCGTGTGAACGGCGCAGGGGTTCGAATCCCTTTTCCTCCGCCATTAAGATTTATCGCGGGATGGAGCAGCTTGGTAGCTCGTCGGGCTCATAACCCGAAGGTCGTAGGTTCAAATCCTTCTCCCGCAACCAATGGTTCCGTAGTGTAGGGGTCTATCACGTCTGCCTGTCACGCAGAAGATCGAGGGTTCAAATCCCTTCGGAACCGCCATAATGGCTTCATAGCTCAGTTGGTAGAGCAGAGGACTGAAAATCCTTGTGTCGCTGGTTCAATTCCCGCTGGAGCCACCAGAATTGTACAACAAACCGGTAATAGCCGGTTTTTAGTTTAGGGAGTGTGAATATATGAAAAAAACAAAAATCATTTGTAGTATCGGACCATCTACCCAAACTTGGGAAAATTTCAAAGGTTTAGTAGATGCTGGTATGAATGTTGCTCGTATTAATTTTTCTCATGCTACTATGGAAGAAAGAAGAATTGACGAAGAATTAGTATTAAGAGCTCGTAAAGAACTTGGGGCAAATATTGCAATTTTATTTGATACAAAAGGACCAGATTTAAGAACTTGTAATTTTAAAGATGATTATATTGAACTAGTAGCAGGTGAAACTATTCGTCTTGTAGAAGATGATATTGAAGGAACACAAGAAGCAATTAGTTTTAATTATAAAGGTATTATCAAAGATTTAAAAAAAGGTATGTCTGTTTTAGTAGACGACGGTTTTTATAAATTAGAAGTAGAATCAGTTGATAAAGATGGTAAAGGTGCTACATGCCGTATTTTAAACGGTGGTACTATAAAAAGTAGACGTGGGGTATGTATTCCAGGAGTAAATTTAGACGTTCCTTATGTAAGTGAAAAAGATAAAGAAGATATTAAATATGCTTGTGATCATGATGGAGATTATTTAGCTATATCTTTTGTTAATAGTGCCGAAAATATCAAAGAAGTAAGAGAATTATGTGCCAAATATGGTAAACCTGACATGCCAATAATTTCTAAAGTTGAAACACAATATGCTATGGATAATTTAGATGAAATAGTTGATGCTTCTGATTATATTATGGTAGCTCGGGGAGATTTAGGAATTGAAACAGGAGTAGAAAATTTACCACTATATCAACAAATGATGATAGAAGCTTGTCATAAAAAAGGTAAAGGCGTAATTATGGCAACACAAATGATGTATAGTATGAGAAATAATATTCGTCCAACAAATGCAGAAGTAACAGATGTTGCTAATGCAGTTCTTGCTGGATGCGATGCTATTATGACCAGTGAAGAAACAACAATGGGTAATTATCCAGTTGAAACTATTCAAAATATGACTATGATTTGTGAAAAGGCTGAGAAAATTACCAAATATAATTTAAATGACTATAGTTTAAAAGGTACAGAAATTCATAATACAATTGCCAAGTTAGCTGTAGAAGCTTCTAAAGATTTACCAGTTAAAGCAATTGTAACTTCTACTTTAACAGGAAAAACTGCTAGGGATATTTCTTGTTTAAGACCTAATGCCTATATTATTGCTACTGCATCTGATGAAAAAGTAGCTCGAAGCTTAGCTTTAAAATGGGGAGTTTATTCAAAAGTGGTAGCTCCTAGTGATGACGCAGATGAAATTGCGGCTTCTGGCCTTGCAGTTGCTAAAGAAATAATAGATATTCAAAAAAAGGATTTAGTTATTGTCGTTGGTGGAGCACCAGCAATTGCTCATACTAATTTTATAAAAATTGAAGAAGCTTAGAACTTCTTTTTTTTATATCATTTTTTTGATTTCCTTAGCAAATACTGAAGCATTAAAATAGGGAATTAGAATATAACAATAATTTTTTGTACGTGTTAAAGCTACATAAAACAATCTTCTTTCTTCTTCATATAAAAAATCTTCTTTTTTTTCAATAAAATTTAATAAAGAATGATTTTTTTGCTGGCTAGGAAAACCTAAAAGATTATTTTCTAAATTTATTAATATAACATTGTCGCTTTCTAAACCTTTAGACTTATGTACCGTTAAATAACGCAAATTATAATTAAAATTATATATTTTAAAATAACCACCTTCTTGCCATGTTATTTTTTCTCTGGGAATAAATTTATAAATATCAAAATTATTTCGTCCTAGAATTAAAATTTCACCACTATGGATTTTTTTAATAACTTTTATTAAGGCTTTATATCGATTTATATAATAAAAAAATTTTATAGGATGGTCCAAAGAAATATTTGATTTTAAGTTCTTTTGCAATTGTGCTTTATTTTTCATTACAAAATCTCCTGCAATATGAATGAGTTCTTGACTATTTCGATATGTAGTTTGAATTTTATAAGTAATAGCATTCGGGAAAAATTTTTGGAAATTTAAAAAAATATCTAAGTCACATCCTGAAAAACGATAAATTGATTGAAAATCGTCTCCTACAACAGTTAAATTAGCCCCGGAACTATCTATAATACTTTTAACAAAGGCTAATCTTAACAAAGAAGTATCTTGAAATTCATCTATAATTATCTCTTGGAAAGATAACTTCTTATTTTGACATAATTTTGTAGCTTCTTTAATCAGATCATCAAAATCTAAATAGTGATTAATTTTTTTTTCGGATTCATAATAAGAAATAATAGCATATATGATAAAAAGAAAAGAATTAGATTTTTCATGCAAAAATTTTTTTAAATCATCTAGATTTAAATTGTGAGCAGAATATAAATTGATAAAACTTAAAATCACTTTCTTATTGCTGGCATAATATTTACTATTTTTGATTGTTTTAGCATTAACAGGCCAAATTTTATATAATTTGCTTAAATGTTTTTGCAAAAATGAACTAAAAACAGTAGTTGTAAAAAAATTTTCTATAATTTTTTCTAAATAATTCTCTGGAGGTAGTTCATAAAATATTTCTTCTTGTTCTAATAAATAAATAGCCAGCTTATGAAATGTAAAAACTTTAATTTTTTCATTATTTACCTTTTTCTTTAAACTATTGACAGCTTCATTAGTAAAAGAAATACAAACAATTTCTTCCGGTGGCACTTTTTTAATTTCTAATAAATATTTGATTTTACCAATCATTGTTAAAGTTTTACCACTACCAGCTCCCGCAATAATCATATTGAACCTAGCATTACTCATCGCTGCTTTTTTTTGCTCTTCATCAAGAGGATACCCATTAACATTGTTAAATAAGTCATTAATATCATTTTTCATATACTCATAGTACTATGCTATTCTAACTAAATCAAAACACCAAAAATACCAAAAACAGAATAAATTTGTGATTTTATAAATTATTTACATGAATTTAAGAATATTGTATACTATTTTTTAATCAAATTTCCAATTTTCCTAATTATTTATAAATTTAGTTTTTAAAATTTATAAATGGCAAATTTGAGGGGTTAAAGATTAAAATAGGAAGGCATTTTAAAAGGTGATAATATTTTGGAACAATTAGAAATATTTGAAAAATTTATTCAGGATGCATTGGCCATTTTAGAAAAAAATGACGATTATGAAATAGAATTGCTTAAACAGGAAACAAAAAAACTAATCAAAAATCTTAGAAAAGAAAAATATAAACAACTATTTTTAAATTCTATTTTGAGATTTTACTATCTTATTTTAAATAACGATATATATTTAACTCTTAATAAAGTAAACATTAAAATGTTAAAATATGAATTGGCTAACTTTTTGTTTATTTACCGAAACATTAAAGAAAAAGATTTAATAAATGATACTAACTTTCTAGCTCAAATATTTCAAATTTTAAATAATTTGTTTTTATATGATAATTGTCGTATTCAATATATTTTAAATAATTACAATCCTGGACGAATAGCAATTTACAATTATGAAATTGTAAAGTCAGAAAGTATTGAATCTGCAAATGAAGAATTAAAACGGGAATTAAGTCAAAAATTAATTAAGTAAAAAAAGTTAAAAATTAATACAAAATTAGCAGGAAAATTTCCCTTTTTTCATCTTTTTCGATATAATTGTTTATAAGGGATGATGATATGTACCGAAAAACTTATGTAGAAATTGATGAAGAAAAATTAAAAAATAATGCTAAAGAAATTATTAATAAGTATTCTAATTATAATTATTATTTTGCTGTAGTAAAAAATAATGCTTATCATCATGGCATTAAAGTAGTTAATAGTTTAATTGCAGGAGGCATTAATTATTTAGCAGTTTCTAGTTTAGAAGAAGCAATTGAAATTCGTAAATATAATCAAAATATACCGATTTTAGTTTTAGAACCGATTGATTTAGAATTTATTGATGATGTAATAAATAATAGTGTAACTTTGACTGTTGATGATTTATCTTATATGGAAAAACTTGCATCTTTAAAATTACCTTATAAAGTAAATATTCATTTAAAAATTGATTCTGGTATGAATCGTTTAGGCTTTAAAAAGAGAACGGATTTAAATAAAGCTATAAATTTAATTAAAGATAATAAAAAATTATTTTTAGAAGGCATTTACACGCATTTAGCAACCTCCGGCATCAGTGATATTTACTATGATCAACAAATCCAAACTTTTTTAGAAATAACAAAAGATTTAGATTATAAAGACATTCCTATTATTCATGTAGACAGAAGCTTAACTTTTGTTAGTCATAAAAAATTAGAATTTGCTAATGGAATTAGATTAGGAATTGCTTTATTTGGTTTCAATGGAAGTAGAAAAATTGGTAAAGGATTAAAAGCCAAATTACGAGAAATGAAACGGCAAATGATAGTTAAAAAGAAAAAAATTAGTCCGGCTATTTTAGAAAATGATTTAAATTTACATACTGCTTTTTCTTTATATTCAACAGTAATGGCTGTACGAACTGTAAAAAAAGGAGAATTTGTTGGATATAGTGCCACTTATATCATGAAAGAAGATGGAATTATAGCAACTATTCCTATCGGTTATGCTGATGGAGTAACAAAAGACTTTGGCTTTGTAGTTATTAATCACAAAAGATTTCCAATTGTAAGTGATAGCATGGACATGATTATGGTATTAGTTGATAAATCAGTTAAAATAAAAGATAAAGTGGAAATTTTGGGAGATACTATTAGTATAAAAGAAGTAACACAAAGAATTGGCATAAACGCTTATCATTTATTTAATCAAATTAGTAATCGTGTTCCACGAATTCACAAAATGGCTGATGAAGAAATAGAAATAAAATATTAGGAGATGATTATATGGATTTTGAAGTTTTAATTTTAGGCTCCGATCCAAATGCTTATTATATGGCTCGATGCTGTTACGAAGCTTATCATAAAAAAGCTTACTTAATAGGTAGACAGCCTTTAGCTTTTACGCGATTTTCTAATATCTTACATATTACTTATGAACCAGATATGTGGAATGAAAAAGCATTTTTGCAAATTTTGAGTGACTTTCAAGAAAAACATAATGGTAAAAAAATAATTTTGATTAGTACTAATGAAACATATACGGAATTTATTTCTAAAAATAAAAAAAACATTCATAAAGATTATATATATAATTATCCCAGTGTTGAAATTATTAAAAGTTTAACAAATAAAGAAACATTTTATAAAACTTATGCTTCATCAGAACTTTCATTTCCTGAAACAATTTATTTGGATTGTGCGAGTGATAATTTAATAGATATAGATATAACTTATCCTGCCATTTTAAAGCCAGCAAATGTAGTAACATATAATCATATTCAATTTCCAGGCAAAAATAAAATATATAAAATAAACTCCGAAAAAGAATTGATGGATGTAATTAAAAATATTAAAGATGGTGGTTATAAAGACAAACTGATTATTCAAGAATTCATTCCAGGAGATGATTCTAACCTTTTTGATGCCGTATTGTATGTGAATACTAAAGGAAAAGTGGAATTCATCACTTTTGCCCAAATTGGTTTACAAGAAAGAATTTCATCCATGGTTGGTAATGCAGCGGTTTTAATAAATGGCTTTAATACTACAAATGGCAATGTTCAAAAACAAGTAAAACAAATTAAGAAATTTATGGAACAAATAAATTATCGAGGTTTTGCCGAAGTAGATATGAAATATGATATTAGAGATAACACATTTAAAGTGCTAGAAATAAATGCTAGACAAGGACGGAGTAGTTATTATGTATCTTCTTTGGGAAAAAATTTGGTAAAAACAATAGTCGATGACTGTTTATATAATTTAGAGAGCGATTATGAATTTTTAGATAATGAAGTATTATTATCCTTTGTCCCTAAAGGAATAATTCGCAAATATATCAAAAATAAAAAATTTAAAAAAAAGGCTTTAAAAATGTGGAAAAATGTTATAAAACCAATGGATGCACCATGTGATAAAAATTTGAAGCGTTTTTTACAATTGCGCAAGCGCTGGTTACATTATTATAAAGAATATAAAAATAGTTATTGGAAGTAGGTGGAATAAATGTGTGGAATTGTAGGATTTGTAGATAAAAGAGGTCCAAAAGAAAAAAAGGAAATTATCAAAAAAATGGCTGATCGAATTATCCATCGTGGACCAGATCAAGAAGGATATTATGTTGATGATTTAGTGGCGTTAGGGCATCGACGTTTATCTATAATTGACTTATCTAAAAAAGGTGGACAACCACTTTATAACGAAGATAAAACTAAAATGATTGTTTTTAATGGGGAAATTTATAATTATCAAGAATTAAGAGAAGACTTACAAAAAAAAGGCTATAAATTTAAAACCAAAACAGACACAGAAGTTATTTTACATGGTTACAGTGCTTATAAGGACAAATTATTTAACAAATTACGGGGAATGTTTGCTTTTGTAATATATGATAAAACTACCAATGAACTTGTTGGAGCTAGAGATCATTTTGGAATAAAACCTTTCTACTATTATAAAACTGATAAAGATTTTCTCTTTGCTTCTGAAATAAAATCTTTTTTAGAACATCCTGATTTTAAAAAAGAAGTTAATACCGATGCTTTAAAAATGTATTTAATCTTTCAATATTCAGTTCATGAAGAAACATTTTTTAAAAATGTATTTAAATTAAAACCAGGGCATTATTTTAAATATAAAAATGGTAAATTGACTATTAAAGAATATTTCTCTGTTTCTTATAAAAAAAGTAATAAACCATATAATGTGTATAAAAAAGAATTAAAAGATATTTTAGAAGATTCAATAAAATATCATCAAATAACAAGTGATGTTGAAGTAGGTTCATATCTATCTGGTGGTGTTGATTCTTCTTATGTAGTTAGTGTGGCTAAACCTGATAAAACATTTTCTGTTGGTTTTGATTTACCAGGCTTTGATGAAACAATGTATGCTAAAGATTTATCTGATATATTAGGAATACAAAATTATCGAAAAATGATTACCAGCGATGAATTCTTTGATATTTTACCTAAAATTATGTATTACACTGATGAACCACATGCCAATCTGTCAACAGTACCTCTTTACTTTTTGGCTGGAATAGCAGGTGAAAAAGTTAAAGTAGTTTTATCTGGTGAAGGTAGTGACGAAATGTTTGCTGGTTATAACGAGTATTATGAACCAACTTTGCTTCGGATTTATACAAAAATACCTTTAACTTTACGAAAATTAATTGCTAAAATAGTTAGCCCATTACCTCATTTTCCCGGCCAAAACACTCTTAAACTTTATGGTAAACCTTTTTATGAAAGATATATCGGTCATGGTTCTTATATGCCTGAAAATGAAGCAAATGAAATTTTAAAGCCTGAATTACGAACTAATGAAACTATTGGTGATGTTATAAAACCATATTATGAAAAAGTTAAACATATGGATGATGTTACTAAAAAAATGTATGTTGATATGCATTTTTGGCTACCTCAAGACATATTATTAAAAGCAGATAAGATGACAATGGCTAATTCAATTGAGCTTCGTGTACCACTTTTAGATAGTTATTTGTATTCTTATGCTCGAGAAATACCAACGAAATATTTAGTTAAAGACAAGCAAACGAAATATTTATTTAGAGAGATAGCACATGAACAAATTCCAGAAGAATGGTCAAAAAGACGTAAACTTGGATTCCCTGTACCATTTTCTAGGTGGGCAAGAGAGGAAAAATATTACAAAAGAATAAAAGAAATGTTTAATCGAGACTATGTAGATTTGTTTTTTGATAAAGATTATATTAATATTCTTTTGGATGATCATTATAATAATATAAAAAATAATGGTCGAAAAATTTATAATATTTATATGTTTTTGATTTGGTATGAGGTATATTTTTTAAAAAATTAATAAAATTTATTAATCTTACTTGACAGAAGTTGGCTATTTTGTTATAGTTGATTATGTCAAGTACACGGGCGTTTAGCTCAGTTGGTTAGAGCACCTGCCTTACAAGCAGGGGGTCAAAGGTTCGAGTCCCTTAACGCCCACCATTTTTTTTGCCGACATAGCGTAATTGGTAGCGCAACTGACTTGTAATCAGTAGGTTGGGGGTTCGATTCCCTCTGTCGGCACCATTTCAATATGGAGGGATAGCGAAGTGGTCAAACGCGGCAGACTGTAAATCTGTTCCTTCGGGTTCCATGGTTCAAATCCATGTCC
>CANRLP010000032.1 GCA_947631515.1 uncultured Bacilli bacterium
ACGTACTTCTAGTTAATGTATATTACTACTCGAAGAATTTTCCGAGTTTCCTATCAATCTGGAGCGGATGATGGGAATCGAACCCACGTTATTAGCTTGGAAGGCTAAAGCTCTACCATTAAACTACATCCGCATGACAATTTAAATTATAACATAAATTTTTTAAATTTCAATACTTTTTCAATTACGATCATAATTTAATTAAGAAATTATGTTCAAAATCAACTTCCTTAATAAATTTATGTCTTCAAAATAAAAAATATAATACTTATATTATTCAAATCCAATAAAATTTAATATAGTATTATCAAATACATTTTGTTATAATAAAATTACTGCTGGAATAGCTCAGTTGGTAGAGCAACGCCCTCGTAACGCGTAGGTCGCAAGTTCGAATCTTGTTTCCAGCACCATACTTGAGAACTGACTCAAACTTTTTATATTTAATTAGTTTGAGTTTTTATTTTAAAATTTTCTAAATTTTCATAATTTTTTCGTTAATTTAATAAAATTATTAAGGTGATACAATGAAAAAAATAATTATTGGTTCTGTCGGTTTATTATTTATTGGTATTTTGTTTTTATTTAGTTATGAACAACCTTTAGAAAAGACCGAAGAAAGAAATTCTTTAGCTGGAACAATAATCGCTATAAATGACCAAGAAATAACCTTACAAGATAAGGAAAATATTATTTATACCTTTCAAGCTAATGATTTAAATGCATCTTTAGGAGATCATATAATTTTATCTTTTTTAGGTATTTTAGATAAGAATAAAGAAAAGCAAGAAAATGAGATTGTTGAATATACGGTATCAACTTTAAATGAAATAGAATTAAACAAAAATGATTTATTTGGTGACTTCTATGAAAAAGCTCAAAAAAAATTAGATGGTATGACTTTAGATGAAAAAATTGGTCAAGTTTTAATGCTCCGTTTTGATGAAAGTAATATTGAAAATACCATTAAAAATTATTTACCAGGTGGTTTCGTTTTTTATGCCAAAGATTTTGAAAATAAAACTGAAACTGAAGTAAAAAATATGATTGAAACTGCTCAAAGACTTACCAAAATTCCTTTATTAACTGCTGTTGATGAAGAAGGTGGCAAAATTATTCGAGTTAGTAGCAATCCTAATTTAGTAAGTGAACCTTTTAAAGCTTCTAGTGAACTTTACTTAGAAGGAGGACTTAATTTAATTCGCCAAGATACGATATTTAAAAGTGCGGTTTTAAAAAACTTAGGCTTAAATGTTAACTTAGCACCGGTTGTAGATGTAGTAAGTAGTCCAGATGCATACATGTATGAGAGAAGTTTGAAACAAGACACCGAGAAAACTAGTGAATATGCTAAAACGGTAATAGAAGCTAGTAAAAATACTGGAGTTTCCTATACGCTAAAACATTTTCCAGGGTATGGAAATAATAGTGATACTCATTTAGCTGAAGCGGTCGATACAAGAACTTTAGAAGATTTAAAAAAGAATGATTTTCCGCCATTTGCCTCCGGCATTGAAAGTGGAGCTGAAGCCGTTTTAGTAAGTCACAATATCATAACCAATGTTGATTCAACCAATCCAGCATCTTTATCAAAAAGTATTCACAATTTATTAAGAAACGAATTAAAATTTACTGGTATAATAATTACTGATGATATAAGTATGAATGCTCTAAAGGAAACTGAAAATAAAACTGTTTTAGCCTTATTAGCTGGGAATGATTTATTAATAACTTCTGATTACGAAGAAAGTTTTCAATCCATAAAAAAAGCTTTAAACTCTAAAACCTTAAGCGAAGCAACTATTAATAATGCCGCTTTACGTGTATTAGCTTGGAAATACTATAAAGGGTTAATAATAGAACAAGAAAAATAAATTACTTAAGATAAAAAATATAGCATATTTTTGTTAGAATTATTATAATAAAATTATGAAAGAAAAAGTAATTGATATTGTAAAAGAATATTTAAAAATTTTTCCGGATGAGAAGGATCGTCAAGCTAATTTGTTAAGGTTTTTGCAAAATAGTTTAGATTCGGAAATTGTTGATTGGAATAATTTTAAAGGTCACTTAGTAGTAGGAGGCTTCATATACGCTCTCCAAGATAAAAAATTTTTGGTATTGCATCATAAAGATTTAGATATGTTTTTATATCCAGGTGGTCATATTGATTCAATAGATAATACATTATTAGATGCAGTAAAAAGAGAAATTCAAGAAGAAACCGGATTAAAAAATATAAAAGAATTGCCGTTAATCAAAGATGAGTTAGTACCTTTTGATATTGATACGCAAGAAATAGAGTACAATAAAAGATTAAATTTACCAGCTCATACTCATTATGATTTTCGCTATTTTTTTACCATTTCTCATATTTCAGATATAAAAATGGATTTAGAAGAAAACATTCTTCTTATAAATGGGTGACAGCTGAAGATTTTTTTAAACGGGCAAGTTATTTAAAATTAAAACCAAAAATTATAAATTTATTGAATAAAAAAAGAGAATTAAATTAAGACAGCTAAAATTCTCTTTTATTTTTTTATAAAGTTAATAGAAAAAGGATTTTGATATGAATAATTGTAATTGAATCTAATAAGGAGATATAAATTAATTAATAAAATAATTATCGTTTCTAATTAAAATGTATTCTTCAATTTTTCTTTTACTTTTGGGAAAATTATAACGTAATAATACAAATCCAAATAATATTAAAAAAATGAAGTAAAGAAGAATAATTTTTCTTAGTATAGATCACCTCTTTAATGTGAATAATACTTATTTGAAAATATATTCTTGATAAAAATGAACCAAAATGTAATAAAAACATAACATAATATATAAGATAAAATAAATAAACTTTAAATAATTATTAAAAATTTGCTATTATTAGCAAAAATAAAAAAGGAAAATAATAAAAATAAATCGTTATTTAATAGTTTTAATTTAAAAATATATTTTTGATAAGGCTTATTCTTAATATATTATATGTAATTTATAAATTTTGGTGCTATTTTTATTGATATAAACTTTCTGTTAAATTCTTGACTGCCGTTAAAATATAAGAAATTTTATACCATGTTTCAAAATTTGCTTCTCCTGTTTGATTTAAAGAAAATACTTTTTGGAAGGTTTTTACAGCATTTGTTGTATTAGCATCATAATAACCACTTGGATTTTCTATTACTGGTATACCGGGATAACTACTATGAATATAATTTAAGGCGTTTTGTAAAAAATAAACATCGTTACTACAGTCACCTTGTTTTAAGGTTGTCGTAAAAGAGTAGGGCAAATCATTGGTAACATTGGCTTCGTATATATTAATATTGTTGCCATAATAATACTTTAAAATTTGTAAAGCATTATAACCTTTGTCACCTAATTCCTTACTTCCCCATTGACTTAAATAACCTGATTCAGTTGTATTATTTTTATAGTGAGCAAGTAATGGTTCCATTCGATATCCACTTTTAATATAGTTATTAAAGATTTCATCAACAACATTAGAAATTGAGTTATAAATTGTTCCGTTTCTGGTATATTTTTGGTCATAACTGGTAGTAGATGTAATTGTAAAATCATAACCACGGCTTTTATACCATTCAGTATAGATTCGATTTAAAGTAAAGGAAATAATCGCTAAAACATTAGCTTTAATTGTTTCGTAAGGCCAAGTTGCATAAATTTCACTACTGGCGACATTTTTAATATAATCAACAAAAGGTACGGTATAATTAGCAGCGTTTGCATTCGTAGGTATTCCATCATGGACAATAATATGTGAAGGAATAATAACTTCTTTTAAAACATAAGGAGCGATATTTTCATTATCTAAAGTATCTTCATCAATAATGGATGGATAATCTCCCCATAATGTATTTGGGGGAAGTTCAATATTATTGGTTATATCTCCACTTTCTATACTATTAAGGTAGACATCTTGAATCGAAGTAATTTCCTCATAAATTTGGATACCACTAATAAAAGTAGGCTCCATTCCCAACGCTTCAACTAAAATATTATATATTTTAAAAGGTTGATTTAGATATTGTTCTTCTTCTGAATATTCTTTATCTACTGTTTCTAATGTAATAATTTCTGATGACCCATTTTCATTAGTTTGAATTTCATCTAAGATAGTTTCATTTTGATAAATAGTTATTTTGGCATTCTTAATAGGGTTGGCAATATTTTCACCATATACATTAATTTTTAAATATCCTTTCGCCATAAAATCACCTATTAAACTATATGAATAGTTTTTTAATTCATGAATAATATAATATGAGGTGACTACTTTGAATAATGAAGTCCTCCAACTGGGGAGTACAGGAGATTTAGTAAAAATTCTTCAGGAAAAATTAAAAATATTAGGATTTTATAATGGGATTGTTACAGGGAGTTTTGATTTATCTACCGAAATTGGTTTAAGAGCTTTTCAATCCTCTGTTGGTCTTCAAGAAACTCGGGCGGTAAATGAGGTGACTTGGCAGAAAATTTTAGAATATACTACAAATCCAATTGCTACGATTAGCAATTATCCTACTATAAAATATGGTTCATCGGGAGAAGTGGTCGAAGATCTTCAAAGTAAACTAAAATCATTACTTTATTATTCTGGAGAAATAAGTGGGAATTTTGATTTGGAAACAGAAAACGCCGTAAAAAGATTCCAGGCTAATAATAAATTAACAGCTGATGGCATAGTTGGCAAAAATACTTGGACATCTTTAAATTCTTTATATGGTAATTTAAAAGAATGTGCTATTCAAAATGATGAGAATAAACCCACCAGTTCTTCTACTTACATAGTTAAAAGGGGAGATACTTTATATAGCATTGCCAAACTTTTTAATACAACTGTAGTGGATTTAAAAAAATTAAATAATTTAACTAGTAACACTATTCAAATTGGTCAAGTTTTAAAAATACCTACTAATGAAGATGAGGACATAGAATATCAAAATTATCAAGTTAAAGCTGGTGATACTTTATATCAAATTGCCAAAAATTATAAAACAACAGTAAATGAATTAAAAAAGATTAATAATTTATCAAGTGATATTTTAAGTATTGGTCAAATTTTAAAGGTACCAGTAACTGATGAAGAAAGTTATATTGATTATGTTGTTGAAAAAGGAAACACTCTTTATAGCATTGCCCAAAAATATAATACTACGGTAAATGAATTGAAAAAAATTAATAATTTATCAAGTGATATTTTGAGTATCGATCAAGTTTTAAAAATACCTACTTAATATTTTTTTGTTGCATAAAATTTAAAAGGAGGATTATTATGGATGCATATGAAAGAGCATTAGAAAAAGTTAAAAGAGAACAACAAAAACTTTCTTCAAGTCAATTTTTATATACTAGTCAAGTAATGGTTCCTGGCCCAACTGGACCGACTGGCCCTCAAGGATTACAGGGAGTAATTGGTCCTACAGGAGCTACGGGTGCTAAAGGGGAAGATGGAACTAGTGTAAAGATTTTGGGGAGCTACGAAACTTATGAAGAGTTAATATCAATTCATCCGGAAGGCTCTTTAGGAGAAGCTTATTTAGTAGGAGATAATTTGTATGTTTGGTCTTTAGAATCGTATAAATGGGTTAATGCAGGAGTTATTCGTGGTCCGAAAGGAGATTCTGGTCCGACTGGTCCTCAAGGTATCCCGGGTCTTACTGGTCCAACAGGTCCGACTGGCCCTCAAGGAAATATTGGTCCAACTGGACCACAAGGAGAAATGGGTCCGCAAGGAATTCCCGGCCCCCAAGGTATTCAAGGATTACCAGGGATACCCGGAGAAAGAGGTCCCAAAGGCGATAGAGGATTACAAGGAGAAGCTGGTCCAAAGGGGGACACCGGTCCAAAAGGTGAAATGGGTCCACAAGGGCTACCTGGTCCTTTAGAAGTACCTACAGTTATGTTTATGGCCACTAGTAAGGATATTACTAATCCAGAAGGTTTAACAATTCTTCCTAAAGACAAACTGCCAATAACAGTAAAAATAAATGATGATGATTCTAATTTTTACTTAAGTCCGGATAATTATTCCATCACAATATTTAATTCAGGTATTTATAAAGTTGATTATATTGTAGAAGCTTATATTCCAGATTCATTGAATGAAAATGGTAATACTATTTCAATAGCTTTAAAAAAAGTAGGGGAACCTACAGTATATATTGGTAGTTCAGTCTGGGCTAGCAAAACAGCACCAACTTTAATTGTGGGCCATGGGATTTTGAATTTAACTAGTCCCAAAACGTGGATTGCTTTAGAAAATGTTGGCAAAACATCCTTTAATGTGCAAAGCCCTAATATTAATGATTTAGAAATAAATACACCTTTAATTAGTCCTGTTGTTAGTATTATGATTCAAAAAATTAAATAAGACGAATAGAAATATTCGCCTTTTAAAATTTATTTTAATTTTTCAATAACAATTGTCAGGATAGGGTTAGCAAAAAAAGAGTCAGTTATTAAATTATTAACATTAGGACTAACTAAATGAATTGTATCTTGAGCAGTATTTATTAGTTCAAATACATCATTATTTAAAACAGTAGTCACTATTCCATGAGCATTAATTCTTACTACTGGTTCTTGAAAATCCCAAGTACAACCACCGACATAAATAGTAGTTTCACCCACTTTTCTTAAACCGATTCCTATTACTTCATATTGACCAGGATATATAGCTGAACCAGAGGAATATGCTTCTACCATAATGTCAATTTTATAAACGCCACCATTTTTAAAAGTAATTGTATTGTCATCATTTAAAGTAAAATCTTCATTCATATCAAATATTTTAGTATCTATTGGCAAACGAGCGTTGGAGTTAACTGTTATTCCGTAAGCATCTAAATCATCATTAGCTGTCATAAAGAATGCTGATGGTACTTGTAGTGGACCGGGATCTCCTTTTGGCCCTTGCTCACCCTTTGGACCGGGATCACCTTTCGGACCTTGCTCGCCCTTAGGGCCTTCTGGTCCTTGATAACCCATAGGGCCAATTTCTCCTGGTTCTCCCTTTGGACCAACTTCGCCTCGTGGACCCGTAGGACCTTGTGGGCCGGGATCGCCAGTTTCACCCTTAATACCTTGTAATCCTCTTTCACCTTTGGGACCTTGAATTCCTTGTTCTCCTTGTAAACCAGTTTCGCCCTGAATACCTTGTTCGCCACGTGGCCCTTGAATACCGGGAGGACCTTGTATTCCTTGTGGCCCAGTTTCGCCTTGAGGGCCCTGTATTCCTTGAATACCTTGTTCACCTTGATCTCCTTTTGGACCCTTTATTTCTCCAACATTTTTCTATTCTCCTGGGTCCTCTGCCCAAACATATAAATTTGGCCCTACTAAATAAGACTGTCCCGATTGTCCTCTAGGAACCTGGTTAATTAAAGATTCCATAGTATCATAACTACCTAAAATAGTTACGCTAGTTCCTGGAGTACCAGCTGGTCCCATTGGACCCATTTCCCCCTGTGGACCCGTCGGACCCATTGGCCCTTGCTCACCTTTTGGCCCAGCAATACCAGGTGGTCCTTGAATACCTTGAATTCCTATTTCCCCTTGTGGCCCCATTTCACCTTGAGGTCCTTGTATTCCTTGCAAACCTTCTAAACCAGGTATACCTTGTGGCCCAGTTGGTCCAGTTGGACCTATTAAAATATTAGCAGGATTAACAATTTGATAACAACAATTCATTGATTTTGAATTTTTTTGAGCTTTTTTAACTTTTTCTAAAGCTTTTTTATAATTATCATTCATTTTAAATTCATCCTTTTAATATAAAATATGTTTAGTTTTAATTATTGTTATTTATTTTAGGTTTGCAAATATAACAAAAATCGACAAAAAACTATTTTTAAACAAAAGAAAACTCACATGAGGATGTAAGTAATTATCAATCTGGAGCAATTGTGGAAGATATCTACAACTATTTACCAATAACGAAAAAATTTATATAATTTTCCACTTTTATTTTTGTTAAACGTTTTCTATGAAAGTATTAAGAATTTTTAGCAATTTATTTTAAAGTAAAATAAGTTATGGTAAAATGTTTTTTAGTGGTGATATATGATGAAAAAACAATATTTAATTTATGCAGATGAATCATATAGAAAAGGTAAATATTTTAGTAATTTCTATGGAGGTGCGCTACTTAATTATACTGAACTTGAAAAGATAAGCAATAAGCTTAATATCAAAAAAGAAGAATTAGGATTATTTCAAGAAGTAAAATGGACTAAAGTTACTGAACAATATTTAGATAAATATTTGGATTTGATTAATTATTTTTTCGAATTCGTTAAATCTAATAAGATAAAAATAAGAATAATGTTCAGACAAAATGCACAGGTACCTCAAAACTTAACTAGAGAACATGAAGAAAAAGAATATTTCCTTTTATACTATCAATTTATTAAACATGCTTTTGGGATAGATTATTGTAATCCAAGAGAAAAAGATCAAATAATATTAAAATTATATTTCGATAAATTACCCGATACTAAAAAGAAAAATAAAGAATTTAAAGGTTACATTTACGCACTTAATGATTTTTTTTGCATTAATAATGTTCATATTTATAATGAAGATATAGCAGAAGTAAATTCTAAAAATCATGTAATATTACAATGTATGGATATAATATTGGGAGCAATGAATTTTAAATTAAATAATATGAATAAAGAAAAACTTCCAAATAGCAATAAACGTGGTAAAAGAACTATTGCTAAAGAAAAGTTATATAAAAAGATATTAGAAAATATAAAAACTATATATCCCAATTTTAATATTGGAGTTTCTACTAGTAGTCGTGGTGA
>CANRLP010000033.1 GCA_947631515.1 uncultured Bacilli bacterium
ATTGAAGATTATAAAATTATTCGTCATGAATTAGAAAATTATAGTGACAAGTTAAAAAATAAAAAAGAAGTTGTTATTGCTAATAAAATGGATTTAGAGAATGCCAAAGATAATTTAGCAAAATTTAAAAAAGCCTATCCTAAGGTTAAAATATATGAAATTAGTGCCTTAGAAAATAAAGGTTTAGATAATATGCTACTTGATTTTGCTGATCTTTTAGAAGACATTCCTGATAATAATTTATTTGATGAAAAAGATTATGAAAGCTATATTGTTTATAAATTTCAAAACGAAAAACCTTATACCATTCGCAATGACAACGGAATATGGGTATTAGAAGGGGAAGAAATTGAAAAATTATTTAAAATGACTAGATTTACCGAAGACGAAGCAGTTTTAAGATTTGCCCGTAAGTTAAAAGGAATGGGTGTAGAAGAAGAATTAGAAAAATTAGGTGCTAAACGGGGCGACGAAGTTCAAATATTAGATTATATCTTCGAATTCAAAGAATAATTTATCACCTATTTTTAAATGAGAACTAGTATTTTTAGGAAGCTCTAAGATACTAGTTTTTTTGAGGCTTCGATGGATCCAAATGATTTTATTTGGTTTGACGTTTTGTTCTAAAAAAATAATTTCATTTTGAAGATTTAAACCAATTACATCGATTTCTTCTTTCATAAAATACGTATGAATTGAGTTACAGTTTTTAAAATACATTCCATAATTAATATTAGTTTTTCCCATTAATCCTTTTAAACGACTAGAAAAACTGACAGCATTTTTAATAGGAATTTTTATTTGTTGCATAGAATCACCTATATATCTATTTTAGCATATTCTTTAGTTAAAAAAAATTGCTCCTTTAATGAATAACATTATTGACAATTGCTTCGGGGGGGGGGTATTATGTAGATAATAGAGAAGGAGTAGAAAATGAAAGAAAAGTTTAAAACATTATTAATTTTATTAGGAATATTGATTCCCATGATTACAACAAATGTTTATGCTGAAGAACAAGTAGTTGATACAACTAAAGAACCAGAGGTTGAAGCTAAAGTATCTATTAAAGATTTGCGAAAACAATTGCCAGATCAAGTTACCGTCGACATTAAAGAAAGCGAATCATATGATATGGAGACGGGATGGACTAAAGTTAATAGTTTATTACAAAAAGGAATTAATACTACCCAAATTATTAAAAATTACGATACAGATAATAATGGTAGTTTTGTATTGGTTGATGAAAATAATAAAGAGGTGAATATCAGTCATTTATATATAGCATTAGAATATGAAAATCCACGAGAAGCAACAATTTCAACCGGAACTATTTGTTATAATGGAGAATGTAGCGAAAATATTATTAAGAATATTAAGGTAGTATATAATAATTCTTCAAAATACAATGAAAATGATGCTAAAACAATCCAAAATATATTAGATTCAGTTTCTTTTACAAATATTAGATTTGTAAATATAGCCCAAGAAGTTAAATATTTTAGTAGCGAAGAAATTATCCAATTTATAAAAAATAAAATAAATTTAGATAATATTGAAATTGTTCTTTTAGGTGGAGGAGGTTCTCCAGAAGACGGAATGTTTGTATGGTCTCAAGGATTTTCGATTTATAAGGATGATATTTTTTATGGTTTTGCTGGTTTTGTAGATTATATTTTACCTGAAATTATTATTCCTGATAATATTGCAGATACAGAAGAAGCTTATATGAATTACGCGTTACCTATTGTAAAAAGATATTTTGAAACTGATAATGAATATTACAACACATTAATAGAGGATGATTTAGCAACAGTTAAACAATTAGTTAAAATTCCATCTTTAAATGATTATATAAATAATATAAGTTATATCAAAGTAAATTCTTATATGAATAATGACATATATAATGTTGTATTTGATAATGATAATATTAATTGGCTTATTCGTTTGAAAAAAGAGAACGTTGTAAAAGTTACAGATAATGTAACTATAGAAGGAAATAATGGAGTAACAATAAGTGGTACAAAAATTACTAAAGAAGATAAAATTTATAATGATCTTGCTGATACAATGGCTAGCAAAGGTTATACCAATGTATTTGGAGCTTATGAGTTAAAAATTGAAGAAGGTTCTATTGGAGAAGATGGCTTAACATTAACATTTGATGTTGGAGAAGAAAACAATCGAAAGAAAGCTTTAGTTTTACACCAAAAACATGATGGAACAATAGAAGAATTTACTGGAATCGTTGAAAACGGCGTAATTAAAATAACGGTAAATGAATTATCACCATTTATGGTAGCACTAGGAGATGTATTTGAAGAAACTACAACTACTAGCAATAATGCTGGTACTGGAACAACAAACATTTTCTTGTGTGGAGTTATTGCCCTAAGTGCTATGGGTGGAATGGTTTATCTAAAAAAAAATAAAAAACAAAATTAAAAAAATGAATCGTGTTTAAATACAAACACGATTTTTGTATGTTCAATAATAATAAAAGATTCAAATTCCTAATTCTTATTATATGTGGTATATTATGTAGTGAAACAATAATGAAGATATGGAGAACATAATATATGAAATGTAGAAATGAAAATTTTGAAGAAATGATTTTTGATGAAACTGATAGCGATTATATACAATGTATATTTAAAAATGTAGATTTCTCAAAATGTGATTTATCTAATATATATTTTGAAAAATGTAAATTTATAAATTGTGATTTTTCCAATTCAATATATTCAAAATTTATAAGTAAAAGTAATGAATATGTTAATTCTAAATTTGTTGGAATTAATATGATGGCTGCTCATTTAGAAAATGTTTCTTTTAAAGAATGTACGCTAAAATATAGTAATTTGTCAGAAAGTATATTAAATAAAGTCATTTTTAATGATTGCGATATGAGTGAAAGTAATTTTATAAATTTAAGAAAAATAAATAAGTTAATTTTTAATAATTGTAAATTGATAAGAACCGATTTTAGCGATACAAAATTAGATAACATAGATTTAAGTACCTGCGATATTTCAGGAATAAGAGTTAAAATAACAGATTTAAGAGGCTTAATTGTTAATAGTAATCAAGCAATAGCTTTATCTAATATATTAGGACTTAAAATTAAAGATAATATGTATTTTTAATATTTCTTTAACCTTTGCATTTTATATTTTAATCGTAAAAAATTATGTTATAGATTTTATTTCTACTCTAAATTAGAAAAATTGAGGTGGTAAAATGAGGATTTTAGTTGTCGAAGATGAAGAAACAATTGCAGATGTTATTGCAACAAAATTACGGAAAGAAAAATACGAAGTTGATACTAGTTTTGACGGCGAAGATGGATTATATAATGCTATGACTAATATATATGATCTTATTATTTTAGATATTATGTTACCAAAAATGAATGGTTTAGAAATATTAAAAGAGATAAAGGAAAATGATATAAGCGCCAAAGTTATTATGCTTACCGCCAAATCAGAATTAGAAGATAAATTGAAAGGCTTTGATACAGGAGCAGATGATTATGTAACGAAACCTTTTCATATTGAAGAATTAATTGCTCGAGTAAATGTACAATTAAGAAATACTAGTACTAGTAAAACTAAAGATGTTTTAGAATATAGCGATTTATCATTAAATATTAGAACATCCACTTTAACTTGTAAGCGTACTAATGAATCAATCAATGTTCCTTATCGAGAATTTTTATTGCTTGAATATTTTATGAATAATAAAGAGCAAATTATTTCCAAAGAACAAATTTATGATAAAGTTTGGGGAATAGATACGGATTATGAATCCAATAATTTAGAAGCTTACTTATCTTTTTTAAGAAAGAAAATAAAAATTATTGGTTCAAATGTCAATATTAAAGCCGTTCGTAATTTAGGGTATAAAATGGAGGAATAAAGAAATGGAAAATTTGAAGAAGAAAACGATTTTTACAATTTTTTTTATAATTTCTTTATTTGCTCTTTTTTTTGCAACATTTTTTAATGTTCAAATATATCACAGAGAATATGTAGAAATATTAAATAATTTAACTAGAATGCGAAATTTAACAGTAGAAAAAAATGAGCATTATGATAGAGACATCAAACCAATAGATGATGAAGAACTTCGCAATAGTAAAGTTATGGATTATGAAATTTATACATTTATTTTAAATAAAAATAATGAAATTGTTGAAGAAATTAGTCATAGTGATATAAACATTAGCAATGAATTAATAACTCAAGCTAAAACAATTATTAAAAAAAATAATCAAAATAAAATAAAAATAGGATTTTTATATTTGGAAAATTATGCTTATAATTTAGAGAATAACAATTCATTAACTATTATAAATACTACAGATACTAAAAATATGTTACTTTCTAATTTATTTATGTCATTTTTATTAGTAGGTATAGGGGAAATTATTATTTATTTTATCTCGAAAAAGATAACAGAATGGATCACAAAACCGGTTGAGATGAGTTTTAATAGAGAAAAAGAATTTGTTGCTAATGCTTCTCATGAACTTAAAACACCACTAGCAGTTATGATGGCTAGTATAGATTGTTTAGAGGTAAGTAAGAAAAATGAAAAATGGATTAATAATTTAAAATGCGAAGCAGATCGTATGAGTAATCTAATAACCAGATTACTTGACTTGTCAAAAACTGAATATTTAAAAAGCGAAAATTTTAGTGAAAATGATTTATCAAAGATTGTTTTAAAAAGAGCTTTAATTTTTGAAAGCTTAGCATTTGAAAAAAATATAAATATAATAACAAATATAAAAGATAAAATAAATTTTGTATGCCATAAAGAAAGTATAGATGAATTAGTGTCTATTTTAATTGATAATGCTCTAAGCCATGGTAAAGAAAATAGTGAAATTAAAGTAAATTTAACTAGCAATAAATTGGAAATAAAAATGGAAATTATTAATGAAGGCGAACCTATTTTAGAAAGTGAATATGAAAAAATATTTGAAAGATTCTATCGAAGTGATAAAAGTCATAATCGCAAAAGTGAAAGATATGGTTTAGGTTTATCTATTGCTAAAAATATTGTCCTAGCTCATAAAGGCAATATTCGGGCTTATTCCAAAGATGGCTATACTACTTTTGAAGTCAAATTTAAAAAAAATGAACATTAACAAAAAAAGTTAATGTTTTTTAATACTTCTTTAATGTTCAAATAATATATTTATAGCATGGAGAAGGTGATTAGAAATATTAAAATATCTAAAATTAGATAAGACCAATAGTATTAGAAAGGAAATAAAAATATGTATGAAAGTAATTTCAATAGAATTGAACAAAAATATTTAATGAATAAAAGTCAATATATAAATTTTTTTGAACAAATAAGAAAGCATATCGAAAAAGATAAATTTTGTGCTGCTAATATTTGTAATATTTATTTTGATAATGAAAATAAAGATATGATTATTAATTCTTTAGAAAAGCCATTATTTAAACAAAAAGTTAGATTGCGAAGTTATAATGTACCAAAAATAACGGATGATGTTTTTTTAGAAGTTAAAACAAAATATAAAAAGATAGTCACCAAAAGGAGAATAAAAGTAAATTTACAAGATTTTAATCATTATTTAAAAACAAATGAATTTGCAGATCAAGATCAAATTATGAAAGAAATTGATTATTTATTTCACCTTTATAATTTGAAACCAGTTTATTTTTTAGCTTATGACCGAAAAAGTTTTCATGGAATAGAAAATACAGATTTGAGAATAACTGTGGATGAAAAATTAAGAAGTCGTAAAAATAATTTGAATTTGAATGAAGGAGATCAAGGAAAATATTATTTTAAAGATGATACTTATATAATGGAAATAAAGTATAAAGATGCTTTACCACTTTGGTTAGTTAAAAGTTTATCAGATTTAAAAATATATCCTACATCTTTTTCGAAAATAGGTAGTGTTTATACTAAAGATATGGAGGGTTATTTATGTTAAAAAGTATATTTCAAGAATCAGCATCAAGTAATATCTCATTTACATCAATTTTAATTTGTTCGTTAGTTTCTTTATTACTAGGACTGGCAATATCTTATACACATAAAAAAACAAGTCGTTATAGTAAAAATTTTTTAATAACTTTGGCTATTTTACCAGTACTAGTTCAATCGGTAATGATTATGGTCAATGGTAATTTGGGAACTTCTGTAGCCATTTTAGGAGCTTTTGGTTTAGTTCGATTTAGAAGTATGCCTGGAACATCTAAAGAAATTTTAAGTGTATTTTTTGCAATGACTATTGGGCTTGCAACAGGAATTGGGCATATTGTATTTGCTATTATAATTGCCATAATAGTTATCTTAGCAATGATTATTTTTGCTAAAACTAGGATCTTTAATCAAGATGAATCAGAAAGAATATTAAAAATAACAGTACCCGATAATATGGATTATAACAATATGTTTGATGAGATATTTAAAAAATATTTAAAATCTTATAAAGTGGGAAATATTAAGACAGTTAATATGGGTAGTTTGTTTGAAATAACTTATGAAATTAAATTTAATGAAGAGTTGAATGATAAAGATTTTATCGATGAATTAAGAATAAAAAATGGTAATTTAAAAATATCTCTTAGTCAAAAATTAGATGAAAGCGAGTTTTAATTAATGAAAAATAAAAAAAATTTAAAATATTTTCTAATTGTTATAATTGTTTTATGTTTGGCTTGGGGAATTTACTTTTTTTTAGACAAAGATAATTTATCAAATACTACAACTGATAGTATCGATATGAATCTAAATACAGATGATGGTGATGAAAAAATTGATTGGAGTAATTATGCAAATACTGATTATACCTTAACTAAAAGTCTAAATATTACAGAAGAAGGAATATATAACTTAACGGGAACAATAGAAGATGGATTAATTACGGTAAATACTTCGGGGAATGTTAAATTAATTTTAAATAATGTTAATATTACAAATTCTAATGGACCGGCCATATTAATAGAAAATGCTAGTGATGTAGTTATTGAATTAAAAAAGGGAAGCAAAAATTATTTAGAAGATGGTTCTAATTATAAAACGGATGAAGATGATGATGCCGGAGTAATACTTAGTCATGATGATTTAACTTTACAGGGGACTGGTTTTTTAGAAGTAGTTTCTAATACTTTAGATGCAATAGTTTCTAAAGATGATTTAAAATTCATTTCTGGAACTTATATGATTACAGCACAAGATGATGGAATTCGAGGAAAAGATTCTGTATATATTATAGATGGTAATTATACAATTAAAGCTACAGGTGATGGAATTAAAACAACTAATGATACAGATACTGAAAAAGGTTTTATCAAAATAGAAAATGGTACTTTTTCAATTAATGCCGAAAATGATGGAATGGATGCAGTTAATAAAATTTTGATTCAAGATGGTAATTTTGATATAACAACAGGAGGAGGAAGTTCCAATTCTAGTACTAGTAACAATTGGGGAATTTGGGGAAATACTACAAGCGTAAGTAATGATAGTGCTAAAGGTATAAAAGCTGGTAATAATATTGTGATTGAATCCGGAGATTTTAATTTAAATTCTTCTGATGATGCTATTCATTCAAATAATTACATAGGTATTAAGAGTGGTGATTTTACAATTTTATCTGGAGATGATGGAATTCATGCTGATGAAGAATTAATTGTTGATGGTGGAAATATTAGTATTACAAAAAGTTACGAAGGACTAGAAGCTTTAAAAGTTACTATCAATAATGGTAATATTGATGTTGTAGCTAGCGATGATGGTATTAATGTTGCGGGAGGTAATGATTCATCTAGTTTAGGAAATCGGCCAGGTCAAAATAATTTTTCCGAATCGACGGGAGGAGTTTTAACTATTTGCGGTGGTTCTATAAAAGTTGATGCTACAGGTGATGGTTTAGATGCTAATGGTTCAATTTATATTACAGGTGGGTATACTGTAGTTTATGGGCCAACAAATAATGGTAATGGAGCTTTAGATTATGATCAAACATTTGAAGTAACCGGAGGAACTTTAATTGCTGGTGGTGCTAGTGGTATGTTACAAGGTTTAAGCAATTCTTCGACAATTTATAATCTTACTATAACTTTTAATTCAAATTATAATAATGGTGATATAGTAAAAATAGTCGATAGTAATAATCAAGAAATTGTATCTTATTCTTCTTCTAAATCTTTTAGTTCTTTAGTCATTGCCTCACCAAATTTAAAAAAAGGTGAAACTTATACAATTTTAGTCAATGATACAAAATATAGTAGTTTTACTATTTCCAATATTACGACAACTATTGGAAATACGGGAGGTATGATGAGTATGCCTGGAGGAAGAAGATAGAGTGATACTTAAAAAAATGAATCGTGTTTAAATACAAACACGATTTTTATATGTCAAAAAATAATTCATAATTTAGAGTAAAAAAATCTTGACAATAACTTCGGGGGGGGGGTATTATAAAGATAATAGAAAAGGAGAAAATAA
>CANRLP010000034.1 GCA_947631515.1 uncultured Bacilli bacterium
TCTGCTATTATAGTAATAATTTAATTGGTAAAAGGAAGAGATTTGTTATGAAAAATGGTAAATTATTAGAAGTAATAAATTATATGAAAGAGTGTAATTTGATATCACTCTTTGAAGATATGAATACATTTAAAGAATGGATACTATCACTAAATGATACACAAGTTAATAATATATTATCTAGTGATTTAAAAACGAAAATAGCAAATGCTAAGTCTGATAAGAGAGCAAAATATTTAAGAGAAGTAGCTATAGATAAAGATTCTTTGAATAGTAAATATTATAAAAATGATATAGAGCTAATTGCTAAAGCTAAGACTGACATAATAGCGATACAATTAGGCTTAACGTCAATAGATAAAGAGTCATTAGAAAGTGAACATCATGAGAGTGATATGAAAATGATTGCTAGTGGTAAAACTGATATAATAGCAGTACAATTAGGACTAACATCTAGAGATAGTGATTCATTAAAAAGTGAACATCATGAGAATGACATGGAATTAATTGCTAATGCTAAGTCCGATACAATAACAGAAGAATTAGGAAAAACTTCAGGAAATAAAGATTCTTTACAAAATGAATATCATGAGAATGATATGAAATTAATTGCTAATGCTAAGTCTGATACTATATCAAAACAATTAGGAGTTACCTCAAGAGATGTGGATTCATTAAAAAGTAAATATCATGAAAGTGATATGAAATTAATTGCTAGTGCTAAGTCTGATACTATATCAAAACAATTAGGAGTTACCTCAAGAGATGAATATTCTTTACAAAATGAATATCATGAGAATGATATGGAACGGATTGCTAATGCTAAGACAGATATTATAGCCGAAGAATTAGGAGTTACCTCAAGAGATGAATATTCTTTACAAAATGAATATCATGAGAATGATATGGAACGGATTGCAAGTGCTAAGACAGATACTATAGCAGTACAATTAGGATATACATCAATAGATCCAGCTTCTTTACAAAGTGAATATCATGAAAGAGACATGAAATTAATCGCTAGTGCTAAGACTGATATAATAGCAAAACAATTAGGAATAACATCAAGAAATTGGGATTCTTTAAAAAGTCCATGTCATGAGAGTGATATGATTAAAATTCAAAATTCAAAAAGTAAAGAAGAAAAAGAAAGTATATATAGTAGAGAATATTCATTTAAAAATCATTTAGAATATTTAATAAAAGAATTAGAAGCAAGTAATTTAGAAGAAGAAGCAACTGAGGACGTATTTAAATTAGAAAAAAGAATGAAATAATTCTTTTTTATTTTACTTTATGTTTTTTCATTAGCATGATATACTTTTATTATATTTGAAGGTGATATAATGGATCGATTTATACCAGATATGTATGTTAAAAGTATTTTTGAAATAAATTTTAAATCTTTAAAAAAAAGGGGAATTAAATGTATTTTATTTGATTTAGATAATACAATTGCGCCTTTACATATACCAGTTCCCGATAAAGAATTAAAAGACTTATTTGCAGATTTGGAAATTTTGAAAATAAAAGCTATTATTTTATCTAATGCTGGTAAAGGAAGAGTAGAACCATTTAAAGAAAAATTAAATGTTGATTCGAGTTATCATAGTCAAAAACCGTTTAAAAAGAAGTATAAAAAAATTATGGATATTTATGGCTTTAAAGATAATGAAATAGCTTGTATAGGAGATCAATTGTTAACTGATATATATGGAGCTAATCGAATGGGATTTTTAAGTATATTAGTAAATCCAATTAGTCATGAAGATTACTTGCCAACTAAAATAAATCGTTTTTTTGAACAAAAATTATTTGCCATTTTAGAAAAAAGAGGTTTATTTAAAATTGGAGATTATTATGAATAAAAAATATAAATAAGGAGATTGAATTCATGAATAGATGTATGGGATGTGGAGCAATATTACAATCTAGTAATGATAATAAAATTGGTTATATTCCTAAAGAAAAAAAAGATACAGCAAAACTTTGTGAACGTTGTTTTCGTCTTCTCCATTATAATGATTTAAAAATTGTTAATATAGACAAAAAAGAAGAAGTTTTACAAGAAATAAATCAAAAAGGAAAATTAGTCTTTTTTTTAGTTGATTTATTAAATATTAATAATGAAGTTATAGATACTTATCATAATATTAAAGCTCCTAAATGTTTTGTTTTAAGTAAAATTGATTTTATACCTAAATATATCAATAAAGAAAAAATTAGAAGATGGTTAAAAAATATTTATGCTATAAAAGATGATATTATTTTTTTAAGTGCTGCAAAAAATCTTAATATTCAAGCTATTCAAAATATTATGGATAAAAAGCAAGTAAAAGTTAGTTATTTAGTTGGATTTACCAATTCGGGGAAAAGTACTTTAGTCAATAAAATAACTGATTCAAATAATATTACTACAAGTGTCCTTCCTAATACGACTTTAGATTTTTTAGAAATTAATTTAACAGAAAACCAAAAAATTATTGATAGTCCGGGATTTTTATATAATGATACATTATATGATAAAAATGATTTTGTTATGATAAAGAAAATCAATCCTAAAACATTTATTAAGCCATTAACATTCCAATTAAAAAAGAATATGAGTATTTTAATTGAAGATTTAGTTCGTTTAGAAGTAATGAGTGAAAAATGTAACTTAACAATTTATATGAGCAATTTATTAGATATTAAAAAAATATATTTTAATAATGATAGTTTAAAAGACCAAGAATTAGAAAAATATAAATTAGAAAAAAATCAAGATTTGGTTATTAAAGGTATTGGTTTTATAAATTTTAAAAATGACGCTTTAATAAATGTATATGTTAAAAAGAAAGGATTTATCGAATTACGAGATTCATTTTTTAAAGAGGTATAGTTATGAGTAAAATAAAAGTAATGAGTGAAAATTTAGCTAATAAGATTGCAGCTGGGGAAGTTGTTGAAAAAATAGCTAGTGTTGTTAAAGAACTTGTCGAAAACAGTATTGATGCCCATGCTAAAAATATTGTGGTATCTTTAGAAGATGGTGGGCTTAAAAGTATCCAAGTTATTGATGATGGCGATGGGATGGATGAACAAGATGCTATTTTGGCTTTTTCACGTCATGCTACAAGTAAATTATTAAAAGAAGATGACTTATTTTTTATTGATACCTTAGGATTTCGAGGAGAAGCTCTACCTTCTATTGCTAGTGTAAGTCATGTTACTTTAAAAACTTGTCAAAATGATATTGGAACTCTTATTGAAATCAAGGGTGGCAAAATGCTTTCTCATGAAGAATCAGATAGTAGAGTAGGAACTACAATAACTGTTACTGATTTATTTTATAATACGCCAGCACGGTTAAAATATTTAAAAACGGAAGCAAGTGAATTAGCAGGTTGTGTATCATTTATAGAACGATTAGCTCTTTCTCATCCCAGTATTTCTTTTGTTTTACAAAATAATGGCCATACTCTTGTTAAAACGAGTGGTAGTGATAACTTACATAAATGTATTCATGAAATTTATGGTTTAAATGTATCTTCAAAAATGTTAGAAGTAAAAGCTAGTAATGATGATTTTGATTTATATGGTTATATTTGTAAGCCAGAAATTTTAAAATCTAATCGTAATCACTTTATCACAATAGTTAATGATCGCGTAGTTAAAAATTATGAAATTAATCGAGCAATAAACGATGCTTATTACACCTATAAACCTGATACTAAATATCCTATTGTTGTTTTAAAGATAAATACGGACCCAACGCTAATTGATGTTAATATTCATCCCACTAAACAAGACATTAAATTATCTAAAATTAAGGAATTGTATGAATTAATTTATAATACTATTAAAGATACTTTATACAAAAGTTTATTAATACCAGATGCTATAAAAAAGCCAGAATATAACGAAATAAAAGATAATTACGTAGAAAATTTTATTCACGAAGAAGAAAAAAAAGAAGATAGTTATCATGAAACTAATCAAATGGTAATGGATTTGTCTTATCAAGAAGAAAAAGAAGAACCTATCGTTATTAATGAAGAAATGAAAAAATTAGTATTATATCCGATTGGGGTAGCGCATGGTACTTATATAATTGCGCAAAATGAAGAGGGACTTTACTTAATAGATCAACATGCAGCTCAAGAACGAGTTAATTATGAAAGATATTTAAAAGCTTTGAAAGAACAAAAAATAACGACAACTGGTTTATTATTTCCGATAACTGTTGAGTTATCTTCTAGTGAATTTTTAACAGTTAAAAATCATTTAGATGTTTTAACTAATATTGGTTTTAAAGTTGAAGAGTTCGGCGTAAATACTTTTGTATTTAAAGAGCATCCAACTTGGCTAAAAACTGGCTACGAGGAAGAATCTATTAAAAAAATTGTAGATATTCTTATTAAAAATCAGGGAGAATTTGATCCCGTTAAATTTAACGAACATATTGCTATTACTTTAGCTTGTAAAATGAGTATTAAAGCTAATATGCATATTAGTAATGAAGCAATAGAAGAGTTGTTAAATGAACTTTGTAATTGTGATAATCCTTATAACTGTCCGCATGGAAGACCTACAATAATTAAATTTTCTATTTATGACTTAGAAAGAATGTTTAAAAGAGTTATGAATTAAAAAATATGCGTAAAAGCTTATTTTTTTGTTATACTATAGAGTAGTGATGTTTATGAAAAAAACTTGGTTAAAATTAATTCCTATATTTTTGATAGTTATGACTTTACCAGTATTGGTTTTAAATCCGAAAACGAATCCAGCTGGTTTATTTGTGACTAAAGAAGCCATAGTTGAAAATAAAGTAGAAAAAATTATTGAGGAAAACAATGACAAAACCTTGCAAAATAAATCGGAAGTTGAAGATAAGTTTATTTATTTAGAATTTTTAAAAGAAAATACAATATATAGTCATTTTGTGAATAAAGAAACAGGTGAAGATACTGACTTTTCCTATTTTATTCGTCCAGAAAAAAAAGAAGAATTTGAGAGTAAAGTTCAAGAATTAATTTATTTAAAATATCCTAAGTTTATAGCTGATATTTTAGTGAAAGCGGAAACTTCAAGAACTTATCAAATAAAAGAAAATGCTTTAGTTATTTATTTTTATGATGTTTTAATTGAGCCACAAATTCATGATACTTTAAGTTTAACTATTAATTATAATGAAATTAAAGAATGTTTAGATTTTACATTTTTACTAGATCAAGAATATACTAATGAAGATGGTTATAATTATCTTAAAAATAAAAAGACTGTAGCTTTGACTTTTGATGATGGTCCAAATGATGCTAAAACTAATAAAATAGTTGAATTACTTGAACAAAATAAGGCTCATGCTACATTTTTTATGGTAGGTAATAAAATGCAATATGGTTCATCAACAATTCAAAATGTTCTAGCTAAAGGAAATGAAATAGGTAGTCATTCTTATAATCATGCTAATATGAAGAGGCAAAAGTTGGCTAAATTAAAAGAAAATGAAGAAAAAACTAAAGAAATTTATCGGAATATTACTGGTCAAGAATTAATTTATACGCGTCCTCCATATGGTTCTATTAATTCAAAAATTAGAGAAGGCTTAGATACTATTTTTATAACTTGGAATTTAGATACGGAAGATTGGTTACATCGTGATAAAGATTATATTGTTAATTATGTTATGGAAAATGTAAGTGATGGCGATATTATTTTGATGCATGATTCTTATGATAGTACGGTAGAAGCAGTAGAAGAATTACTTCCTAAGTTATATGCTGAAGGCTATCAAGTAGTAAGTGTTTCAGAATTAGCTAATATTAAAGAACGAACTTTAGAAAAAAATACAATTTATCGAAGTCTTAAAAAAAGTCAATAGCAAAATTATCTTCATCTGTACCGAAAATAGCAATTAATAAAGCAATGGTTCCACCAATTAAAAATAATATAGCAGAAATAAAGCTGGCATTAGTAAATAATTGATCACGGAAGCTAGAAGAAATGTCTAGCTTTTTTATATGTTTATAATTGATTATCACAAAATATAAATATATAAAAAAAGTAACACTAAAAATAAAGATATTTATACTTCGAAAAGTTTTTTCGTCTTTCTTTTTTCTTTTAGTAATAAATTCTTTTTCAAAGTAGTTAGAAACTAAAGCAAATATGACCAAAAAAATATAAATTATCCAAATTATATCTTCTTCTTTAATTTCTTTTAATGTTTCTTCGATATCTTCCATATTAATTTTTATGTTTAAAAATATTAAAAAAAACTTGCTTTTAGCAAGTTTATTGTACTTTTTGGTGACCAGTACGGGATTCGGACCCGTGAATGCTGCCGTGAAAGGGCAGTGTGTTAAGCCGCTTCACCAACTGGCCAAAAAACAAAATGGTGGGCTTGGGGGGACTTGAACCTCCGACCTCACGCTTATCAGGCGTGCGCTCTAACCAGCTGAGCTACAAGCCCATTTTGTCTCAATGACTATTTCATTTTATACTATTTTCGTCTTTAATGCAAGTATTTTTGTCAAATTTTTTATATTGTTTCCAAAATAACAGGTATTTAATAAAATTTATTTATTTTTAATAACTTTTATTCTTGTTAAACATATGATTTGTTAGAGATAAAAAGGAGTTGAATTTGGGAATCAATCAATGTTTTATTCTAAAAATAATTTAAATTCTGATAAATCAAAAAAAGAATTGTAATCCCTGTTATAATTATAATGTTTGTGCTATAAGAGGAAACTGTTCCAACTAGATCCCAAAGATCTGCTAAAGGACCAACTTATATATAACCGAATGTCTTTAAAATAATAATCGTAAATACATTTTCAAATTCCTCATCCATTATATTGTAAACTTGAATTATAAAAAAACTACTGATTTAATTGTATTCAGTAGTTAAATTATTTATAGGGTATTTTTTGTCAAAACTCTTTGTCTACCAATTAATTCAGAATTATTCCAGCTTAAGCAGTTACTTCCTTGTGATTTACCTAATTCATCTAATCCTATTTTTTCACAAGTTTCAACTTTACAACTTCCATTGGTACAATTATCACAACATCTATTTTGGATTAATTTCTTCAACCATTCTCTTTCTTCAATAGATAATGAATTTGCTAAATTAATATAAAATTCCCTTGGACTTTCAACAATTTTTTCAATTATATCTTCTAAAGTAGACGTTTTTGTAATTTCGACATTATTAGTTTTTTGTATAAATTATCAATAAAATCATTAATTGTATGAACATTTAAACTATTTATATGATTATAAAAGTGCTTTTTTCATATTCAAACAACCTCAATATTTTATATTAATATTGTTAATTTTACTTATATATTTTTAAAAATTACATTAAATATATAATTTATTTTTATATTTTGAGTATAATATTAATGAAAGTGAAAACTCGCGATATTATGCTGAAACTATTGACTTTCAGGGTAAAATATAATATATTATTATTGCATTTGAAGAAGTGCGATAATCAAGAACATGTTAGCCGCTTATGGATGGCGCGGGGTATAAATGATTCCAATCGCGAAATGTTAGTCGCTTACGGGTGGTGCGAGTTATAAATGATCCCGATTGAAAATATTGGGAAACTCTGTTAAATTAATGGAGTTTTCTTTTATTTTTATGTTATGTTATTTACTGGAGGCAATCATATGAAAGTACAAACAGGATATATTTATCATATTAAAGACGAATTCTTTGATAAAATCAATGATAAATCATGAAAATGGTCGTGCTAGGCCTACTTATTTTACTATTAAGGATAAAGACGTATTATGGTTTATTCCTTTGAGCAGTAAAGTATCTAAGTATCAACCAATTATAGATCAAAAAATAAAAAAGTATGGTAGTTGCAAGTCAATAATGATACGTGAAATTGCAAATCAGAAGTCTGTTATTTTACTTCAAAATGCATTTCCAACATTAGAAAAATATATAGACCATCCACATACTAAAAATGGTGTACCAGTTAAAGTGCCAGATAATTTAAAGAATGAAATCTTATATAATTTTAAGTCGTTATTAGCTTTAAAAAAGCAAGGAACTAATTTATTCTTTCCTAATATTGATAAAATTAAAAAGATAATATTAGATGAAAAGAATACATAAATTTAATAAAGAAATATAAAGAAGATTATTCTCATTTTGAAGACAGAATAGAAAGCATCCAAATAGAAATAAATACTATAGAAATTAAGCAAGGAAAACTTAAAGATAAAAAAACACTTTTATAATCATATAAATAGTTTAAATGTTCATACAATTAATGATTTTTATTGATAATTTATACAAAAAACAAATAAACGTAATATATATATAGTATGGAGCTTTACTAATTAACAAAAATTATTGAATAATCTAAAAAACGTGATATAATTTTAATTGTCAATGTCTC
>CANRLP010000035.1 GCA_947631515.1 uncultured Bacilli bacterium
CACATATACCTATTATTGCTCCGATTATAAATGTTTTTCTTTTTTTGTTCTTAGTAAATCTTTCTAACTCTAGGTCTTCCTTCTTATTTAATATACCCCCCCCCCAGAGCTAGTCTGGTTGGGAGGTTATTTTTTACTTTCTTCATATAAATCCTCCTCTATTATTAATTTTATTATACTACATTTATTTTTTTAAGCAATTAATTTTTATTAAATAAAGTATAGGGATAACGATTTGGTAAATTTAAAGAGAATGATAATTTTTCATTGGTAATAGGATGAAAAAAGGAAAGTTCTTTGGCAAATAAAGCTATTTGTTCATCTTTTTGAAAATTTTTATTATATTTATGATCTCCAAATAAAGGAAAACCTATAGAACTAAATTGAACGCGAATTTGATGATGTCGGCCGGTTTCCAAATCAATTTTTACAAGTGAATAATTGTTTTCTATAGCTATAACTTCATAGTTTAAAATTGCTAATTTACCTTTGTCTGATACAAAGGAAGTATTTGTTTTTTCATTTTTTTCTAACATATTTTCTAATCGACCATTATGCATTAATTTTCCACAAACCACGGCATAATAAATTTTTTGTATTTTATGATCTTTTACTTGTTTGGATAAACGATTAGCTGCTTTACTAGTTTTAGCAAAGACCATAATTCCCCCTACTACTCTATCTAAACGATGTACTAAACCTAAATAAACATTGCCTGGTTTATGATATTTTTCTTTTAAATATTGCTTTAAAATTGTTAGTAAATCTAAATCTTTTGTAGAATCACCTTGGACTAACATATTAATTGGTTTTTCTACAACTAATAGGTGATTATCTTCATATAAAATATTAATCATTAGTTTCCCAACGTCCATAAATACCACAAGGTAAAACTAAATTATCTCGAGTAATAGGCAAACCAATTTCACCAGATAACACTTTACCTTGAGGATATTTTTTTAACATAGTAGTTTTTAATATATTTTCTAAAACAATACTTGAAATACCCGTTGTATAAGAATTAATTAAGAAAAATAACGGTTTATCAGATAAAACTTGCATACATAAATCAATTAAATGATAGATATTTTTTTCAAATTTCCAAACTTCTTTATTTGGCCCTCTTCCATAACTAGGAGGATCCATAACTATGGCATCATATTTATTTCCTCGGCGAATTTCCCGTTCTACAAATTTTACACAATCATCGACAATGAAACGAATTTCATGATCATCTAAATTACATAAATGCATATTTTCTTTCGCCCAATCAGTCATTCCTTTTGAAGCATCGACTTGAACAACACTGGCGCCCGCACTAGATACAGCCATTGTGGCACAACCAGTATAAGCAAATAAATTAAGAACTTTAATATGGCGATTACTATGTTTAATCTTATCCATCATAAAATCCCAGTTGACAGCTTGTTCAGGAAAAATTCCGATATGTTTGAAATTGGTAGGACTTATTTTAAACTTTAAATGTTTATAATTAATCGTCCATTGATTAGGTAAATTTTTTAAAAATTCCCAATAGCCTCCTCCAGAATTACTTCGGTGATAATAACCATCTACTTTTTGCCACTTTTTATCATCTAAAATATCCCACATTGCTTGAGGATCTGGTCTTCTAAAGATATAAGAACCAAAACGTTCTAATTTTTCACCATTTCCCGCATCTAAACATTCATAATCTTCCCAATTGTTACTTATTTTCATTTTTATCGCCCCTTATTAGCTATTAAATTATTATTAACAAAGATTTCATATACATCTAATATATCTACTCCAGTTTGTTCATAAAATCTTTCACAAAAAAAGGAATATTCTAAAGAAAAAACTGTTTCTTTAAGATGCGAAAAACCTTGAACATTTTCTTTTAAAAATTTTATAAATTCTAAAGAAAAAGTATTTTCACATTCAGGACAATTAAGATTATTTTTCATACAAAATTCGTTAGCAATATAATAAACAAAACCCGTTTGTAAATCATCTCTTAGTTGTTTATTTAATTCGGAATTTCCTAATATTAAACAATCTTTTTCAGGCAAAGAAAATGTAATAAATTTTTTTAAAAGTTCTATTAAAATAAAATTAATTTCTAAACTATTTTTATAATTATCATCTTTTAAATGTTTTTTCGGTATACTTGACGGAATAATCACTTGGACAGTTGTATTTTTATTATCTTCAAAAGCAACTACATTTTCTTCTTCAATCATTTTTGTTAATAGTTTTTGTTTGCTTAAGGATAATAATGCTTCATAACTTGATTTAAAACTTTTTAACAAATTAATGGTAATAGTATTAAGTTCTTTTTCTAATTTTTCATAATCAAACATAAAAATCACTTCGCGAATATTATACCACATCACATCTAAAAAACTATATTATTTCTTACAAGAAATATTTTTAGTACTAGGGCCTTTGATACAATTACCATCTAAATCAAAACGGGAACTATGACAAGGGCAATCCCAAGTTTTTTCTTCTTCATTGAAAATTAAGCCACATTTTAAATGTGGACATATCGGATAAACACTATGTCTTTTGTTATTTTGATCTACATATATAGCTATTTTTTGACCATTATTTTTTATAAAATGAAGAGTATTAGGATACCACTTTTTAAAACAATGACTATTAATAAAACCATATATACTAAAGAAAGTGTTACTAAAAAAGCTTTTTACTTTATAAAAGTTTTTTCGTTGAATTTTAAATAATGGAGCAAATTCATTTTCTTTATTTAAAATTTTATCAGATAATATTTTAGCAGCTAATATACCATTAGTCATTCCCCACGTATTAAAACCAGTAGCAATATACATATTATTTTTTATTTCATCTATAAAGGGTAATTTATCTTCGGTAATTATGTCAACATTACTCCATTTGGCTACTATTTTATCACTAGGAATATGAAATTTTTTTTGAACATTCAAAAAATTATCTTTATCGTTTTGTTTTAAAGTAGAACGATGAGAACTGGCTAAACAAATTTTATAAATTGCTTTACCATCTTGATAATAACGATAGGAATAACCAGGATTAGATATCGTGATTCCAGAGTTATGTTCGTTAGTTGTTGTTTTATAAGCAATAAGATACGATTTTTCAATATGAGATTTTAAAGGTAAACAAAAAGGAAAAAGAAAAAACGGATAATGACAAGCTATAATTACTTTTTTGGCAATTATGAGTGAAGAGTTAGCATTACAATAATACTTACCATTTTTAAAAGTTATATTGGTTATATTCGTGTGTTCATAAATAGTTTTATTTTGTAAAATATTTTTTAAACCATTTAAATATTTTTCAGGATTAAAAACATAAGTATCTACAACTGAAATAGCATGGTTATGTTCTTGAACAGGAATATAGTTATCTAATAAAAAATTTTTTTCCGCTTCTAATTTAGAAAAATCTTTTTTCTTTTCTGCATGTAAAAATGAAGAAACTTGTTCTAAATTACAAGAAATTTTTTCTTTTTTGATGATTTTTTTAATTAATGAAATAGCTGTAATTTGAGATTTTAAATATAAACTAGCTACTTCATAGTTAATATTATTCATAAGATCAACATGAATTGCTCCTTGTAGATAAGTTATTTTCCCGGTAGTGTTTTTAGTAACACCACAACCAATAGTATTTTTTTCTACTAAACAAATTGATTGATAATCTTTTAAATAATATAGAGTGGTTAAACCCGTTATTCCTCCTCCAATAATTAAAATATCAGTTTCAATGTTTTTATTTAAAGAATTAAAATGTATATCATTAATATCTTTTTCCCATAAGCTCATTTTATTCACCATTATTAATTTGCTTATTAATGAAAAAAATATTCTAAGCTGAATATTTTTTTATGATTGTTTCGGCTACTTTTATTCCATCTATAGCAGAAGTAATGATTCCCCCAGCATAACCAGCCCCTTCACCACTTGGATAGATTCCTTTGATATTAGCTTCATAGTTATTATCCCGAAGAATTCTAACAGGAGAAGAAGTTCGACTTTCGATGCCACTTAAGATTGTATCATCTGCCCCAAACCCTTTTATTTTTTTATCAAAATTGCTAAAAGCTTCTTTTAAGGCTTCATTGATATAATGAGGGAATAATTCATTTAAATTACTAAACGTATATTTTCCTTTCATTTCGGTAGTAAATGAACCAAAGGAAGTAGATTTTTGATTATTTTTATAATCTTTATATAGTTGAATAGGAATATTTCCTTCACCTATTTTATAAGCTTGAGCTTCTAAATTTTCTTGAAATTCTATTCCTGCTAACGGATGATTACCAAAATCATTTGGAGATACAGTTACAACTATGGCACTATTAGCATTTTTACTATCTCTTTTTCTATTACTCATTCCATTGATAGCTAATTTTTTATTGGCACTAGAAGCATTTACAACATATCCACCTGGACACATGCAAAATGAATAAACTCCTCGATTATTCTGAGCTTTATATGTTAATTTATAAGTAGCAGGAGGTAAGTATTTAGCAAAATCTTCATATTGACTTTCATTAATCATTTTTTGAAGATGTTCTACTCTTATGCCAATAGCAAAAGGTTTAGCTTGCATTTCCAGGCCTAGATCATATAACCAAGAAAATGTATCTCTAGCACTATGACCGATTGCTAAAATCAAATGATTACAGGTCATTTTGGTTTTATTATTTATTTCAATTGCCACAACTTTATTCTTATCTAAAATTATATTAGTTAAACAACTTTCGTATAGAAATTGTCCTCCTAGCTTCACAATAGCTTCTCTCATATTTACAATCACATTACGTAAAACATCCGTACCAATATGAGGATTATGCATATACAAAATATCAGCATCAGCGCCAAATTTTACAAAGGTTTCTAAAACTTTTTGACCCCGAAATTCGGAATCGTTTGTTAAAGTATTTAGTTTACCATCCGAAAAAGTTCCTGCTCCACCTTCTCCAAATTGGACATTACTATTTATATTTAACTTACCAGTTTGCCAAAAATTTTCGACCGATTTAATCCGATCTGTTATTTTTTCTCCTCGTTCAATAACTATCGGTTGATAACCACTTTCAGCTAAAATATAAGCCGCAAATAAACCAGCAGGTCCACTTCCCACAATTACAATTGGTCCATTTAATTTTTCTTTACCAGAACTAGGTATTTTATATTCTTCATTGGGAGTGATAAAAATATCTTGGCTTTTATTTCTTTTAATTATGGCCATTTCATTCTTAAAATTTACATCAACTTCATAAGTATAACAAATATTTTTTTTATCACGAGCATCAATAGATTGTTTGTGAATTTTAAAACTTTTAATATCGTTACTAGCTACTTTTAATTTCTTAGCAGTTTTATCTTTAATAGCTTCTTTCGTATTATTAAGAACAGAAACTTTTACTTGCCTTACTCTAATCACGATTTTCACCTACTGCCTCTCCAGCTAAAATACCACTTAGCCAAGCAAAACCTAAATTGTAACCACCACAATCACCATCTACATCTAGTAATTCTCCAATAATATAAAGCCCTTTAGTAAGTTTAGATTCCATCGTTTTTAGATTAATTTCTTGTAATGATACTCCTCCACTACAAACTTGAGCTTTCGAAAACTCCCCTACACTTTTTACTTCTAAAGGATGTTCAATAATTAAAGAGATTAATTTTTTTTGTTGGTCAATATTTAATGAATCCCATCTCTCTTCTTTTTTTATATTGGCTAAATGTAAAAATAAATAAACTAATTTATAAGGTAAGAAGCCATCAAATAATTGATCTATTCGTCTGTTTTTCAACAAATTATTTCTTTCTTCTAAAAATTCTAGTCCAGTATCTATCGAAGTTATTGGTAAATCAGGAACAAAATTAATTTTAATTATTTCTTTTTTATTTTTATTTAAACCCTTGGCCACTAAACCACTTAAATTAAAAGTACATATGCCACTAATACCCGAATCAGTCAAATGGATTTCGCCTTCCTCATCTTTAATAAACTCTTTATCTTCATACAAAGAAAGTTTAGCTTGAATACGTATACCATTCCATTCCTTATAATAATTAGCTAGACCATTAACTTGAGTTAAACTAGGCAAAACGGGAATAATTGTATGATTAAAATAAGAAATTAAATCATAACCTTTGCCATCCGATCCTGTTTTAGGTGCTGCTTTAGATCCTGTTGCAACAATAACATAATCACTTTCATATACTTTATTTTCAGTATAAACCACAAATGTTTTATCTTTTTTTTCAATTTTTTGAACAAAAGTCTTAGTAATAAGCGAAATTTCTAATTCAGCAAGAGCATTTTCTAAAACGGCTTTTATACTTACTGCTTGCATAGAATAAGGATAATAATAACCATTTTTAACTTTAGGAATAACTCCTAAATAATTAAAAAATTCTCTAACTTTTTGTTGATTATCTTTAGTAATAATTTGCTCTAAGTATTTATCATCTTTTGAATGATAATAGTTTATATTCATATTTTCATTCCAATAATTACAATGTCCATTCCCCGTTCCAAGTATTTTTTTACCTAAAATATCATTACGTTCTAAAAGTGTTACATCTAAACCTTTTTTTCGAGCACAAATAGCTGCTGTTAATCCCGATGCTCCTGCACCAACTACTATAACTTTTGTCATAATTCGTCACCAAATTTATTATAACAAATACTATCATTTTAGCCAAAAGAAAAAGCTATTTTTTAGCTTCTAAGTCTTGAGTTCTATCTGGCTTTTCTATATAATCACAAGAAATTTTTTCGGTATCAGTAGCAATATGATAATAATATTGAAACTGTTGACATAGCTTATTATTTATTAATTGGTCATCTATATACTCTTGAGAAAAATAAGGAATATATATATTTGTGTTGATAGAAACATTATTTAAATCATTACCATTAATATTATTATCATATAAAAATTCTTGCATAGAAGGTGACTCATATAAATTATTAGTTCCATAATATAAATAATTAGCTATAAATTTTTCATCCATCATATTGTATCCATACTTAACATAAAAATAATCATTCATTTCAAAATATAAAGAAGACAAAGTTTTAGCCATTGCTTCATTTTTATTCAATTGCTCATTATTACATAAATTGTGATATTCTATTGATAAATTATCAAACATACCAATAAATTCAATAGCTTTATCTTCATCAGGAACTATTGCGGTTAAGGCATCTATTAAAATTTGCGGATTTTGCTTAAAATGATATTCTCGCATTACTTCAGGCCCTAATAATTCTATTAAAGGATAAACAGCTCTTTTTTCTAAATCATAAGGCCCTAAATTGTCTAAATAACAAGAATTATATTCTAATGTAAAAATTTCATTTAAAGCTTCCGAAATTTTTTGACCTAAACTAGAACAATCACTTTGATATGCATGATTAATTTCATGGTATAGATACTCTATACAATCTTTATTAGATTTAATGTCTTCTAATGAATGAACATTATATACAATAATATAATTTTTATCGAGATAATATCTCCCTTTAATAGTCGCTGAATCTTCACAAGGATTAGGATTATATTCAATTTTTAAATTTGCTAAACGATTATAAACTAAATCGGTATCAATATAATCATAATTTTCTTCTAAAACATTAAAACTAGCTAAAATAAAATTTTTTTCATCTATAGATAAATTATCATTACTATTTAAAGCTTCCTTTAAATCATCTATCGTTTTAGTAGTGGCGTTTGTATCTTCATTAACTTGTTCGATAGTATTAATAAATTGATAAGGATTATTTTTAATATAAATATCGGCAAATATAATGGATAAATCAATAGTTATAAAGCAAAAATTAGCAGCAATTTTTTTAATTAGAATTTTTTTGTTTGATTTTTGAACTTTATTATCTGAATCAGTTTTAATGAAACAGGCTTCCGGATTAAGTTCATTTTCTAAATACAAAAATTCTTCAAAACTAGGCTTTTGATAAGCTCCATCAACTAGTTCATAAAAAAATTTTCTTTGAGATATTTTATCATACATAACTTGAAAAGTTTTGCCATTATGATGAACTATACCACAT